>DGEQ01000034.1 GCA_002386045.1 Hungateiclostridiaceae bacterium UBA3922 | reverse complement strand
GATGGTGCTGATGAATCGGTCGATGGACTGGTCGGGTCTCCGGGAGTGCTCTCGGACTTTTTGCCGCCGCAACCTGCAAGCACGCCGACCAGCATAACCAGGACCAGCAGGATTGACAGTACTTTTTTCATGCTGTTTCCTCCTTTAATTGATTTTTATTGATAACTGTCCTTAACAGACAGTCATTGACAGAAAACCGGTCATAAGAGTTGAAGGCATTTTTCTCATCATAAATAAATATTAAAATTCTCCAGTGCCAATTGAAATGGACTGGTTTGCTTTATGGGTTCAATACTTGCTGTCTTTTGCGGGTGCATGTGCAAAAATGTGCAACAAAATAAGCACACTTTTCCGGATCCCCACATTTTGAATAATCGCGGCCCGGATGCAAATAATAGTTTGAGATGGAACAGGGACAGTTTTCTGACGATTTGGGAGTGTCGGCATTTGAGCGTGAAAATAGGCATACCGGGCAGCCTGTTTTACTTCAGGTTTGCTTCGTTCTGGAAAAGTTTTTTCATGAACCTGGGACTTGATGTAGTTATATCAGGTCCGACCAACAGGCGGATACTGGATGACGGTGTGAAATCCTGCGTCGATGAGGCATGCCTGCCAATCAAGCTATTTTTCGGGCATGTGCAGAACCTGAAGGACAGGGTCGATTATATACTGGTGCCCAGGTTTACGAGCATTTCGAAAAACGAATACATATGCCCTGAATTCGGCGGTCTCCCGGATATGGTCAGGCACACGCTGAAAGGATTGCCAAAGCTGATCGATACGGAAGTCAACATGAGAAAGTCCATAAGGGGCGGCATCAGGGCGGCAGTCGAAGTCGGGGCGATGCTCGGTGCGGACAGGCGGAAGACAGTCAAGGCTTATCAGCTGGCGGCGCAAAATTTCAGGAGAGACCAGTTTTTCGTCGAGTTTGCAGAGTCGGTGCAGAGAAGTGGCGGCCGTCCCGGCCTCGTATGTCAGAAAGGTGAGAACTGTCCCCGCTTCGGGAGCGGCTGCGACGGTACAGGGGAAACGTTCCCGCGTCCTGCCGCCGGAACAGCAGGACCGTCCCCGTGCCGGTCCGCATGCCGCAGGAAGCTGTGTGTCGGGGTGATAGGGCATCCGTACACCGTATATGACAGGTACATAAGCATGGACCTGCTGGGGAAGCTGGCACGCTACGAGGTCCTGGCCAGGACGATAGAAACGGTGGACGAAGCCGACATAAACAGGCAAGCGTCGGCCCTGGCCAAGCCGATGTTCTGGAACCACGGCAGGCTGGCCTACGGCGCGGCTCTCCACATGGCCGAAAGCGGACAGGTCGACGGGTTCATATTCCTGACCAGCTTCGGCTGCGGAATCGACTCCTTCGTCAACGACCTGATCGAAAGGCACGTGCGGCGCAGGTACAGCATTCCGCTCATAACCATGACGATAGACGAACATACCGGCGAAGCCGGGTTCAACACGAGGCTTGAAGCCTTTATTGACATGCTGCAATGGAGAAGGCAAAATGAAGGTCACATTTCCGCATCTGGGTAATACATATATCTGCGTAAAATCCATACTCGACGATATCGGCATAGACTATGTCATACCGCCGTTCAACAACAAGCGGGCGCTGGAACTCGGCACCAGGTATTCCCCTGAAATGGTATGCCTGCCGCTCAAGATAAACATCGGCAACTTTATACAGGCGCACGGGATGGGCGCCGACACGATCCTCATGGCCGGCGGATGCGGCCCGTGCAGGTTTGGCTACTATTCGCAGCTCCACAGGGAAATACTGAAGGATGCCGGTTTCAACATGGAAGTGATCACGCTGGAGGGCACGGACATAATGGACCTGCTCTCCAGGATCCGCGCAGTCGTGCCGGGCGCATCGAAACTGGCGAGACTGCCGTCCATCCTGCTGCGGGCCGTGGAAATCGCAAAACGTGCAGACGAGATCGAAATGCTTGCTTTCCGGACAAGGGCCCGGGAATGTGAACGCGGCGCCACCGACAGGATATACGGCGGCTTCAGGGAAAAAGCCCTCAGGACCGCCGGGACGAAAAATATCCTCAGGCTGCTGGATGAAACGGAAGCCATGCTGAGATCCATCCCCCTGGATCCCGGGGCGGATCCGCTGAAAGTAGGCATAGTGGGGGAAATATACACCGGCATCGAGCACTTCGCCAGTTTCGACATCCAGCACAGGCTCGGCAGGCTGGGCGTGGAAGTCGACAGGAAGGTGACGGTGAGCAACTGGATCATCGAACACATGATAAAGAAGCCCCTCCATCTGCCCAGGGACATGGCGTTCGCCAGGGCGGCAAAACCGTGGCTTGGCGCGATGATAGGCGGACACGCCCGTGAGACCGTCGGCAATACCGCGATATACGCAAAAAGCGGGTACGACGGTGTTATCCAGTTGTTCCCGTTTTCCTGCATGCCCGAGATCGTCGCCGAAAGTATCCTGCCGTCGGTCGAAAGAGACCTGGATATCCCGGTACTGACGCTGATAATCGACGAAATGACAGGCGAAGCCGGATACATGACGAGGGTCGAGGCCTTCGTGGACATGCTGGAAAGGCGGAGGGAAAGCCTGGGAAGACGGAAAGCAGGCCGCATGCATGCTGGAGACGCGCACGGCAGGCACCAGGAGGATCCGAAGGGCAGGCACACCGGAAAAGTAGGTTGTGCGGAGGCAAACCTCTCATGTGAAAGCGAGGCAAAGGACATCGGCAAAAGTGAGGGAATCGGCAGTAATAAAAAAGAAGGGAACAGCCAGGACGCTTGTGAAACGGGCAATGGAAACGAAGCACAGAAGGGGAGAGTGGGACATATAAAAAAGGCAGGCTTGTATCTTGGGATCGACGTGGGATCTGTCAGTACGAACCTTGTCGTGATCGACAGCGGCGGGCAGATAACAGCGAAGCACTACAGGCGCACCGGCGGCAGACCGATAGAGTCGCTGATCGAGGGACTGAAGGCGATCGCCGGGCAATGCGGCGATGCGCCAATAATCGGCGTCGGGGTCACCGGCAGCGGACGGGAACTCGCGGCGGTCATAGCCGGGGCTGATATCATAAAAAATGAAATAACTGCCCACGCAGCAGCAGCCCAGGCAGTCGTCCCGGGTGTCCGGACCATCATAGAAATAGGAGGGCAGGATTCGAAGATAATACTGCTGAAAGACGGCGTAGTCTGCGACTTTGCAATGAACACTGTCTGTGCAGCAGGTACCGGGTCATTTCTCGACAGGCAGGCCGCCAGGCTCGGGGTCCCCATCGAGGAATTCGGCGACCTGGCGCTCCGATCCGCCTCACCGGTCAGGATCGCCGGCAGATGCGCTGTTTTTGCCGAATCGGACATGATACATAAGCAGCAGTCCGGGCACAGCATCGAAGACATCGTCAACGGCCTGTGCGAGGCCCTGGTGAGGAATTACCTCAACAACCTGGCGAAGGGCAGGGAAATACACGGGCCTGTCGTTTTCCAGGGCGGCGTTGCTGCAAACAGGGGGATTACCGCAGCATTTGAAAAAGCTCTCGGACTGGAGCTCACGATACCGAAGGAATACGATGTTATGGGAGCGTTCGGCGCCGCCCTCATTGCCAGGCGCAAAATGACGGGCGAAAGAAACCCGGTGACGAGATTCAACGGGTTCGATGCCGCAAACAGGATCTACGAAACAAGGAGTTTTGAATGCAGCGGCTGCCCTGGGCTGTGTGAAGTGGTCGAACTGCGGACGGATGGCCGCGTGCAGGCCAGGTGGGGCGACAGGTGCGGGAAATGGTCGTCAACTTTTGCTCGTCCGGAACTTTTGTCTGTGTCGGACGTCTAATCCAATAAAGGAAAAAAATGCAGACGATCCACTGAAGTGTCTGCTGTTATTGGAGGTGTGATCTATGATACAGGCAATTCCCGCAAGGAGAAAACTCACGCTGGCAGTCGTCCTGCTTGTCACAGCAGTTGTTTTGGTAGCCGCTATCGGTATTTTTGCCAACGCGCCGGCAGAAGCAGCCGAGGAAAACGAACAGAAAAGGATGATAAACGTTTCAGGGCAGTCGAAAGTCACTGCATCACCTGACTTTGCAACCATCAGCCTCGGCGTACTGACCGAGGACAAGGACGCAAAAGCCGCACAGAAAGCCAATGCCCAGTCGATGGAAAAAGTCATTGGGGCCATCAAGGCACTTGGTATCGCTGATGAGGATATCCAGACCTCGAACTATTCCATCAGCCCCGTGTACAGTTACGACAAGGAGACCGGCGAGAGCACGATAACGGGCTATCGCGTCAACAATACCGTGAGCGTCACCGTAAGGGACCTCGGCAAGGTGGGCAGCGTGATCGACGCGGCAGCCGAGAGCGGTGTCAACACGAGCAGCAGCATCAGCTTCGGCCTCAGCAATTACGAGGACTATTACAATGAAGCGCTGAAGAACGCGGTGCTGGCGGCTGACAGGAAAGCAAAGACGATAGCCGACGCACTCGGCGTCAAACTGAAGGGTGCGCTCACCGTCAATGAAAGCGGCGGAGGGTACAGCCCGTTGCACAACTATGCCGTATATGACATGCGGGCCGAAGGAGCCGGCGCTGCAACGCCGATACAGGCAGGGCAGCTTGAGATCAGCGCATACGTGAGCATCGTTTACGAGTATTGATTACCGTGATATGAAATGATGCCAATAACGGGCACTGAAAACCGGCACCCGTAAACCTGCGAAAACCGGAACTATGCTGAACCCGGTACTTAAAAGAGCCTGGGGTCTGCCATTGGTGCAGATCCAGGCTTCTTTGTCTTTGATGCAGATCCAGGCTTTTTTATACAAATCAGTGCATCCTTGTTTTGCAGGACCGGGTTCCATTATCAGGACCTTTTCCTGTCACGGCGCTGGAGGAACGCGATCAGCCTGGCTATGAGTTTTCCTATATTGGCTATCAGCAGCAGTATCTCGATGACGACCAGCACCGCAACTATAATGAATATGTCCCTGTTGTCCGTGATAAGTTTCTGTATCCTGGTTTTCATATCTTCCGCTGGCACTATCTCGCTTTCAGGATACAGGCTGATGCGTATCTCTGTTCCGTCATTCAGTATGTATACGGCGCTCCCTACCGGTGTAGTCCTTTTCAGTGGTGACCTGAGGTCTATTGATGCTTCGAAGTCCTTGATGTAACTTTCGCCCAGGGGGTGCACATATATTATGTCACTCTGGCTGATGAGCCTGACCTCATGTCCTTCGAACTCGACTGTCTTTATGACTTCATTCCTGCTGACCAGCGTACTCTTCCTGAAATTCTCGAAACCATAGTCCAGGAGCGCCTTGGTATCTTCAAACATAGCTGCTTCCGGGGCATCGAGCACGATACTTATCAGTCTCAGGTTCGAACGCGACGCCGTAGAAATGACGGTCTGCTTTTCCTTTGTGTTGTAACCTGTTTTTCCGCCAAGGATACCGTCGTACTCCCAGAACAGATCGAACGGGCTCGTCAGCAGGCGCGACGTTTTACTGTCACTCCAAAGTCGCACTTTTGAGGTAAACAACGTGTTGAACTGCGGATTCGCTATGGCATACCTTACGAGCAGAGCGATGTCCCGCGCAGTCGTGTACTGATTTTCATCATACAGGCCGGTCGGGTTGGTAAAGTACGTGTCGGTCATTCCCAGTTTTTCAGCCGTTTTGTTCATAAGGTCTACGAATTTTCCGATATCGCCGGAAGAAACATGTTCGGCGACCGCGATGGTCGCGTCGTTGGCAGACGTAAGCATGATAGCGTACAGCAGGTCGCCCATCAGGTATTTTTCGCCGACCACGAGATTGAGCATCGATCCTTCTGTGTTGACCGATTCGGAACTGGCTGTCACATTAGAGGACAAATTGCCGTTCTCTATGGCAACAAGTATCGTCATGAGCTTATTGGCTGCAGAGATATGAAGCGGGGCATTGATGTTTTTTTCGTACAGTATCTGTCCGGTCTCCGCTTCCATGAGCAGGGCGGATGGAGCGCTGATTTCAGGGGCCGGTACCGTGCTTGCGGCGCCGCGGCCCGTGATCTCATCACCCTGGCCGGCTTCCCCGGTTCCCGGGGCCGTGTTTGCGGGGACGGGATCCTGTGTACCCGGACCGATGTTTCCCGGGCCTGGATCCTGTGTACCGGACCCTGCATTTTCGGAACCCTGGCCGACGCCTCCGGCTGCCGTGTTCTGCTCACCCTGGCCGGGACCCGGCACAGCAGTGCTGACACCGGCAAAACCAGGGGCTGTGTTTTCATTATCTGCAAAACACACGCCGATAGAACATGTCAATATAAGGACTGTTGCAAGAAATACCAGTAGAACTTTCTTCTGCATCGCGTCCTCCATGTAGTCGGTAAAAGCGTTACGCACGGATTCCTTTCCGTGTTTTTCTTTATTCTGAAAGTACTCATCAGGCACTCAGTATTTTCGGTCGACGTTCATTGCCCAGCTTAATACTCAGCCCATTTTACGAGTCCGAGTTCGAACTTGTCTGTCAGCAGCGGGTGATGGGGGAACACCCGGAACTGGTATCCATACTCGCCGCCGCTGGTGAGATACAGGTCAGCCGCATATTTGTATGATCCGCCTTCGGCCTCGCCGCACAACTGCATTGGCAGGTGCTCGCCATTTATTATTTCACCGTCATCTCCTATGATACCATAAAACAGCTCAACGCTCACATCTTCCGGCCTGAGCGGACCCAGTGACACGATCGCTTCCAGCGTGATTTTCGCACCGGGTGCAGAAGTAATGCCGGTACCGTCACCGCTGCCTGCCGCGTAGCCTTCGCCGTTCCCTCCGGTCCGCAGGCCGCCGCACCTTACGGTCACAAGATGCCAGTGGTCGCGGACATGCTTCTTCCACTGTGCCAACTGTATCAGCACCTGGCAGTCCACGCTGCCGCCGGGCGAGAAGTCGCAGACGTTCTCCATCGCGGGTACGTACAGCTTTTCCATGTAATCCTGCAGCATCCGGTGTGTGCTGAAGTATGCAGCCAGCGACATTATGGACTCCTTCATCATCCTGACCCAGCCCCTGGGGATGCCTTTTTCATCCCTCTGGTAATAGAGCGGGACGATGATATTTTCAAGCGTCTCGTACATCGAATCGCTGTCAACGTTGTCCTGGTAATGCTCATCGGTGTGTATGGCCCCGGTCCCGATAGCCCAGCCGTTCTGACCGTTGAAGCCTTCCTTCCACCAGCCGTCAGGCACGCTGAAATTGAGCACGCCGTTGAGACCGGCCTTCTGGCCGCTGGTACCGCTTGCCTCCAGGGGCATGCGGGGATTGTTGAGCCACACGTCGACACCCTGGATAAGCCGGCGCGCCAGTGCCATGTTGTAGTTTTCGAGCAGCACTACCTTGCCCCTGAAGCCTTCCTGCCCGGAAATATCGTTGATGTACTTTATGAGGTCCTGGGCCGGCTTGTCTGCCGGATGGGCCTTCCCGGCAAAGATGATCTGGACAGGGGCATTTTCCTTGCCGAGCAGTTTCCGTATCCGCTCGATATCCCTGAAAATCAGCGTCGCCCGCTTGTAAGTGGCGAACCTTCTTGCAAAACCTATCGTAAGCGCTCCGGGATCGATGCCCGTGCACGATTTCATCGACCTGTTGGACATGCAGCCTGAACGGATCCTGCCGTTCACATACTCTGTCATGCTTTTCTTAAGACTCTGATGAGCTTCCCAAAGTTCCTCGTCCGGGATATTTTCTATAGATTCCCAGGTGCTGCGCTCGTATATCCTGTCTTCCCATCCCTCAGTCAGGTACTTGTCGAAAAGCTTCTTCATGACGGGGGAAAGCCAGGTAAGCGTGTGGATGCCGTTGGTAACGTGCGTTATCGGCACCTCTTCTTCCGGGACGCCCGGCCACAGGTTCCTGAACATTTTCCTGGTCACTTCGCCGTGGAGTTTGCTGACGCCGTTTCTGCCGGAGGCCATTTTCATCGCCAGCACGGCCATGTTGAAACTGTAGGGATTGCCGGGATCCTGGCCCAGTGCGAGGAACTCTTCACGGCTAATGCCCACGGACTCCCTGTAAGTCGTGAAATACATATCCATCGCGTCGTGCGGGAAAACGTCGATGCCGGCCGGCACCGGCGTGTGGATCGTAAAGACGAGCGACGGAGAAACAAGCTCCCTGGCTTCATGGAAGCTGATGTTGTATTTCGCCATGGCCCGCCTGATAAGCTCGAAGCACAGGAAAGCCGAGTGGCCTTCATTCATGTGGTAAACCGTCGGCCTTATGCCGAGGGCTTCCAGCGCCCTGACACCACCTATCCCAAGCAGTATCTCCTGCTGTATCCTCGTTTCGTGGTTCCCGCCGTACAGCCGGGAGGTGATATGCCTGTCCTGCTCAATGTTCATGGGGACGTCCGAGTCAAGCAGGTAAATGTTCACGGTACCGACCCTGATTTGCCAGATCGATGCGTGGACCGTCCTTCCGGGCAGATCGACGCTGATCAGCAACGGTTCGCCGTTTTCATCGGTCACCTGGCTGACCGGGAGGTCGTTTATGTTGAGAGTGCTGAAACTCGTTTCCTGGATGCCGTCATGGTTTATCTTCTGATTGAAATAGCCCTGCCTGTAAAACAGGCCTACCGCCGTGAACGGGATGCCCAGGTCGCTGGCCGACTTGCAGTGGTCGCCGGACAGCACGCCGAGCCCGCCCGAATATATGGGCAGCGTCTCGCTGAGGCCGTATTCGGCTGAGAAATATGCCACCATGTGGCCTTCCAGGTCGGGATAGGTCCTGCTGAACCACGTATCGGTGCGGTCCATATATGCATCGAACCTGCTTACCACGTCATCGTATGCTTCAAGGAAGCTTTCGTCGTTTGCAAGCTGCTCCAGCTTTTTGCTCCCTATCCTATTGACAAGGGCAGCCGGGTTCCCGCCCGTTTCCTCCCAGAGCGACTCGTCTGCCATCCTGAACATTTCCGCTGCTTCGCTGTTCCAGGTCCACCACAGGTTGTTTGCGATGTCCCTTAGTTTTCCAAGCCTTTGTGGTATCACTGTCGGCACGGTGATCCTGCCTACTGGTTTCATTCGATCTTCACTCCTGTCGATAACTCTTGATGATTCTTCCTGAGATTTTTGTTTGTTCTTGTTGGTTGTTCTTGTGGTCACTCGTACTGGTTATTCCATTGCTTACCCAATTTCTTACTCAATATCTTACCAATTTTCTTACTCTGTTTACCCTTTTACCTGGCCTCTTGCTTATACTATTGTTTACCCTTTTGTTTCCCTCATTGCTTACCTTTTTGTTTACCCTGCAAAAAACGTTTTCGACGACTCTTTCGATATCTCTTGAGATATCTCCTTCGATGACCCTTTCGACATCTCTTAGATAACTCTGCTGGTTGCCCTTTCGATAACTCTTATTTGCAAATCCTGCCGCAGCTACTGTTGGTATCGTTTACAGCTACTTTCTTTACAATTCCTGTTGCCAACTGATGCCGGCTATCCCTGTTGATGCCCCGCTCCCGCCGATAACCGGCTCCCGACGGTGATCCACTTTACAAAAACTGACGTGCCGGGTACATCAGCTATTAAGTTCAATTAATGATACCACATTTTTCAAAATCTATTATTAAATTTTGGTTAAGATTTACCTGAACGCCGGAAACGCCGGAGGAATGCCCGGTGCGGTGCAGGTATGGGAATAACTGCCGCAGATTGCGTTTCAGCAGGTATTCCTTTAAAATAATAGAGCAAGGCGTGGATCAGGGGAACCAGGCAAGCGTTGCAGAGCAGGGCTATGCGGGGATATGGATCGCTGCATCCTGCGTGGACATTATCCAGCCAGGTCACGGAGTACAGTATCCTGCGGGGACATTGTCCAGCAAAGCCACTGAGCACAGCATCCTGTTGGGCATTATCCTGCAAGGCCACTGAGCACCGTATCCTGCGTGGACATCGGTCCCGGTGTCCCGCGGCAGCACGGATCGCTGCATCCTGCAGAAAACCGGCTGCATGGTTTACCGGCGTGAAAGGGGTCAAAATGGGCAGAACCGCTGAATCAGGCAAAAAAAGATATCCGGCCGGGAGCCGGCGCAGTTCCTGGAAAAAGCGCTTTTTTGCGTTTTTGCTTTTCCAGTTCATATTTGCGCTGGTCACAATGCCCCTGTTGATTTTCTACGGCCCCTTTGAGGAAGTGAAGGGGACCATCGTCGGGGCATCCTGGAACACGCTTAATCACCAGTTCATAGCAAGGCTCTTCCTTTCGGACGAAGCGATAGCACGGATCCTGAGGGATTCCTACGCCGACGACCCCACGGCAAGGGGCGAGGAGATAGAGAAGATCGACCTTAGCGGCGAACATGACGACACCATCGAGGTTTACAATATCGAGGGCGGCGACTTCAAGGGGAAGCTAATGGTGGTGCACGACCCCACGAGGGTGATAGTGGGCTATTCGTCGCTGTTTCCCGAATCAGGCGAGACCACGAGCCGAATAACCAGGAACAACGGCGGGATTGCAGGCATCAACGCCGGCGGGTTCCTCGACAGGGGATGGACAGGCACCGGCGGCATCCCGATGGGCTTCATCATCCACGACGGAGAGGTAGTCTATGACCAATACGAGGGCAAGGATGTGAAGCAGGAAACAGTGGCATTCACAAAGGAAGGGATGCTCATAGTAGGCAAGCATACCGTAAAACAGCTGCTGGAGTACGGAGTGAAGGAAGGCGTCAGCTTCGGCCCGCCTCTCATCGTCAACGGCAAGCCGACCATCAAAAAGGGCGACGGAGGCTGGGGCATCGCTCCCCGCACGGCGATAGGCCAGCGGAAGACGGGCGAAGTACTGATGCTGGTAATAGACGGGCGGACGCTTGACTCGTTCGGAGCAACGCTGAGGGAAGTCCAGGACATCCTGCTCGAGTATGGGGCAGTGAATGCCGCAAACCTTGACGGCGGTTCGTCGACGACGATGTATTATAACGGAAAGGTGATAAACAGACCTTCGGACAAGCTGGGCGAAAGGCTGGTACCGTCGGCATTCGTAGTGCTGCCTGCGGGCAAACGGAACGGCAGCGGCTGAGTCGGAGGAGACAGAAGATGAAGAAAATACAAACGATATACAAATGGATACTCATTTCCGTGATCCTCCAGACGGCATTCCTCTCCTGGCTGAATTACGGCTACCTTCCCAACAGGGGACATTTCAAATCGACCATGTACGAGATGGACTACCCTGGTGTGAAGGATCGGAGCTACAGGCTTCCGGAAGGCTCGGACCATGTAAGCGTGTCCTTCGACGGCCTGTATGCCTCTTTCATGCTTGACGGAAAACTCGTCGTCGCAGACCTGGACAGCGGCAGGGAAATAAAGCAGCTTGGACCTGCCGGCGGGGAAATCACGTTCCACAGGTGGCTCCCGGACAGGGAAATGCTCATATACGCAATAAAGGAACCGGAAGGGAAAAGCGGGCGCGTCCGTATATCCACATATGATGTGATCCCCGATCTTAACAGGAGTTATCCTGATATAAAAGGGCTGCCCGAGGGCAGCGCCGTTGTCGGCATAGAGCTTTCGCCGATGACCAACATAGTCTATCCCAAGATCCAGACCAGTAAAACGAGGGCCAGGATCTACAGGTTCGACATAATGGACAACCTGAACCTCGTATTCAAAACCGACCTCACCACGGTGATAAAGGAAACGCTGTACACCGACAACCTGGTATACCAGCTTGCCGGGGAAAGGACGCGCGTACGGAACGGACAAACCGGGAAAACCACGTATATCCCGGTGAAACAGGCCCATCTGCTGCTGGATATCGACGGCAGGGACGTGATATATGCGGGCATGACAGATAGATCGGGGAACGTGACGGAGATCCGCTTCGGCAAAGCCGGCGCCGGTGCGGATGATTGGGACGGCTTAAGCCTCGGCAGGGCGGTTGCTGCCGATGATATATTGATTACGCCCGACGGGTCTGTTTATATCGTTGACCGGCAGGCAAGCAACGTCGAATGCGTGAAGCAGGGCAACGGCCTGAAAGGCCGGACGGGCGGATCGCAGGGCCGGAACAGCGGATCCCAGGGCCAGGATAGCATGATCGCCGCCCGGAATGGCGGCGTGCCCGGCCTGACCAACGCGACCGGCCATGATGAAGGCGTACCAGGCCGGACCAATATGACTGGCAAGTATGACGGGGCGCCAGCCCTGATCGACGCGACCGGCCAGACTAACGGTGTGCCCGGCCAGACCAACGCGACCGGCCAGAATGACGACGTGTCTGATCAAACCAGCACAGCCGGACAGGGTGGTCGAGTTACGGACAATGGCCGGACCGGCGCGACATCCGCCTGGAGCAGCGCTGTCTCCACCTGGGCCGGTGCGGCGTCCGTCCGGACCGGCGGGCCGATCAGGTACAAAGGCCGGCTCATCACGATGCTCGACTACTATATCGTTTATCTCGACGGCGAAACCCTGGTATTGAGAACGCTGGAAAAATAGGGTAAACTGGATCGATAGGGCAGGACCATCCGGCTTGGGGCTGCCGGCGTCAAACCAACTTTATCACAGCTGCGATCCCTTGACTATTGCGCGTAGCCCCGATGCCGGTTTTGCAGCAGAGACACGGCCCCTGTCCCTGGTACCTGTTTGTTCCGAAAACAGGCTTCTTAAACCTGACACCTGTTTTATTGCGGAAATTAAGGGTAACAATATTAAAAACAGAGTAACGATTTGACAGGAGGTTTACCAAAATGGCAGAAGGGAAAGCGTTAACCTTGACAAAGGAAAATTTCGACCAGGTGCTGAACGGCACAGATAAGCTTGTCGTTGTGGACTTCTGGGCTGCATGGTGCGGACCGTGCCGGGCAGTTGCGCCCATAATCGAGGAGTTGGCTCAGGAATACGAAGGAAAAGCCGTGATAGGCAAAGTCAACGTAGATGAACAGAACGAGATCTCGTACAGGTACCGGATCATGAGCATCCCGACCCTCATATTCTTCAAGGGCGGCCAGGTGGTCGACAAGATCGTCGGTGCCAGGACCAAAAGTGAACTTGCCGAGTTGATCGATAAAAACCTGTAAAAAGATAACCCCGGGCAATCATTCCGAGGCAGCATCACGGAGTCTGACGCCGCGGCATCAGGGATCCCGCTGACCTGTCATCACGGATTCCGGCGGAGGGTTTGGGATCCCACAGGCTGGGCATCATGGATTCCATTGCAGTGTTCGGTGTTCCAGTGGCCAGGTCTTTCGGATTCCAGCACTCATTCAGGACTCC
>DGEQ01000014.1:24981-26139 GCA_002386045.1 Hungateiclostridiaceae bacterium UBA3922 | reverse complement strand
GCGAACCTGTTTGCGCTTAAGGAACCGGGCAATATCTACACGAGGATCATGAATCCTACCAATGATGTATTCGAACAGAGGATGGCTGCGCTTGAGGGCGGAGTGGCCGCATTGGCCGTAGCTTCGGGATCTGCTGCCATTACATATGCCATTTTGAACATCGCCGGGGCGGGGGACGAGATCGTGGCTGCGAGCACCCTTTATGGCGGCACGTACAACCTGTTTTCGGTCACGCTGCCGAAGCTCGGTATAAAAACGATATTCGTCGATCCGGATGATCCGGAGAATTTCAGGAAAGCGATAAACGAGAGGACAAAGGCAGTCTTTATCGAAACTCTCGGGAACCCGAGCATAAATATACCGGACTTCGAAGCGATCGCTGCGGCCGCCCATGAAAACAGGATACCGCTGATCGTGGACAATACTTTCGGGACGCCGTACCTCATCCGCCCGATCGAGTTCGGAGCCGACGTGGTGGTGCATTCGGCCACTAAATTCATAGGAGGACATGGCACGACGCTGGGAGGCGTCATCGTAGACAGCGGAAAATTCGACTGGCAGGGAAGCGGGAGGTTCCCCGGTATGACCGAGCCTGATCCGAGTTACCACGGCATCGTTTATGCAAGGGATATCGGCCCTTCAGCTTATGTGACGAAGATAAGGGTCCAGCTGCTCAGGGACACCGGCGCGGCCATCAGCCCGTTCAACGCTTTCCTGCTTCTGCAGGGGCTTGAGACATTGTCACTCAGAGTGGCAAGGCACGTGGACAACGCGATGAAGATAGCAAAGTACCTCAATGACCATCCGCAGGTCGCATGGGTCAACTATCCGGGACTTGAGAACAACAAGTATCACGAACTGGCCAAAAAGTACCTGCCGAAAGGGGCGGGTTCCATATTCACATTCGGCATCAGGGGCGGGCTCGAAGCTGCAGTGAAATTCATCGACAGCCTCGAGATATTCTCTCTGCTTGCCAATGTCGCGGATGCGAAGTCACTCGTGATACATCCAGCGTCCACCACCCATGCACAGCTTTCACCCGAGGAACAGCTGGCGGCGGGTGTGACGCCGGACCAGATCAGGCTTTCGATAGGCATCGAGGATCCCGACGACCTCATCTGGGACCTGGAGCAGGCGCTGAGGAAAGCTGCGGAGTAG
>DGEQ01000014.1:2448-24825 GCA_002386045.1 Hungateiclostridiaceae bacterium UBA3922 | reverse complement strand
GATCAGCTTCCGGTGCTTTTGTAATGCCGTACGCCGGATCTCCGGGGAACGGATCATGAACCGGGGGAAATAGTCGAACCCGCACCCATGTGTTGAAAACAAACCATTTCTGATAAAATTTCATGACGATTTGATGTTATATGTGGAAAATATTGAGGCGTTATGCTATTATCTTTTTTGACGGTACAAAGGAAGAATCAGCGGTATGGCAATAGGGAGGTCAAACCGGCCATACGGATGGACGGCACCGGGAGGTCGTATTTTGGGGACAGAGGCTGTTTACAAAAATACGTATACTATCGGGTTCAGCGATGTGGATTTCCTGAAATGCCTGAGGTGCAGCAAGTTGTTCGAATACTTCCAGGATACGGCCGGTGAAGCGGCCGAAAGGCTTGGTGCCGGTGTCGGCACGCTGGCCGGGGAATATTCCGTTGCGTGGGTGTTAACCCGCATCAGGGTGGAATTCACGAGGATCCCCGTGCTGAATGAAAGGATAACGGTCGCCACGTGGCCCCATCCGCCGGGAAAACTGGAGTTCCGGAGAGATTTCAGGGTCTGGGACGAAAGCGGGGATGTGATCATTGGAGCCGCTTCCACCTGGGTCATAATAGATACGAACACGAGGGAACTGAAAAGAAGCGATTATATCCGCATGGAATACCCGGATTTCATCGCGGAACACGCACTTGATTCACAGCCTGGAAAGCTGAGGCCTTCCGGTAAGCCCGAGCCGGTCTTCAGGAAAGTGGTCGGATACAGCGACGTGGATTTCAACGGCCATATAAACAACTCGAGATATATAGACTACATCATGGACTGTTTTCCTGTCGAAAGCCACAGGCAGTACATGCTGAAAGCAATTGAAGTGAATTATATAAAAGAAGTATTCCCGGGCGACACATTGCTGCTCTGCCGCGAGATCCCGGATGACGGCGACGGCACGGTCTACATAGAAGGCCTGAACGAGAAGGACGGCAAACCGTGCTTCAAGGCAAGGTTATGGATAAAGCCCAGGCATGGAGCTGCCTGAAGTGCCAGGAGCCGCCGGGTGAGTCCGGCTGCCTGGATCCGGCAATAACGATTCAGCTGCGCGGGTCAGGCTGCATCGATTCGATCGAGTGGATCCGGCAATAACGATTCGGCTGCACGGATCAGGCCGCATCAGACCCGGATGTGAAGACCCGGCCGTATCGGATCAGGCCGCATCGGATCCGGATGTGACGGCCCGGCTGCATTATCGGCTGCCTGGTCCGGAAGGGGCCTTACCCCGGAAGGGCAGGCTGTGTCTGCACCGGTAAAAAACTATGTTGCAGGAGGTATATATGAACAACGTCGAACTCTTAACGGTAAACACAATAAGGATCCTGTCCGCCGAAGCGGTACAGAAGGCCAACTCAGGCCATCCCGGGCTTCCGATGGGAGCTGCCCCGATGGCATATACGCTTTGGGCAAGGAGCATGAAGCACAATCCTGCCAATCCTGACTGGGATGACAGGGACCGGTTCATTTTGTCCGCCGGACACGGATCCATGCTGATCTATTCCCTGCTCCACCTGTTCGGTTACGGACTGACCATCGACGACCTGAAAAATTTCAGGCAGTTGGACAGCCTTACTCCGGGACATCCTGAGTATGGCCATACCAGGGGCGTCGAGATAACTACCGGACCCCTTGGCCAGGGGCTTGCCAATGCCGTGGGAATGGCCATCGCGGAAGCCTACCTGGCTGAGAAGTTCAACCGTCCCGGCTATCCGGTCGTCGACCACTACACATATGTGCTTGCGGGCGACGGCTGCATGATGGAGGGCGTGGCTTCCGAGGCTGCATCACTGGCAGGTACGCTCGGCCTTGGCAAACTGATAGTGCTGTATGATTCCAACAACATCACCATAGAGGGTTCCACCGATCTGGCTTTCTGCGAGGATGTCAGGAAGCGTTTCGAGGCATACGGCTGGCATACCCTGTTCGTGGAAGACGGTACCAGCATCGACGACATCGATGCGGCGATCAGGGCTGCAAAAGCTGTGAAGGATAAACCTTCACTGATAGAGATCAAGACGCAGATAGGCTACGGCAGCCCGAAGCAGGGCATGGCATCGGCCCACGGAGAGCCCCTTGGCGCGGACAACCTACTGGCGGCCAAGAAAACACTGGGCTGGGATTACAGCGAAGAATTCCATGTACCGGACGAAGTAAAGGCACACATGGAGCAAATCCGCGAAATGGGCAGGAAAGCCGAAGAAGAATGGAACAGGATGATGGAGGCGTACAGGAAGGAATATCCGGAACTTGCGGCGGAGTGGGAAGCATGGAAGGAGAAGGACTACTCGGAAGGGCTCCTCGATGACGAAGGTTTCTGGAGCTATGACAGCAAGGCCAACGCTACGAGGAACTCCTCGGGAGAAGTGCTGAACAGGCTCGCCGCCAGGATCCCCAACCTCATCGGAGGATCGGCCGACCTGGCGCCCTCGAACAAGTCCGTCATGAAGGACAGGGGCGATTTTTCAAAGGAAGACCGCAGCGGGTCCAACCTGCATTTCGGCGTACGTGAGCATGCGATGGCGGCGATAGCCAACGGGATGGCCGCCCATGGAAGGCTCAAGCCATATGTTGCCACCTTCTTCGTATTCACTGATTATATGAAGCCATCCATGAGGCTGTCCGCGATGATGAAGCTGCCGGTGACATATATCCTGACCCATGACAGTATCGGCGTCGGGGAGGACGGACCTACGCACCAGCCTGTCGAACATCTGGCTGCACTGAGGAGCATACCCAATATCATAGTGTTCCGCCCGTGTGACGCAAAGGAGACAGCGGCAGGATGGTACACGGCGATGTCCAGGAAGAGCACTCCCACGGCGCTCGTGCTTACGAGGCAGAATCTCCCTCAGCTTGAAATGACCGGCAAAGACGCTCTCAGGGGAGCCTATGTCATACTGGATCCCGGGAAGAAGCCCGAGATCATACTGATGGCATCCGGCTCCGAAGTACACCTGGTCCTTGAGGCCGGAAAACAGCTGATGGAACGCGGCATAGCGGTCCGTGTCGTCAGCATGCCGTCCTGGGAACTGTTCGAGGAGCAGGATGAGGCCTACAGGGAATCGGTGCTTCCGTCTGACGTGGAAAAAAGGCTTGCGGTGGAAGCGGGTGCTTCATTCGGCTGGCACAAATATACAGGCCTGCAGGGAGATATAATTTCAATAGACCGCTTCGGCGAATCTGCGCCTGCCGGGCTCCTGTTCAAAAAATATGGTTTCACTGTCGAGAATGTTACGGAAAGGGCACTGAAACTGCTGGGTAAATAATGACAGGAGAGGGACGGTCATATCACTGCTGTCTTACGGGGATCATTGACAGAGACAGCCAGGACCGTCCCTCTCAGATTCTGATATCGATGTTTCCGCCTTTATGAGGCGTTACAGAGTTTTCCATCATCTTTGCGTTTACGGCCCGGAAACCGCGAAGCAGCGCACTCATCGTCTGGACGTCATGGCCCAGGTTTTTCCTGAGTGTGGCGATCGCCAGGGTATGCCTGATGCTGCTTATGTTTTGGACCATCATCCCGTTCACGCTCATAAGGACACCTCCCAACGGAGCAAAAGGCGGGACACCTGAAAAAACTGCGGTTTAGGTTATACTTCTGATATTATTATACCAACACTGTATCCGGAAGTATATGGGGCAAACGGACCAGATCGGCCGGGACCCCGCTCCGGCTGCGGACAGGCGGCGGCAGAGGCCGTTTCTGCCTGGCAGGGTGCTTCCGTTCCCGGACCGGTAAGCGGCAGGATGCATGTGCGGGCTCCGGGAGCGCATACGGTGATAAGGCCGGGGCGTGCGTGGGTAAAAAACGTATAAGCAACTATTGAGTTATGGAGGGAACGATGTACAGGAGTCTGACCAGGGTGGCAGCATTGCTGCTGTCCGCGGCGCTGGTCCTTTCAGGCTGCGGGACTGCTGATAACAGGAAAGACGGTGATGCCACCAACAGGAAAGACGGTGGTGTCGCCGCAGGAGACGGGCAGGACGGGCTCCATGTCGTGACGTCCTTTTTTCCCGTATATGTGGCAGTGATAAACGTGACGGACGGAGTGCCCGGTGTCACGGTGACCAACATGACGGAACCCCAGACCGGCTGCCTGCACGATTACTCGCTCAGGCCCTCCGATCTCAGGCTGCTTGAAAAGGCGGACGTGTTCATCGTGAACGGGGCCGGGATGGAGTCGTTCCTTGAAGACGTGGTCAGCCAGAGGGACGGACTGCAGGTTATCGAAGCGGCGGCCGGCATCCCGGCGATCATGGAGGAAAACGGCGAAGAGAACCCGCATGTATGGGTGAGCCTGTCCAACATGGCGGCATATGTGCGGAACATAGCGGAAGGCCTGGCGGCACTGGACGGGAAGAATGCGGAACTGTACCGGAAAAATGCCGGCCTGTACATCGATAAGGTCGAGGCGCTGAAGCAGGAGATGCACAGGGAACTGGACGCCCTTGATAACAGGGATATTATCACGTTCCATGAAGCATTCCCGTACTTTGCCGAGGAGTTCGGACTGAACATCGTCGCGGTGGTCGAAAGGGAGCCGGGCACTGAGCCGACGCCGAAGGAACTGGCGGATATCATCGGCCTGGTCAGGCAGACAGGCGTCCGGGCGCTTTTTGCCGAGCCGCAGTACTCGTCGGGAGCGATGGAGACGATAGCAGGCGAGACGGGCGCCGTTGTCTACACGCTGGACCCTGTGGTCACGGGGGAATCCGTTCCCGAGGCGAAGGACGCATATCTTGACGCGATGCGCCAGAACATGGAGACACTGAAGGAAGCCCTGGGATAAAACGCGGTGAGGCGGACCATGCAAACGAACAGGTATCATGCAAAATGTGACGGGGACTGCTGTAACCTTTGCTGCACCAGGATAGAAAACCTGGGCGTGGCAAAGGGTCATACGACCATACTCGAAAATGTCAATATCCACATCCATTGCGGCGAGCTGACGGCCATAATAGGTCCTAACGGCGGCGGCAAGAGTACGCTGCTGAAGGCATTGCTCGGCGAAGTCCCGTATACGGGCGAATTCAAATTCCTTAATGCCAGGGGAGGCCGGAGCATCGAGCCTGTCATCGGGTACGTGCCCCAGCACCTGGATTTCGACGCCGGCATACCGGCAAGCGTGTCCGACCTGTTCGTCGCGTGTCTTTCAAGGAAGCCGGCCTGGCTGATGAGGCCGGGCAGTGCCAGGAATAGGGCGCTGGAAGGGCTGAGGAAGGTCAACGCCGAGCATTTGCTGGACCGGAGGCTGGGGGCGCTGTCAGGCGGCGAACTGCAGAGGGTACTGCTGGCCCTTGCCCTCGATCCCGTGCCCAACCTGTTGCTCCTTGACGAGCCTGTTTCCGGGATGGACCAGGGAGGCCTTGAACTGTTTTACAGCACCGTGGCGGAACTCAGGCACAATTACGATCTTTCCATCATCATGGTTTCCCATGATTTCGACCAGGTTTGGCGGCATGCGGACCGGGTGGTGCTGCTCAACAGGACAGTGATAACCAGCGGGACACCGCAGCAGGTATTCAACGACAGGAAGACGCTGGAATGCTTCGGGATCACCGGATTCTTCACGGGCGGAATGCCCGGCGGGACACAGGGAGGCGACGGATGATGCTGCAGGCCTGGTATGATATCGTGGATTTCCTGCTGCCTTTCGAATGGGCGGAACACAACTTCATGAAAAACGCACTGCTGGCTGTGCTGCTTGCAACACCGCTGTTCGGCCTGCTGGGGACGATGGTCGTGAGCAACAGGATGGCCTTCTTTTCCGACTCCATCGGGCACGGGGCTTTCACCGGGATAGCCATCGGCGCGCTGCTCGGAGGATTTGAGCCGCTGGTGGGCGCCGTGCTGTTTTCAGTGGTTTTTTCGGTGATCATAACTATCATCAAGAACAGGAGCAGGACGTCGACCGACACCGTCATAGGCGTTTTCTCATCGACCGCCGTGGCTCTGGGGCTGATATTGCTTTCCTCCGGGGGCTTCAACAGGTATTCGTCATACCTGGTGGGCGACATCCTGAGCGTCAGGCCGGATGAGATAATACTGCTGTTGGTTTTGTTCGCAGCGGTGGTCACTCTCTGGGTGCTTATCTTCAACAAGGCACTGCTTGTAAGCATCAACCAGTCGCTCGCCGCAAGCCGCGGGATCAACACGCTCCTTGTGGATATACTGTTTACCGTTTCCATCGCAGTAGTGGTCACGATCACGATCCAGTGGGTCGGGCTCCTTATTATAAACTCGCTGATAGTGCTTCCGGCGGCAGCTTCGCGGAACGTTACAGCGAACATGCGCAGGTATCATTTCGTATCGGTTGCGATATCGATGTTTTCCGGCGTTTCGGGGCTGATAGCGTCATATTATCTCAATACCCCGACAGGCGCCACCATCGTGCTTATTGCTGCCTTTATCTTCTTCGTGCTATTCCTGGTGCAAAAAAAGATCCCGCACTGACCCGTCTGTCCGGGAGGTGCCGGATCCCGATCGATCCTGGGGGTCCTGTATGCTTACGATTATCTCAGGGTGGTTTCAGAATGACCTCATGGTGATCCCGGGATGATCGGAAGGAAGGATCGCTGGGATCTGTAGCGATATTTGTCCGGCGAAACGGTCTGTCAAAAACCGCGTGTTAACGGCTGCCGTACAGGGGTTCACCGTTCCTTGCCATATCGACCAGTTTCCTCAGCGTATCGAGTCCTATCCTGCCGGGGACATACGCATACAGTGAGCCGTCGCTGCTTATGATGTACGTGTTGGGGAAACTGAACACTCCGAAAAGGCCGGCTGAAACATCCCCGGTTTCATCCGTCAGCACCGTCAGATCCAGATCGTTCTTCTCGACATATTCCCTGACCTTATCATACGGTTCTTCGGCGTTGACGGCCAGGATCACGGCGTCTCCCGCTTTTTTGAATTCCCTGTCCAGGAGGTTGAGGTCGCGGAGCTCTTCCGAGCAGTAAATGCACCACGTGGCCCAGAAATTGAGCACCACCGTACTGCCCCTGTAATCGGACAGGCTTATCTCGTTTCCTTCAAGATCCTTCAGGGTGAAGTCGGGGACCATTATTTTATACCCGTTGTTCTCATCCTCGACCACTTCCGGGTTCCCATCCTGTGTATCCCGGCTGTCTTCCGGGACGGAGCCTGGCCCGCCGCCGTTCCCGCTGTCCTGCCCGTCGCCGCCTGTGCTGCTGCCGGCAGTACCATCCTGGCTGCCGTTTCCGGCGTCACCGGGTCCGCCGTCCATTCCGGATGCATTGTCCGTATCGTCTCCCGTAACGCCCCCGTTTTCAGAAGGAGCGGCTGTGCCGGGACCGTCTTCGCCGGGAGAGCCGTCCGGCTCAGACTGACTGAGACCCGGAGGCCTTACCGTCATCAGTCCCCCGTACCTGTCATAAACCATGTATGCTGCGGCGAATAACGCAGCCATTGCTACTATGAGCAATATAAGAACAGTCTGTTTTTTCAAGTGCATAACCTCCTGTACAACTTCCTAGGCCAGTGCCAGTACCAGGCCGTTCCTGAAAAACCATACTCCTGCGGCGATCAGCAAGATGCCGGATACGACCCTGATCGTCCTGCTGTTCCTGCTGAACCAGCCGAGCAGCGATTTCACGTTTTCAAATATCGCCGCCGAAACGACAAACGGAATAGCCAGCCCGGCCGAGTAGACCAGCAGCATCAGCATTCCTTCGGCGACCGTTTCGGAACTGCCGGCAAGGGCCAGCGCCGACCCGAGGAACGTCCCGAGGCACGGTGACCAGCCGAACCCGAAAGCAATGCCGAAAAGTACTGAACCAGGGAACCTCAGGTTGTCGAGTTTGGGGCTGAAGCGTTTTTCCCTGTCCAGAAAGCCGATCCTGATCACCCCTGTAAAATTGAGACCGAAGAGGATCATGAAAGCCCCGCTTATCATCAGCAGGACCGGCCTGTTCCTCTGAAGGAGCGATCCCATCATCGCCGCGGCGGCGCCCATGGCCACGAACACCAGCGTGAATCCCGTGACGAACCCGAGGGAATTTATCATCAGCCGGTTCCTGCTCCGCCGGGTTTCGGTACCGGCGCCTGAAGGTGTCCCGCCATCCTGGCCTGCCGGCGTCCCGGCCAGGTAGAGCAGGTAGACGGGCAGCATGGGCAGTATGCAAGGCGATATAAATGTCAGAATCCCTTCTGCGAACGTAAGCACATATGTCATCGTACCGAAGTTCCTCCTGCTTTACAATGGCATTTGAGGAGTTGTTTACCGGCATGCGTATGTGACTGATGCCGGAAACAGCGGCAGCGCCTGCCAGGCACTGCAACATGTGTCAAGGTTAATTATATAAATACCCGGTAAGGGCAGGCATAAACAGCGATTTGCGGCGGGCATCCCGGCAGCCTGTGCCATGCGTTGCTAACGGAGGAAAAATGTTATATAATATTCCTGAATTGGGAACCGCGCTTGAGCGGGACTTGATACCCATATAGATCATGGAGGGGACAAGATATGATTTGTACGAATTGCGGAGTACAATTGCCCGAAGATGCGAAGTTTTGCGTGAACTGCGGGGCTAAAGCCGAAGCCGCCGGGAATGCAGACACTGCGCAGGAAGAGACAGCTGCAGCAGTGGATGTTGCTGAGGCGGAAGCGGAAGCGGTGAGCAACGCTGAGGGATCGGAAACTGCTCAGGCGCAGGAACAGCAGGCGGTAACGTCCGACATGCCCCAGGCAGGACCGGTACAGCCCGAAGCAAGGCCCGAACCCGAAAAGCAGCCGGCTGAGACAGCAGCGGCGCAGCCGTCACCGCAGGCGGGACCGGCACAGACGCAGTACCAGCAGGCCCCGAAACAGCCTGTCCCACAGGCCGACGAGCCTGCAAGATCTATAATAATCGAAAAGACAGGACCGCTGTCATTCTGGAAGTTCTTAGGTATATTGTTCCTGACATCCATTCCGGTAGTAGGATTCATCATGATACTGGTGTGGAGCTTCGTGAATTCGTTCAATAAAAACACCAGGAACTACGCAAGGGCAGTGTTCGTACTTGGCCTGATATATACCGTTGCCCTGATCGCGGTCATAATAGCCAATCTCGGTCACATCAGCGAATTTGTCGGGACGGTTCGGGAGGTCGTCGATTCATTGGGTTATACCTTCGAATTCGGCTGGTAAGCCAGCAAAGACGGACTGGAGCGCCGCGGCGGACAACTGCGGGAAAACACTGCAGCATTGCGGCCGGTTATCGCAGAAAACGTAGCAGTATTGCTGCCGGATGTATGTTGGACAGCAAAATCGCATGACGGGGACGGTTCCCGAAAAACAGGGACCGTCCTTTTTTATGCAGTGCGCCGGGTGAAACCTGCACATGCGGGGAAATCCCGGGACATCATCTCCTGCCGGCACAGGTACGCCAGGGAGCTTCTGAGCTCCTGCCCGGCAGGACCCGGTACGGACCGCCGGCAGAGGTTTTCCCGGCACCTCCGGTATTTCCCGGGATGCTGAACGATCAGAAGCAGGAATAATCAGGCATTCGAACAAATGTTTGTTTTCGTGTTGCGCACCGGCATATCGTTGGTTATAATGGGAGAGGCAGCTTATTAAACCCGAACGGGGACATGGATTTTGACAGGGTGCTGATCTGATGATTACTGATGTAGACAGGCTTGAATTCTTAAAGTTGAGGAAGGAACTGCTGGAGAAGGAATATGGAAGGCTCAACCCCCAGCAGAGACAGGCTGTTTTCCAGGTAAAAGGGCCTTTGCTGGTCCTGGCCGGCGCCGGGTCCGGCAAGACCTCGGTACTTGTGAACAGGATCGCGTACATGATAAAGTACGGGAACGCTTACCATTCGGAACGAGTTCCCCCGAGCCTTACCGGGGCGGATATCGAACTCATGCGCAGAGCCGCTTCGGGCGGCGACGTCACGCCTGAAGAACAGGAAAGGCTCCGTCTTATCATGATGGACAACCCCGTCCATCCCTCGTCGATCCTGGCCATCACTTTCACAAACAAGGCCGCGAGGGAAATGAAGGAACGGCTTGAAAACATGCTTGGCGAAGCCGTGGAAGGCATATGGGTCGGTACGTTCCACGCGGCGTGTGTCAGGATCCTGAGGAGGTACATCGACAGGCTCGGATACAGCAGGAATTTCGTCATATTCGACACGGCTGACCAGCAGGCGCTTGCAAAGGACTGTATGAAGGAACTGAGGTTCAATGAGAGCAACTTCCCGGTAAAGGAAGTGCTCGCGAAGATAAGCAGGGCAAAGGACGAACTCAGGGAACCGCAGGATTTCGCCAGGGATGCGGGATCTGATTACCGGCTCGGCAAGATAGCCGCCATATACGACCTTTACCAGAAAAAGCTCAAAAGCAATAATGCGCTGGATTTCGACGACATAATAATGCTGACGATAAAGCTGTTCGTCGACAACCCGGACGTCATGGAAGAGTACCGGATAAAGTTCAGGTACATACTGGTGGATGAATACCAGGACACGAACCACGCCCAGTATATGCTGGTAAACCTGCTTTCGGGGAACTTCCGGAACCTCTGCGTCGTGGGCGACGACGACCAGTCCATCTACAGCTTCAGGGGGGCGGACATACGCAATATCCTGGAATTCGAAAAAGACTTCGGCGACACGAAGGTCATCAAGCTGGAGCAGAATTACCGTTCCACCGGCACTATACTCGATGCCGCCAACAACGTGATCAGGAAGAATCACGGCAGGAAGAGCAAGAAACTCTGGACCAGGAATGAGAAGGGCGAGAGGATACGGTATTACGAAGCCGGCGACGAGAGGGAAGAGGCCGATTTCATAACAAGGGAGATAGAAAGGCTTGTGCGGGAAGAGGGCAGGGAATACAGTGACTTCGCGCTGCTGTACAGGGTGAATGCCCAGTCCCGTGCGCTTGAAGAGGCGTTCATGAGGGCAGGGATACCCTACCGGGTATTCGGAGGGCTCAGGTTCTACGACAGGAAGGAAATCAAGGACATCATCGCGTACCTCAGGCTAATACAGAATCCGTCGGACGATATCGCGCTCAAGAGGATAATCAACGTGCCCAGGAGAGGCATCGGCAATACGACGCTGGGCACAGCCGAAGAACTTGCAGTCGAAAGGGGCTGCAGCATATTCGAGATAGTCTCGTCCGCGTCGGAGATACCTGAACTGAAACGTGCGGCAGACAGGCTCACCGGGTTTGCGGACATGATCAGAGACTTCAGGAAGATGTCGGAAAGCGCCGGCGTATCCGAGCTCATCGATGCGGTGATAAACAAGTCGGGCATACTGGACGAACTGCAGGCGGAAGACACCGAGGAGTCGAAGAACCGCATCGAAAACATCAGGGAACTCATATCGGGTGCCATGGATTTCGAGACCCGGAGCGAGGAAAAAGGGCTCGAAGCGTACCTGGCCAATGTCTCGCTGGTGATGGACATAGACAGCATGGAAACCGAACAGGACTACACGGCGCTGATGACGCTGCACAGCGCAAAGGGGCTCGAGTTCCCCGTAGTGTTCATACCCGGCTTCGAAGAGGGTGTGTTCCCGGGGCTGCGCTCGATGGAAAGTGAAGCCGCCCTGGAGGAGGAGAGAAGGCTCTGCTATGTCGGCATAACAAGGGCCATGGAAAGGCTCTATTTCACCAGCACCCATGCAAGGACGCTTTTTGGCAGCACTTCTTACAACAGGTGCTCCAGGTTCATGGAAGACATCCCGGATGAACTTATAGAGATCTGCGGCGACAGGAAGAGCGGTGCCGGCGGGTCTGCAGGCCGGAGCAGTTATGCATGGCACGGGGGCCACGGCTTCGGCGAAGGCCGCGGCATCGGCGGTTTCAAACCTGTCCCGGGCATCGGTGTGCCGGGTCAGTCAGCAGGGAAAGGAAAGGCCGCCGCTGCAGAATACAAGGCCGGAGACCGGGTGGTGCACAAGAAATTCGGGATCGGCACCATCACCGGCGTCATGATCGACAAGGGTGACCAGGTGCTTGAGATACAGTTCAAAAACCACGGGATGAAGCGCCTGCTGGCTGAGTTTGCCAACCTGGTCAGGCTCTGACGGGCGGTATATCATACAGGTGTTCTGCAAATAATACAGTGTAACCAGGTACCGGGATTTCCCGGTACCGTACTTTGTCCGGAGGTATCATATGGATATCTATGATTACAGTGATGAAAGCCTTGCCGCGATAGCGCGGTCATGCAGACACCTGGGCTACAGGCATCCCGCCGGGAGACCGGACCATACTGAAAGCATTTCCTGCAGGAACTGCATCCACTGGAACGGAAGCGGATGCTCGGGGAACCACCTCGACATCATCGCATCCGAACTGCACCTCGATTAAAAGATATTGACAAATCCATTTCCATATTCTATAATATTGTCAATTCATCTATTTATCAGTTTAGCGTGATAAAGCAATAAAGCAGATTGGATGGCGCTATATCCGCTGCTGTCCCGGCGGAAAAGTATCCGCAGGTTGGAGGGATGCTCGCGAAAATCGTACCGGTCCCGGGACAGCGCAAACGCGCTACAGGGGGGTGCCCGGCTTGTCCAAGTGGAAAATATACACGCCTGACGGAGTGCATGACATCCTTTGTGATGACTGCTACCAGAAGAGGGAACTGGAACACAGGCTGAGGATGCTTTTCAGGAGTTACGGGTTCAGAGAGGTCGAACCGCCCGCCATCGAGTTCTATGACGTGTTTGCATCCGAGGGCAGCGGCATCCTGCAGGAAAACATGTTCAAGTTCTTTGACCAGCAGGGAAGGATACTTGTCCTCAGGCCCGACTTCACGGTCCCCGTAGCAAGGATAACAGCCACGAAATTCAAGGATGCAGCATGGCCGCTCAGGTTTTCATACATCGGCAACGTTTACCGCTACAATGATTACGGGGGCGGCAAGCAGAGCGAATTCACCCAGGCCGGCGTCGAGATATTCGGAGTGAACACGCCGGAATCGGATGCCGAAGTGATATCGATAGCCATACAGGCGCTTAAAACCAGCGGCCTTGAGAATTTCCAGATCGATATCGGGCAGGTGGAATTCTTCAACGGGCTGATGGAAGAGACAGGGCTTTCCGACGAGGAAGTCTCGCAGGTAAGGATGCTTATATACAGGAAGGACAACGTCGGCCTCGGCGAGTTCCTGAAACGCACCAGCATCAGGGACGACCTGAAACAGCTGATCTTCGGCCTGCCGCGCTTCTTCGGGTCCTCCGATGTTATAGAGAAGGCCCGCTCATATAACCTGAACGAAAAGTCAAAAGCCGCGCTGGACAATATCAGCGAGATCCTTGAAATACTAGATGATTACGGGCATTCACGGTACATATCCGTGGATCTCGGGATGCTGAGGGACCAGACTTATGATACTGGCGTCATTTTCAGGGGCTTTACTTACGGCGTTGGTTTCCCGATACTTACGGGCAGCAGGTATGACAGGCTCGCAGGCGAGTTCGGGAAGGACTGCCCTGCCACAGGTTTCACGCTTGGCGTGAACATGGTCATGGCAGCCCTCCAGAGGCAGAAGGCCCCGGCAGAGAAACCCGTCACGGATACGTTCGTGCATTATCTCAGGGAAGGCCGGGCCGCGGCGTTCGAACTGTGCTCTGTGCTGAGGAAACAGGGACTGGCTGTTGAACTGGACGTTTCCAACATGACCGTGCAGGAGGCTGTCAGGTACGCGGCCGAAAAGGACATAGGCGGCGTCATCAGCATCCTGGACGAGGACAATATCGAGATCCATTACGTACAGTCGGGAGAGACGGCCAGGGTAAAAATCAGCGAGTTGTTGAAGGGGTGAAGAGTATGCGGTACCTTTCGATAGCGTTGTCCAAGGGAAGACTGACTGATGCCGCAGTGGAAATGCTGGAGAAGATCGGGATCGACTGCTCGGAGTACAGGGCCGGGTCGAGGAAACTGATTTTCACCGATGAATCCGGCAAAATCAGGTTTTTCCTCGTGAAGCCCGCCGATGTCCCCACATATGTGGAATACGGGGCGGCGGACATGGGGATCGTCGGGAAGGATACTCTCCTTGAGGAGGGAAGGCACCTGTACGAGGTGCTGGACCTCGGCTTTGCCGCCTGCAAAATGGTGGTGGCGGGACCCGCGGAACTCGCAGGGAAGCTCGACAGCCTCAACAACAAGAGGGTGGCGACCAAGTATCCCCGTATCGCGAGGGAGTATTTCGAACACAAACGGCGCGAATCCATCGAAGTGATAAAGCTCAACGGTTCCGTGGAGCTGGCGCCGCTGGTGGGGCTGGCCGAGGTGATAGTGGACCTGGTGGAAACCGGGAGGACACTGAAGGAGAACGGGCTGGTCGTGCTGGAGACCATAGCCGACATAAGCGCCAGGCTCGTAGTGAACAGGGTAAGCGCCAAGATGGAGAGTGAAAGGATAAACAGGATAGTCGACGGGCTGAGGAAGCAGCTTGAAGAGAAGCACGAAGCCTGAAGGGGGGCAATTCCATGCTGAGAATAATCGACCTGAGACAGGGGAAAGATTCGGACATCTTCGAAAGGCTTGCCGACAGGGAAAGCGTCGGCAGGCAGGACGTGGTGGAAAAGGTCCTTGAGATACTGGAAAACGTCAGAAAAAACGGCGACAGGGCAGTCCTTGAATATACGAGGAAATTCGACGGGGTGGACCTGGATGCCCCGTCCCTGCGGGTATCGGGGAGCGAGATCGAAGAGGCCTATGGGTCCATAGATCCGAAACTGCTCGAAATAATCAGGAAATGCAGGGCAAACATAGAGGCTTTCCATGAAAAACAGAAGATGAACTCCTGGTTCACCACCGGGGAAGACGGCATACTGCTGGGACAGCTCATCAGACCTCTTGGAACCGTGGGTATCTATGTCCCGGGAGGTACGGCGGTGCTGACGTCTTCTGTGCTTATGAACGCCCTGCCCGCAAAGGTCGCGGGAGTGGAGCGCATCATAATGGCAACGCCCCCGGGCCCGGACGGCAGCGTGGATCCTGCCGCGCTCGTGGCAGCCATCGAGGCCGGGGTCACGGAAATCTACAGGATAGGCGGCGCCCAGGCTATCGCAGCGATGGTCTTCGGGACCGGGACCGTACCGAGGGTCGATAAGATAGCCGGACCCGGAAATATATATGTATCGACAGCCAAAAGGCTTGCCTATGGATACTGCGGCATAGATATGTTCGCCGGTCCAAGCGAGATCATGGTCGTCGCCGATGAGTCGGCAAATCCCGCTTACGTTGCAGCGGACCTGCTTTCCCAGGCAGAACACGACGTCCTTTCCGCGGCGGTACTCGTCACTCCCTCGACGGACCTTGCGCAGGCAGTGTGCAGGGAGATGGGGGACCAGTACAGGAGGCTTGCACGGAAGGAGATACTGGACAGTTCGCTGTCGGCATACGGTGCAGCGATCATAGTCGACGACCTGGACGCGGCGATGGACGTCGTCAACCGTATGGCGCCCGAGCACCTGGAACTGTGCGTGGAAGAGCCTTTCAGCCGCCTTGCGTATGTCAGGAACGCCGGGGCCGTTTTCCTCGGGAACTGGTCGCCTGAACCGCTGGGCGATTACTATGCCGGTCCCAACCACGTGCTGCCGACCGGCGGGACTGCAAGGTTCTTTTCACCTTTGAGCGTGGATGATTTCGTAAAGAAATCCAGTGTGATATCATATACGAAGAGCGCCCTGGAAAAGGCGAAGGACGCGGTGATCGGTTTTGCTGAATACGAAGGGCTGGACGGGCACGCAAACGCGATAAGGGTACGTTTTGAAAAATAACTGTTTGCAGGATGCCGGAGGTTTTTCACGGCAGCACGCAAACCGACACGAAAAACCGACAACGGAAGGGAGCAGCAACATGGACAGGTACTGGAGCAGACTGACGAGGAAACTCGATCCTTATGTTCCGGGCGAGCAGCCCGAGGACGGAAGTTACATAAAGCTCAACACGAACGAGAACCCGTACGGACCGTCGCCGAAGGTGCTGGAGGCGGTCAGGCAGGCCGTGGGAGAAAACCTGAAGCTCTATCCGGACCCGACCTGTGATGCGTTCATCAGCGCAGTTGCCGTCAGGTACGGAGTGAAAAAGGAACAGGTCTTTGCCGGCAACGGGTCCGATGAGGTGCTGGCGTTCTCTTTCATGGCCTTTTTCGACCCGGACAGGACCATCGTGTTCCCGGAAATAACCTATTCGTTCTACCCGGTATACGCGCTGCTGTCCGGGCTCGCTTATGAGACCGTGCCGCTCGACTCCGGGTTCGACATCCGGCCGGAACTGATGAGGAGCAGCGGAGGCGTCGTATTTGCAAACCCAAATGCGCCGACCGGCAGGGCACTGCCGCTGTCCGCGATACGGAATATACTGGACGGCAACCCTGACGCCGTCGTCATAGTGGATGAAGCGTACACCGATTTCGGCGGGGAGTCGGCTGTCGGCCTGATAGATGAGTACCCGAACCTGCTTGTAGTACATACCTTCTCAAAATCCCGGGCGCTGGCCGGGATGAGGATAGGCCTTGCCTTTGGTGACAGCGGGCTGATACGGGCGCTTGAGCGCGTCAAGAATTCATTCAATTCGTACACGCTGGACAGGCTTGCGATGACAGCCGGCATTGCGGCGCTCGAGGATGAGGAATATTACAGGGGCGTCACCAGGAAAATCATAGAAACCAGGGAATGGTTCACTGCCGAGTTGAGGAAACGGGATTTCAGCGTCCCGGACTCGTCGACCAACTTCGTGTTCGCGAGCCACAGGCATTTACGGGCCGAGGACCTGTACTTAAGGCTGAAGGAGAACCGCATACTCGTCAGGTATTTCAAAAAGCCCCTGATAGACAATCATCTGCGTATTTCCATCGGCACCGACGAAGAAATGCGGACCTTCATCGAGGTGCTGGACAGGATACTCGGGGGCGCGGACATCCCATGAAACCGGCTGAAGGGGATGTCCCGCGGGACTTGCGAAGGCCCGGACTGCCGGGACAGGGACAAAGCTGACTGACCTGAAAGTCCTGCCAGGAGCAGGACTGTGAGATACATAAACGGGGGTGTAAGGATGGCCAGGAAAACCGAACTTGGCAGGAAGACTGCGGAAACCGACATATGGCTGAAGCTGGACCTGGACGGCAGCGGAAGGTGCGTTGCCGATACAGGCATCGGTTTTTTCGACCACATGCTGACGCTGCTTTCGAAACATGGCCTTTTGGACCTGGAGATCAGGGCGAAAGGCGACCTTGAGGTGGATGCGCACCACACGGTGGAAGATGTCGGCATCGTTTTCGGGCAGGCGCTGAGGCAGGCGCTGGGAGGAAAGGAATCCATAAGGAGGTACGGCTCGGCGAGCATCCCGATGGATGAGGCGCTCGCGATGGTCAGCGTGGACCTCGGAGGAAGGCCTTACCTTGTGTTCAACGTGAAATTCAGCGGCGAGTTCGCGGGGAATTTCGAGACGGGACTGGTAGAGGAGTTTTTCAGGGCGGTGTCCGTGAACGCCGGCATGAATATACACGTAAACGTTCCGTACGGCAGCAGCAACCACCATATATGCGAAGCCATATTCAAGGCGTTCGGAAGGGCGCTTGACGAGGCGACGAGGACAGACGACAGGATAAAGGGCGTCATGTCAACCAAGGGAGCGCTGTGATCCGGCCCCGACGCCGGAACAGGCAGGCTGGAGTATAGCGCGGGTTCTGGGGCTGTGCGGGCAAAAGCCAGTATTTATGATCGGAGTTGGGACGAAATGGTGATATACCCTGCAATAGATATAAAGGACGGGAAATGCGTAAGGCTGGTCCAGGGAAGGTTCGACGATGTCACGGTGTATTCCGACGATCCCGTGGAGATGGCCTGCATGTTCGAACGGGCCGGAGCGCAGTACCTCCACGTGGTGGACCTCGACGGGGCCAGGCTGGGGAGCCCGCAGAATGCGGATGTGATCAGCAGGATAGCGGCAGCCGTGGGGATGCCTGTCCAGGCGGGCGGAGGCATCAGGACAACGGAGACGATGGAGATGCTGCTGGACAAAGGCGTAAAAAGGGTCATACTCGGCACATCCGCGGTAAACGATCCCATGCTGGTGAAAAAGGCTGCCGAGATGTTCAGCGGAAGGTTTGCCGTTGCAGTGGACGCCAGGGACGGTTTCGTTGCGACAGAAGGATGGACGAGGACCAGCGGGTTCACGGCCGCCGAGTTTGCCAGGAAGATGGAGGGGCTCGGGGCCACGGTCATAATATATACCGACATATCCAGGGACGGCATGCTCAAGGGCCCGAACCTGAGAGCTATGGAGGAAATGGTCGGGGCTGTCGGGATCGAAGTGATCGCTTCAGGCGGGGTAACGAACCTTGAAGATATCATAAACCTGAAGGATATAGGGATCGCAGGAGCGATCGTAGGAAAGGCTCTCTACACGGGGACCCTGGACCTGGAGGAGGCCATAAAGGCAGCCGGATGACCGGGCCTGTAAACAGTCCGGATAAGGACAGGCCGGACAGGGAAGGGGCCATATCCGGATGTGCGGAACCAGACGGGCGGACCCGGATGGACCGGATACGCAACACCGCGGCTTCGGACGGGCCGGATGGGTCGGCCGGGAAGAGGCTCAATCTGGAAAGGAAAGAGGTCGGCATATGGGGTTCAAAAGAATCATACCATGCCTGGATGTTTTGGGCGGCAGGGTCGTCAAAGGAGTCAACTTCGTCGATTTCAGGGATGCCGGGGACCCTGCGGAAAATGCGGCGTTTTATGAAAAAGCCGGCGCAGACGAACTTGTGCTGCTCGATATAACGGCGTCTACGGAAGGCCGTGATACGATGGCCGATGTGGTGCGGCGGGTGGCCGGATGTATCTCGATCCCTTTTACGGTGGGCGGCGGAATCAGGACCTGCGAGGATTTCGACAGGATCTTCAAAGCCGGCGCGGACAAGGTATCGGTGAATTCCGCCGCCGTCAGGAGGCCGGAACTGGTATCCGAAGCCGCGGAGCGTTTCGGGAGCAGCCGAGTGGTGGTCGCCATCGATGCGAAGAGGCGTGAGGACGGGAAAGGCTGGGATGTATACATAAACGGAGGACGTGTCAACACCGGGCTGGATGCCGTGGAATGGAGCGCCCGGGCAGCGGAGCTCGGTGCAGGTGAGATCCTTCTTACCAGCATGGACCGCGATGGCACGAAAGACGGCTTTGATATCGAACTGACCAGTGCGGTCGCGGAAAAAGCGGGCATACCGGTGACGGCTTCAGGTGGCGCAGGCAGGAAAGAACATTTCTATGAGGCGCTGACCGAAGGGAAGGCCGACGCGGCTCTTGCGGCGTCGCTGTTCCATTTCAGGGAGATCGACATACGTGGACTGAAGCTCTGGCTGAAAGAAAAAGGTGTGGAAGTGAGGGTGTGAGATGGCTGACATTCCTGGCATGGTGAAGTTCAACGCTGACGGCCTTGTTCCTGTGATCGCCCAGGATGCAAGGACCGATGAGGTACTGATGTTGGCATACATGAACGAGGAGTCGCTGAAGGAAACGATAAGGACCGGCTATGTACACTACTACAGCCGGAGCAGGCAGAAGCTCTGGCTCAAGGGGGAGACCTCGGGCCATTACCAGAAGGTGAGGAACATCAGCATCGACTGTGACGGGGACGCACTGCTGATAAAAGTCGAACAGACCGGCGCCGCCTGTCATACCGGGCATCATTCCTGCTTCTTCACGAAGTTTGATCCGCCCGGACCCGGAGAAGGCACGGATACGGCGGGGATAACGGGAAGCCCGGGCGGGAATGCTGCAGACGCGTGGAAAGATGCCGCTGCAGCAGATGCGGAGAAGTGCGGCAACGCCATGGACGCAGGACCGGACGGCGGTACAGCGGCACAGGAGGCGCCGGCCGGAGGAGCATGCAGCAGCGGCGGCACGGCAGCAGGCCCAGGGATCCTCACGGAAGTATTCGGCGTCATCCTCGACAGGAAAGCGAATCCGAAGGAAGGTTCCTACACCAATTACCTGTTCACGAAAGGTCTCGACAAGATACTCAAGAAGATCGCCGAAGAAGCCGGTGAGGTCATGATCGCGGCCAAGAACGGTTCGCCATCGGAAATACAGGCAGAGGTGGCAGACCTGTTTTACCACGTGATGGTCCTCCTGGCGGAGAGAGGGATGACACTTTCGGATGTATTTGACGAGCTGAAAAAGAGAACTTGAAGATGAAAAACGGTGAAATCAGGCAAATTATCCATGTAATTCGAGATATCGGCCCAAAAACGGCATAATTTAGAAAATACACATATTTGATTAAAGAATGGGTATTATATAATATTATTAGTACGATTAGCACTCAACATTAGTGAGTGCTAATAAAGTGTAAAAAAATATAACAGGAGGTATACTTTATGACAATAAAGCCATTGGGTGAAAGAGTCGTAATCAAGATGCTTGAGACAGAAGAAGTTACCAAGGGCGGCGTAGTCCTTCCGGGCAGCGCGAAGGAGAGGCCGCAGGTCGCCGAAGTCGTGGCAGTCGGACCCGGCGGCTATGACGACAAGGGCAGAGAGATCAAGATGGAAGTAAAGGTCGGCGACAAGGTACTTATCAGCAAATATGCAGGGACCGAGGTAAAGATCGACAACGTGGAGTATACGATCCTCAAACAGAGCGATATTCTGGCTAAGGTCGAATGATCAGCTGACAATTCTGATTGGTTCAATAAATAATTAGCAGACAAGGAGGCAAAAAGCATATGGCAAAAGATATCATTTTTGCAGAGGAGGCCAGGCACGCACTGGAAAGAGGCGTCAACAAGCTGGCTGACACAGTCAAGGTCACCCTTGGACCAAAAGGCAGGAACGTAGTTCTTGACAAGAAGTTCGGTACTCCTCTTGTTACCAATGACGGTGTGACTATCGCAAAGGAAATAGAACTCGAGGACAAATTCGAAAACATGGGCGCACAGCTCGTGAAGGAAGTCGCCACGAAGACCAACGACGTTGCCGGTGACGGTACGACCACGGCGACGCTGCTTGCCCAGGCTATCATCAGGGAAGGCATGAAGAACGTGGCAGCAGGCGCCAACCCGATGATACTCAAAAAAGGTATGGCCAAGGCTGTAGATACCGCAGTAGAAGCCATCAAGGAAAACAGCAGGAAGGTACAGGGCAAGGAAGACATCGCGAGAGTAGCATCTATCTCCGCAAATGACGACTATATCGGCGAACTGATTTCCGATGCCATGGAAAAGGTTACCAATGACGGCGTAATCACCGTCGAGGAAGCCAAGACCATGGGCACGACCCTTGAGATAGTCGAAGGTATGCAGTTCGACAGGGGATACATTTCCGCTTACATGGTGACCGATACCGATAAGATGGAAGCTGTCCTCGATGATCCATACATCCTCATCACCGACAAGAAGCTCAGCAACGTACAGGATCTGCTGCCGCTGCTCGAGCAGATCGTCCAGGCCGGCAAGAAGCTGCTCATAATCGCCGAGGACGTTGAAGGCGAAGCGCTGACGACGCTGGTACTCAACAAGCTCCGCGGCACATTCATTTCAGTTGCTGTCAAGGCACCCGGCTTTGGCGACAGAAGGAAGGAAATGCTCAGGGATATCGCTATCCTGACCGGCGGACAGGTCATCTCCGATGAGCTCGGTCTCGACCTGAAGGAAGTCAAGCTCTCGCAGCTCGGCAGGGCAAGACAGGTCAAGGTCCAGAAGGAGAACACCATCATCGTCGACGGCGCAGGAAGCCCGGACGAGATCAAGAAGAGGATCAACTCGATCAAGAACCAGATCGAGGAGACCACTTCCGATTTCGACAGGGAGAAGCTCCAGGAGAGGCTTGCGAAGCTGGCCGGCGGCGTAGCCGTCATCCAGGTCGGTGCTGCGACGGAAACAGAAATGAAGGAAAAGAAGCTCCGCATCGAGGACGCACTTGCAGCAACGAAGGCAGCTGTCGAGGAAGGTATCGTGGCCGGCGGCGGCACGGCATTCGTGGATGCGATCCCGAAGGTCGCCAAGCTGCTTGAGCAGGTCGAAGGCGATGAAAGGACCGGCGTACAGATCATAATGAAGGCCCTCGAAGAGCCTGTCAGACAGATCGCTACCAATGCCGGGCTCGAAGGTTCCGTCATCGTCGACAAGGTCGGCAACAGCCCGGTAGGCGTAGGCTTCGACGTATTGAAGGAAGAGTACGTCGACATGATCAAGGCAGGTATCGTCGATCCTACTAAGGTCACGAGGACTGCGCTCCAGAACGCTGCATCCATAGCAGCCATGGTACTGACCACCGAGAGCCTCGTGGCAGAAAAGCCGGAGAAGGAGCCTCCGATGCCTGCAGGCGGCGGAATGAACGGAATGTACTAAAA
>DGEQ01000014.1:0-2264 GCA_002386045.1 Hungateiclostridiaceae bacterium UBA3922 | reverse complement strand
CTGCCCGCTGTAAATGCAGCGTGCGTTGACAGCGGCACGAACCATGAAACTGAAAAGGGATGTTCCCAGGGTGAGAAACCCCGGGGCATCCCTTTTTTGATGCAGTCGGCTGACGGAGACGCGCTTTGCCTGTATTCGTTTACAGACAATCATTCCTGGTGTATGGTATATTTATAGGAAAGTTTTGAAGAGTACAGTCAGCGGACAGAAAGGGAAAACCATGGCGGACGGTATTTTTTACGTATGTGCTGCAATTATTGCAATCGCGGCAATCATCATATCCCGTAAAATAAAGGCAAATCAGAAACGGAAAAAACTTGAGCAAAAGCTTACCAGCCAATGGGGCCGCATCCCGGCAGATGATTACAGGGACACCGACATGAAGGCCATATCCGGCTTTTTCAGGGAACTGATCCACAACGGCGCCGGGACGTTCTTCATCGATGATATTACCTGGAACGACCTGGACATGGACAGGGTTTTCAGGAGGATCAACAACACGCAGTCCACGGTTGGGGAGGAGATCCTGTATTCGATGCTGAGGCGCCCGGCCTTTGACGAACGGGAACTGAAGGAAAGGGACCGGCTCATAGAATATTTCAGGAAGAATCCGGCTGAACGCCTTGAACTCCAGAAGATACTGGCCGGGCTTGGGAAGAGGAGGAATACGCAGGTATACGGGTATTTCTTCGGCGAACCGGTCACGTTCAGGTATCGGAGATATATATTGCAGGCTGTGGCTCTGCTCCTTTCTCCCCTTCTCATGATCGCCGACGTCACCGCAGGTTTTGTCGCGGTTGTCGGGCTGTTTGTTTTCAACATGACGGTTTACTACAAGTCCAGAAGAGAATATGAGATCTACCTGGACAGCCTTGGCTACATGGCAGACATGGTAAGGTGTTCCAGGAAAATAGCTGCCGCAGGCATCCCCGGTATAAAGGAATATGCCGGCAGGCTGGAGGATCTGTCGGGCAGGATGAGATCCTTCAGCATAAATTCCTTTTACCAGCTTTTTTACCAGACCGGCGATTACACGTTCCTTGAACCGCTGAAATCCATGTTCCTTCTCGAGCTTATCGCTTTCGGGAGGCTTCTTGAGACCATTTACGAACACAGGCAGGCTCTTCGCGGGATATATGAGACTGTTGGATTTCTCGACAGCATGATTTCTGCAGCCTCATACAGGGAATCGCTTGATTTCTGGACTGTTCCCGAACTCAATGCATGCGGAGGGGCAGGTCCGGTATCGCTTTCTTTCAGGGATGCCTGCCATCCTCTTATAGAAAACGCCGTCCCGAATTCCCTGGACACTGTGAGGCCGGTCCTCATCACTGGTTCGAACGCGTCCGGCAAGTCGACATTCCTTAAAACCACCGCCATAAATGCCATCCTGGCACAGACGATATACACCTGTGTTGCCCGTGAATACAGGTCCTGCTATTTCAGGGTGTTCACATCGATGGCGCTGAAGGATGATCTGGAAGGCAATACCAGTTATTACGTGGCAGAGATCAACTCACTTAAAAGGATAATGGACAACCTCGACGGGCAGGTGCCGGTGCTGAGCGTTATAGACGAGGTCCTGAGGGGAACGAACACCATCGAGAGGATAGCCGCTTCCACCGAGATACTGCGGCATTTTGCCGGCGGTAACTGCATACTTATCGCCGCGACTCACGACATCGAGCTGGCGGAGATACTGAAAAACCTGTACGATAATTATCATTTCACCGAGAGATACGAGGGAGATGAAATAAAATTCGAATATAAGCTGCTGCCCGGGAAGTCAAGGACGCACAATGCTATAAAACTGCTCAGCGTAATGGGTTACCCTGACCATATCGTGAAAAATGCAGAGGACAGGGCGGAGAAGTTCCTTGAAGAAGGCAGGTGGCACGCACTGCAGGCAAGACAGGGAAAAGTCCGGGTTATGCAAAAATAGCCCGGGTAAATAACACAAGGGGCGGATGTCAGCATTATGCTCCGGCGGAACTTCAAGGCATGGAGGAGGATCTGAAATAGACGGTGAGGCCAGATGTGACAGCATGATATTGAATGAGAGCGGAGCCAGGCCTGCGAGCCAGGACGCAGCGGTAAATGAAACCGGTGAGCCAGGCGATGACAGGCTGCCAGACCGGGTCATGCCGGCAGGCAAAGACAGGCCCGAAAACAAAACCGGACCGGCAGTCGAAGCCGGAAACGGCAGGAAGGGAAGAAAAAGGAGGGCGGCTGTCTCTTATACACATCTTACCGCGCCCCCGCAG
>DGEQ01000068.1:5055-8374 GCA_002386045.1 Hungateiclostridiaceae bacterium UBA3922 | reverse complement strand
TGCCTGCCGTTCTCTATTTTTATGACCCCGTCATCGGAAATGACCGGCCTGCAGTAATTTTCCCGGTCCGCAACCTCGGCGAGCGAGCATATCGCGTCGAGCTCTGCAATGCACCTGGCGGTCTGCTTTATCCTGGAAGCCTGTGATGCCACTTTCCGGCGGATTTCGACAAACAGCTGGTATTCCAGTTCCACGACCCTGCTTTCGGCCCCGAGGACCGTCTCTTCCATTTCCTTGAGCTCCTGGGTGACATACCTTTCGCAGTTGGCCAGAGTCTGTTTCCTTATGTATTCCTGCGGCACCAGGTGGAAATAAGATTTCGTCACCTCTATATAGTAACCGAAAACTTTCGTGTACCCGATCCTGAGGTTTTTGATTCCGGTCTTCTCGCGCTCCCTGGCTTCAAGTGAGAGTATCCATTCTTTACCGTTGGTTGCAGCGTCCTTCAGCCTGTCGACCTCCTCATTGAACCCGGGCTTTATGATCCCGCCTTCCTTTACAGATATCGGCGGATCGTCAATTATGGCCCTCTCAATAAGCTCAAATACATCGGAAAGCTCGTCCATGAGGGCGTTGTTTTTCGATATCAGCGCCGATCCGCAGTTTTCCAGGATCTTTTTAATATACGGTATCTGTCCTATGGAGTTTTTCAGGGCGATCAGATCCCTGCAGTTGGCATTGCCGAGGACTATCCTGCTGATCAGCCGTTCTATGTCATAGATCCTCCTGAACAGTTCGCGCAGTTCCATCCTCACCATGAACTTGTCCCTGAGTTCCCCGACCGCATCTAGCCTTTCATTGATATCGCCCGTGTTTATCAGCGGCTGTTCCACCCAACTCCTGAGAGTCCTTGCTCCCATGGAAGTCATCGTCCTGTCCAGAACCCACAGCAGTGAGCCTTTGCGGGATCTGTCCCTCATGGTTTCCGTCAGTTCCAGGTTCCTGCGGGCAGTCATGTCAAGTATCATGTATTCTTCGATCTTGTAAGGAGTGATCTGCTGTATGTGGTCAAGACTCGATTTCTGCGTCTGCTCGAGATAATGCAGCAGCGCCCCGGACGCATTGACACACAGTTCCTCCTCGTCTTCCGGGAGGGCCTCCGGTCCGAAATGGCGGCGGACAAGTTCAGTGCAGTATCCATCCTCGAAAACCCCGTCTTCCAGTTGGGTAATGAATGTGCCGAACCTGTTCATGATTTGCCGTGCGGCATCATTCGTATCGAAGAAACCATGGTTTGCTATTATTTCCGCGGGAGAATACTTCGCGATCTCGTCAAGGAGTTTGCCCATGGTATTCCCCCAGGTGATCCTCGTTGTGGCAAACCATCCCGTTGACACGTCTACTGCCGCAAAACCGTACATATGCTTTTTTGCATATATAGCCACAAGGTAATTGTTCTTCTTATCGTCAAGCATCGCCATGTCCGTGACGGTCCCGGGTGTCACGACACGCACGACCTCACGCTTCACGAGGCCTTTGGCCAGCGAAGGATCTTCCATCTGCTCGCAGATAGCAACTTTATATCCTTTCTGGATAAGACGCGCGATATAGCCGTCCACTGAGTGGTAGGGCACACCGCACATCGGGGCCCTCTCTTCGAGACCGCAGTCCCTGCCTGTCAGGGCGATTTCCAGTTCCCTTGACGCAACGACCGCATCGTCGAAAAACATCTCGTAAAAGTCTCCGAGCCTGAACATGAGTATACAGTCTTTATATTGCTCTTTTATGTCCAGGTATTGCTGCATCATCGGGGTAACCGGCAAAAGTATCGACCTCACTTGTAAATTTCTGATGTTCATTTGCGGGCAGCCGTCTTTCCGGCTGTCCGGACCCGTTCGGTCGCGGGTCAGACCAGCGTGCCATCGAGAGACCACGTGCCGGTCCGCTCTATCCTGACATCGACCAGTTTCCCGGCCAGTCCGGGATCTCCGGCGAAATTCACTATCTTGTTTGTTCTCGTGCGTCCTGTCATCATCCTGATATTGTTCTTGCTCGGACCCTCCACCAGTATCTCGGCAACGGTCCCGGCAAGCTTTGCGTTTATTTCGGCGCTGATGCCGTTCTGTAGTTTCAGGAGTTCGTCGAACCTCTTCTTCTTTGCTTCCTCGCTCACCTGTCCTGCTTTTTTTGCCGCGGGCGTGCCTGTCCTCCTGGAATAGAGGAAAGTATATGCATAGTCGAACCTGACCCTTTCTACAAGGTCCAGCGTCTGCTCGAAGTCCTCATCCGTTTCTCCAGGGAACCCGACTATAATGTCCGTCGTTATCGAGATCCCCGGTATCTTGTCACGGACCCTGTCCACGAGTCCGAAATATTGTTCACGCGTATATTTCCTGTTCATTTCAGCAAGTATCCTGTTGCTCCCCGCCTGCACGGGCAGATGCAGGTGCTCGCATACTTTGCTGCAGTCTCTCATGGCAAGGATGAGTTCTTCCGAAAGGTCCTTCGGATGGGAAGTCATGAAGCGGATCCTTTCGATCCCGTCCACTTCCTCAAGGCTGCGGAGAAGCGCCGCGAAACTGCTGCCGTCATCCATGTCCAGCCCGTAGGAGTTGACGTTCTGTCCCAGAAGCGTTATCTCCCTGTATCCCTGGCGTCCGAGGAGCCTTGCTTCGTCGATGATGTCGGCCATCCTGCGGCTCCTTTCACGCCCCCTGACGTACGGGACTATGCAGTAGGAACAGAAATTGTCACATCCGTACATTATCGTGAGCCAAGCCTTCACTCCGTGCTCGCGCCTGATCGGAAGCCCTTCGGCTATCAGGCCGTCTCCGGAACTTATATCTGTTACCGGGGAATGGCCGGTAACTGCCCTGTACAAAAGTTCCGGGAACCTGTGTATGTTATGGGTCCCGAAAATAAGGTCCACATGGCTGTATTTTTCAAGTATGTGCTCCACGACTTCTTCCTGCTGCATCATGCAGCCGCAAATGGCGATCACGAGCCCGGGCCTGCGGGCCTTGAGCGGCTTTAGCCTGCCCAGGTGTCCGTATACTTTCTGTTCCGCGTGTTCCCTCACGCAGCATGTATTGAACAGTATCAGGTCGCATTCCTCCGGATCGCCGCTACGCCTGTATCCCATTGATTCCAGCATTCCTGCCAGCTTTTCGGAATCGTTCTCGTTCATCTGGCAGCCAAACGTGTGTATGAAATACTTCCTGTCGGCTCCCGGATCCAGCTCCCTGACGGAATGCATGAACGTTTCCTGCCTCGCTATTTCGTCTTCGGGTACGATGTTGCCTTCTCTTTCAGCCAATTTATTCCTCCTGTGACCAATGCCGGTGGGCTAGTTATCATTATACCATTTCGAATTATACCA
>DGEQ01000068.1:1904-4945 GCA_002386045.1 Hungateiclostridiaceae bacterium UBA3922 | reverse complement strand
CCATTTCGAATTATACCATTTCGACAAAACCCCTTCAATTTTTTCATTTAGCCCATCCACGTCAGGATATGCGGCAGCATCGTCACAAAGGCCGTATTTCGCCTTCAGTTTCAGGATCCTTTCAACACTCCCGTCGATCCTCGCCTCATCTATAATTCCTTCCTCGACAGCCTTTGCGACTGCATCCATGGCTTCCGCCTGCCTTTCCTGCCCGTGGCATACGAGCAGGATGTCGTTGCCTGCTATGACTGATTTTACAGCAGCTTCACCTATGCCGTAGTTGTCGGTTATGGCCCTCATGGTCAGGTCATCCGTAATAACGACACCGTCGAACCCCATCTCTTCCCTGAGCAGCCCGCTGATGACCGCAGGTGAAAGCGAGGCCGGCAGTTCCGGATCCAGTGATGTCACCAGTATATGCGCGACCATAACTGCTTCCGCTCCTTCTTCGATCGCTTTTCTGAACGGGACCAGTTCGAAACCGGCCAGTCTTTCCCTGTCATGTTCAACAGCCGGCAGGCCCAAATGGGAGTCGACATCAGTGTCCCCATGGCCCGGGAAATGCTTGATCACGGCAATTATACCTTCTTCGCGCAATCCCCTCATCACCTGGAGTCCGTGCCTCGCGACGGACAGTGGATCGTAGCCGTACGCCCTGTCACCTATGACAGTGTTGGCGGGATTGCTGAAAATGTCCAGGACCGGCGCGAGATCCATATTGAAGCCGAAAGCCTCCACCTTTGCAGCAAGTAACCTTCCGATCTCGCGGGAGAATGCCTCGTCGCCGGCTTCACCGACAGACATTGCCGACGGCAGTTCTTTCAACGGTTGCGGCAACCTGCTGATGCGTCCTCCTTCCTCGTCTACGGACAAAAAAAGAGGTATATTGCCGAAATTGGCTGATTTCAGTTCATTTATGAAGTCGGTGAGTTGTTCCAGGCCGGTTATGTTATCTCTGAAAAGAATGATACCTCCTGGCTTCCTGGAGGTTATCAGGTTCTTGAGATCTTCGCCGACGGATGTTCCTTCCACGCCTATCATGAACATCTGCCCGATTTTTTCGTCAAGGCTCATTTTATCAATGATTTCCGGAATGCTGCCCGGCCCGTACGGATCGTGGCTGCCTTCCGGGCCGGGGTTTTCGTCCCGGCCGCAGTTTTTGCCGTCTTCCATGCCGGCATTCCCGTTTTCGCCGCCGGTACCGTCCCCGTCGGGCTGCAGGTTGTCTTCCGGCCAGCGACCATCAGCATCCTGTCCGGCAGGATCCCCGGCATCTTTCCCGCTCGGACCTGAACACCCGGTCAATGGTATTATCGCCAGTGAAATGAGGACCAGTAGCGCAAGAACTATAAGCAAATCAGATTTTGATTTCAGTTTTTGTTTTTTTAGTATTAGTTTCGTATCCATTTTGTTATTGCCGCCTCTCCTGCTCCGTCTTCTGCTTCCGTAGGCCGGCTTTCACCTGTAGATCCCTTTCTCGATGCAGAGCCTGGCCCTTTCCCTCGTCCGTTCATCTGATCTGAGCGCTTTTTCTATGAACCCCGGATGCTCTTCGAGGAATGCTTTCATCGATCCGTGCGGATCGGAAGCGTACTTCACGAGCATATCATGCTGTGCACAGTTTATCCTGCCCATAGCAAGCGCCTTGTCAAAAAAGCTTTTATCTATGGATACCATGGCGAAGGAACATACTTCGTGTTTCTCGAGCAACTCGGAGCCTCCCTGCTTCCTGTCCACTATCACCACGGAACAGGTCATCCTGCCGCTCATATCCTTTATGGCGGGTATCCAGGCCCGTTCGTAGCTTGATGCCTCGGTTATCAGGTCGGCTATGTGCAGTACCCTTCCTCCGTTTATGGTCCCTGCCTCACGGGTTTTGCCGTTTTCAGAGATCACGGCCGAGAGGTCCTTGTATATCGTTATATGGGGTTTCCCCAGTCCTTTGGCCGCAAGGAGCGAAAAGAACCAGTCCCTTCTTTCGCCACCGGAGACATAATCTACTTCATCGACGTCGATGTTGTCCCTGATAAAATCCAGAAGGCTGTCAATGACGCCTTTGTAGACGGCATTTTCTCCATATCTCTCTTCCATGATCCCAAGCAGCTTTCCGGGGCAGTCCAGCCTGTCCTGCTTCAGCCTGTCGATGGTTTTCAGCAGTTCCACCGCGCTGCTTTCGGACCCATACAGGAAATGGGTGTTTATGTAATAGGGTCCGATAGTGCCGGACGTATACCAGAATGGCTCGTTTCCCGGGCAAACCCTGAACGCGTTCGTTTCAAACAGCCAATTGATAAGTTTCTCATTCTGCATACCTGTGATCCTCCGACAGTAAAACCTGGTAGTCAGCTTTTTTCCTGTTCTTTCCGCAGTTTATTCTTCCTGGTATATTCCTCCCACCAGTCCTGGTTCACGATGGTTCCAAGTTCGCTGCCAAGATGGCTGGAATCGCCTTCGGTCACCACGGTGAAAACGCCGTTTTCATGGTCGATGACCGTAATGGCTGTGTTGTCGCACCAATGTATATTTATCATCTCTTCCAGCGTGCAGTTCCTGAAATGGCATACCAGGGCCCTTATTGCCGTTCCGTGCGTCACTATGCATATGTTTTTCCCTTCATGCTTTTCGATTATGCCCATGACTTCGTCCAGAAGCCGTGCCTGGAATTCTTCCATGGATTCCCCGTTTGGCATTTTTACCCTGTGGGGCTGGTTTTCCCATGCCTCATATTCATCAGGCCACCTCTGTGCGAGTTCGCTCCATGCCACGTCCTCCCAATCTCCGCCGTTGATTTCCTTCAGGTTCTCAGAAGTTTTTACCGGCAGGCCCCTGGTTTTCGCGATATATCCGGCAGTCTGCACCGCTCTTTGGAGACTGCTGGAATACAGTACGTCGATGTCGACATCTTTCAGCCTTTGGGCCACGCGTTCAGCCTGCAGATGGCCTTTTTCCGTGAGACCGGAATCGGTCCATCCGTGGAAACGCCTGATCTTGTTGCCCAAGGCCTCGGCATGCCTGACGAATATCAGCCTGGTCTTCAAATT
>DGEQ01000068.1:0-1654 GCA_002386045.1 Hungateiclostridiaceae bacterium UBA3922 | reverse complement strand
AGGTTCGCAGTCCCCACCATCACTGCTGACGCTCCGGCAAGCAGGAATTCTACCGCATCATTGCCCGCGAAGATGCCTCCCATGCCTATGACCGGTATCTTTACGGTCCTGTAGACTTCATGGACCATCCTCACCGCCACGGGCTTCACCGCGGGGCCGGAAAGCCCTCCGGTATTGTTGGCAAGTATGGGTCTTTTGGTTTCTATATCTATCGCCATGCCAAGCAGCGTATTTATAAGCGATACTGCATCGGCGCCCGCTGCTTCTGCAGCTGCCGCTACATCGGATATGCTGGTCACATTCGGCGTCAGTTTCACGATGAGAGGCTTACTGCAATACTTCCTGACCTGCGAGGTGATCTCCGAGATCCCTTCCGGTGTGTTTCCGAAAGCTACACAACCGGCCTTCACATTCGGACAGGACACATTGAGTTCGATAGCGTCGACATCGGCGTCAGACAGCATCTCCGCCATTTCACAGTATTCCTCGACCGTGTTTCCGGCAATGTTTGCTATTATTGCTGTCGAATACCGGCGCAGGAACGGTATCTCGTTCTCAATGAAGTACCTGACACCGGGATTCTGCAGTCCTACGCTGTTGAGCATCCCGGCGGGAGTCTCCGCCACCCTCGGGGGTTTGTTCCCTTCTCTTGGCATAAGCGTCAGTCCTTTGACGCTGATCCCACCGATTTTGTTCAGGTCTACGTAACCGGCATGCTCCCTTCCGAAGCCAAAGGTGCCTGATGCCGCTATTACAGGGTTTTTCAGTTTTATGCCGCATATATCCACCGAAAGGTCTATGTTTTCCATCATGTCCTCCGTTCAGCCTGTTTATCATAAAGTCCTGTTTCACGGCATCCCGGTTCAGTCGAATCCCACTTCGTCGCTGTAGAATACCGGACCGTCACTGCACACACGGACATAATGATGCGTGCCGTCTTCGGCATTGGTTTTGCATGCACACGTCAGGCATGCACCAAATCCGCATCCCATCCTCTGTTCCAACGATACCTGGCACCTGACGCCATATTTCTCCGCGATTTCGGATACTTTCCTGAGCATCGGGTATGGTCCGCACGCATATATCATATCAAATTCTTCAGATAAAATGTCCCTTTCAAGCAAATCGGTGACAAATCCCTTCTTCCCGAAGCTTCCGTCGTCAGTAGCCGTCTCCAGCGAACTGGATCGCTGCCTGAACTCTTCCACCAGCAGTACATGCTCCGAAGACCGAAACCCGAGATACACCCTCTTGACCACCGCTTTGCTTTCATTCAGCAGGAAAAGCAGCGGAAATATACCGATACCGCCGCCAACGACGGCAATGCGCCGATGCCCTATATCAAGATCGAATCCTTTTCCAAGCGGTCCGATAATATCCAGGAGTTCTCCGCTTTTCTTCCTGGCCAGTATTTCGGTCCCGGCGCCTTTTACCTGGAAATATAGGTCGATCTCACCCTTTGCCCTGTCGACCGAACATATGCTCACAGGACGCCGCAGCAGCGCCTGGATACCGTCGCAGCACTTGATGTTTACGAACTGTCCGGGTACTGCATTGGCCGAAATATACTCCGATGCAACGGTCATGCGGTAAATACCCTTCGCCGCATTCTCCACACCGGTTATTGTTTCTCTCCTGTCTCTTATACACATCT
>DGEQ01000108.1 GCA_002386045.1 Hungateiclostridiaceae bacterium UBA3922 | reverse complement strand
TCGTCGGTCTTGTCCCTGGACCGGTTGTAGACGGAAACCGAATAGCCCTTGCTCTCTATGTTGAGCGCGAGGTTTTTGCCCATGACCGCAAGACCTATAACACCAATATCCTGCTTTTCCATCCATCGATCACTCCTTTTGGCGTCTGTTTTGCTTTATAAAAACCAAAACCGGCTGGAACCATTTTTGTCGAAACTGCCTGGGAACATTCCTGCCGGGCGGTGCCGCCTAAGGCGGCGGAAGTTGCCGCACGACAGATCCCACCGCCGTACACATAGCAAGCGGTGTCATACGCCCGAAAATGCCGAGAATCCGCCGTCTACCGGCACCACTATGCCTGTTACGAACCTGGAGGCATCAGAGCAGAGCCAGATTAGCGTTCCTACGAGATCCTCCGGCTGTCCCAGCCTGCCCATCGGCGTATGCTCGATGATCGTCCTCCCTCTGTGCGTGAATTCCCCCGTTTCGGGGTCGGTAAGGAGGTACCTGTTTTGCTCGGTCAGGAAGAAACCCGGCGCAATGGCATTCACTCTGATTTTGTCGCCGTACTTCCTGGCCAGGTCGACAGCAAGCCACTGCGTAAAGTTGCTCACTGCCGCCTTCGCCGCCGAGTAGCCGGGTATGCGGGTCAGCGGTCTGAAGGCGTTCATCGATGATATGTTGATTATCACGCCGCCGTTATCGTTTATGACCATCTCCCTGCCGAATACCTGGGACGGAAGCACAGCACCAGCCATAAGGTTCAGCTTTACCACCCTGTCGAGCATCCCTGCGTCAAGGTCGAAAAAGGATACTTCGTCTGATGTGGTGGCTCCCTTCATATTGCCGCCCACAGCATTTACAAGTATGTCGACCCTTCTGAAATCGCTGAGTATTGCCGCCGCTGCATCTCTGATGCTTTCGATGTCCATGGCGTCGACTCTGTAAGCCCTGACCACGGGCTTTGCCGTATCGTCTCCTTCTGCCTGCTTGCCGCAGCACTTCTCTCCTTCATGGCCAATGCCATTTTCACTGTCGGCCTTTTCGCTGCAGGCCTTCTTTCCCGCGTTCTCGGTATCGGCCCCTTTACTGCTGGTCATATCACCAGCCGTTCCCGAGGAGATCGAATCAGCCACGGATTGCGCTTTTTCCAGGTCAAGGTCGCAGACAGCCACGTCGGCTCCTGCTTCATAAAGGCCTTTCGCCATTGCAGCGCCAAGGATCCCGCCGCCGCCAAGCAGCACAGCTTTTCTCCCTTTGAGACTGAACAGATCCATGCTCTTCCTCCCTGATCCAGTTGATGTATTGATTAAGCCGGAAAACCACAGCATCAGTTTTGTCGAAATCCCGGCATACTGGTTTGACATGCGGAATTGTTCTCAAACCTGGCACGCGGATCTTTCCGCAGGCACGGTACTGCAGCCGCGTCTGAAAACACCGCCATAATACCGCCGGATGCACATATGTCTGCTTATTATCATTATAGATCAATGCGCGGAGTTAATCCTTGCTATTATTGCCTGCCAATATGTAAATATTGCTCAAAGAGTTCCCTTTCGTTGAAAACTGCCCGGCACTGTATTACTATAAAGATGTATTTAAATAAAAACATATCCGCTGCATACTGGCATTCACATAAACAATGGCCATATTCTATTAAGCTTCGATACAACGGAGCCTGGTTCCTTTATAAAAATAATTGCCGGGGGGATTGAGAAATGCAACTGCGAAGCAATTACACCTATGCACTTGTGGCGCCTACAAGTATGGGCATAAGGATAACTCCACTCGACCGTCGGCCGGTCCATACGAGCAACCTGTATATCATGCAGGCAACCAGCGCTGAATCGAACGTGACGAATATAGCAGCGTCGCTTGGGATGAGGGTCAAGCTGCTTACCACGTTCGTGAAGGACAGTGAAATCGCTCTCTTCATAAAAAGCGAACTGCGCAAACGAAATATAGAATTTGAAGGCCCGGAAGTGCCCCAGGGCGGACCATGGGGCTACAGGCACCAATTCAATATAGCCGACAGCGGCTATGGCATGAGGGGTCCGCGCGTGCTGAACGACCGCGCCGGAGAAGTCGGCAGGACGCTGAATTCGAAGGATTTCGACATCGACCGCATATTCGGAAAAGAAGGCGCCGCCATACTGCACCTTTCAGGACTTATTGCCGCACTGTCACAAAATACGAGCCAGTTCTGCCTTGACCTTGCAAAGGCAGCCAAAAAGCACGACACCAGGGTGAGCTTCGACCTCAATTATCGGGCTTCGTTCTGGGAAGGCCGTGAGAAAGAACTGAGGGAAACATTTTCACAGATCGCCGCCCTTTCGGATATACTTATCGGCAACGAGGAAGATTTCCAGCTGGCGCTTGGCTTCGAAGGCCCGGAAGCGGGAGGGGCGGATCTGGATAAGAAAATAGACAGCTTTAAGTTCATGATCGAAAAGGTCAGGAAAACATACCCCAACGTGTCGGTATTCGCCACTACGCTGCGCCAGGTGCTGAACGCCAATGAGCATCTGTGGGGATGCATAATGCTGCACGACAACAAATGGCATGTGATAGAACCTCGGGAGATCCCGGTCTATGACCGTATAGGCGGCGGCGACGGATTTGTCGGCGGACTGCTGTATGCGATCCTGAAAGGCTGGGAACCGGAGAAATGGCCGCAGTTTGCCTGGGCGACAGGCGCACTGGTGGTCACGGTCCCCGAGGATTACGGCCAGCCCGTGGATGAAGCACAGGTCTGGAACATATACAAGGGAAATGCCAGGGTCAAAAGGTGAGGTCCATAGAATCGGGGTAATGTCCATGGATCCGGAAAGACCTGAGGCATCAGGTCCTGGCTTCCATCAGGTTCTGCAGCCCAAGCAAGATCCATGATTCCTGCAAAACAACTTCCGGAAGCTCACCTGCTCCCGGAAGTTGTTTTTACTGCATCTACTGCAGTTGTTTTCGTATCTTCTGTTATTACTTCCATTTTGCTTTCTTCGGATCCTGCATCTCGATCGGGATAAGCTTTTCCCATGGCCAGACCCCGCCGGATCAAAGTTTCACTGTCTTCCCGGCTTCGACTCTGCATGGCTCGCCGTCCACGCTTATCCATACGTCCTGCGCAGAAGGGTTGTGCACGGTCTTCCTGTCGACGCTGAACTTCAGGCTTTTCATTGCTTTGACATAATCCGCGATCTCGATGTTGGTCGCGTACCATACGTCCTCGTCGCCTGAAATCATTTTGCAGAACTCTTCTATGAGGTCCCAGTTCTTGTCCCATTCGAATTCGAAACTGTGTCCCCATACATACAGCAGGGGCATCTGTGCCCACTTGCCTATATTTTTGAACGCTTTGGCCTTTTCAATCAGGCCTTGTTTATGATGGCAGGTAGGATGCCATGCAAGGAAATCGTCCGGCAGCTGGAAACCGTTATGGGAATTTACTGTCCTGCAATACTCTATGCCGAGAAAAGGAAGTATCTCAACAAGTTCCTGGCTGTATGCCCCGAACGGGTATGACATTCCCCGTACGGGATACCCGGCCAGTTCCTCCAGGTTCTTTCTGTCCTCAAGCACCTCCGTTGCCACCATATCTCCGGGCAAAATCGTCAGGTACGGGTGGTTAAGCGTATGCGCCGATATCTCATGGCCCTTGAACAGGTCCCTGATTTCAGATGACTTCAAAAAACCGTCGATGTCGAACCTGCCCGAGTTCAGGTGGAATGTGCCCCTGATGCCGTACCTGTTGAAAATCTCAACAAGTTTCCTGTCGTGCACCTGTCCGTCGTCGTAGCTCATGGTCAGCGCTTTTCTCTTTCCCCCGGGATAAAAGCCAAAACCTATGTTCATAAAAATAACCTCCCCTGTGTTGATTTGTTTATGGTCATTGCATGTCCTGCCCTGCGCTTTTCCGGTCCCCCCACAAATCCAACGCCTCCGGATTTTCCCGTGTCCCGGCGATTTCACATTTTCAGTTTTTTCGTGCCTGTCTCCGCTTTCCCGCCTGTCATTCGCTTGCCTGCCGCTTCCTTCGGATAGCCCCTGCAGCGCACACGATCCCTGATCCGACCAGCGCCCCGGCACTGTCGATAAGCAC
>DGEQ01000099.1:2521-6980 GCA_002386045.1 Hungateiclostridiaceae bacterium UBA3922 | reverse complement strand
GTGGACGGGCGTCCCGTAGGGATGGCCAAGCTTAGAAAGTATCTCACCGATAAGCTCAGGACCGAGGGAGGACATATCGGTTACTGCATACGGCCTTCTGAAAGGCGGAAAGGATACGGGACGATACTCCTTCGGGAAGTCCTCAAAAAGGCCGCAGAAATAAACATCCCCCGTGCGCTCATAACGTGTTTCGAGGGCAACACCGGCTCAAGGCGCGTGATCGAAAACAACGGCGGTGTCCTGGGAAAAATCGCGGGCGGCATGTGCTATTACTGGGTACAGTTGGATATCGACACGGGGATGAGGGAACTCCATCCCGACGACTACCCTGAGATCGTGGAACTCTGGAAAAACACGCCGGGGGTCGGTGTCAGCAATGCTGATTCGGAAGACGGCATACGCCGGTTCCTGCTCAGGAATCCCGGCATGAGCTGGTGCTACAAGGACGGCAACAGGATCGTCGCCACTTCCCTTTGCGGCCATGACGGCAGGAGGGGCTATATTTACCACACGGCGGTGATGCCGGGATACAGGGGAAGAGGGATAGGTGCCATGCTTGTGCGGAAGAACCTTGAGCGGCTTAAAGCCGCAGGCATCGATAAATGCCATATTTTCGTATTCCATGACAACGAGATCGGACAAGCGTTCTGGAGTGCGACGGGCTGGACCAGGCGCGGCGATATCGTCATATATTCGCATGACATCCCGTGACAGCGGCATGTGCCTGCGGCAGTTTGCAGCATGAAGCCCGTGATCATTTCAGGGCGCGTCCGGATGAACCGGTACCATACCGGGAGAAAGGATGGGTGATCATATGGAAGGATTCGTGCCATTCCATATCAATGCGCAGGAAAGCGATTTCGAAGGGAACGGCGGCTGCGGCCGCTATGTCTTGCTGCCGGGTTCCGAGGGACGGGCTGAGAAGATCGCGTCGATGTGGAAGGATGTCACCGTGAAAAAGCATCCCAGGAACCATAACCTGTACCTTGGCAGGATGGAGTCGGAAGCGGGGGACATCGACATGGCCGTGGTTTCCACCGGCATGGGCGCACCGAGCGCAGACATAATCATAAATGAGCTGGTGAACCTCGGGGTGCGCAATCTCATCAGGATCGGAACGTCGGGATCGATGCAGCCGGAGCGGGTGCCGGCAGGTTCAGTCGTTGTGCCGACGGGCAGCGTGAAGGATGAATCGGCTTCGGCCAGGTATCTCCCCGTGGAAATGCCCGCGGTGCCTTCGCTGGAATTCCTGGTCGCCGCACATGACGCCCTGGCTGAGATCATGAAGGAGGCAGGAGAGCAGGGAGCCGGCCTTCCATATGAAGTATTCTTCGGGGTCGTGCATTCAAAGGATTCGCTGTATGCAAGGGAGATGCTTGTGGGTCCGAAGCGCCGTGAGAACGAGGAATACATGCGTATCCTGAAAGATGGCGGAGTGCTGGCCTCCGAGATGGAGACCAGCATACTTTTCACGCTTGGGCAGGTCTACGGGCACCGGTTTGACAGGGAAGGGGGCAGGCCCGTGCTTACAGGTGCGGTCCTGGCGGTCATCGGAGGTGACGAGCCCTTTGCGGACAAGGCCACGGAAACAGTTGCAACGGATGCCGCGATATCGTTCTGCCTGAAGACGGTGGAGATGCTGCACAGGACCCGTTTGGAGCAACGCAGATTTTAACGTACTGTACAGAGGCAACTTTGACCTGCTCCGACAGACTTCGCGCGGTCGGTGTGGTCATGGCGCCGGCGCAGTCTGCGGCTGCCGGCGTGAGATGAGATAAGCGGCAGCATAAAGTATCAGGGCGGTCAATATGAAGTTCACACAGGCAAGCATGATACCATGCGGTTGGCCCAGGTACAGGTATCCTGAACCGAAGGCATCTTGAAATCCTGTTCATTGCATTTCCTCCCTTCCATTGCCTGCAAGATAGATAAACAGCTTCTGGACCGGTACCGGTGAGACATCGACGTTATGCGACCTGATTCTGTTTTTCATTTCATCGCTGAACCTGTCGAATACGGCAGATACCTTCACGCTCCCGACCATTTCGCTGTGGACCACGTTGAGGCCGTTCACTGCCGCGTAGACATCTGCCGGTATGCCGGACTGTGGCTTTAAGACATGAAAACGCCTGTCCCATCCGGGGGACAGGCGTTCTTTCTCTTGATGCCCTGGCAGGTCCCTGGTCTGTTTACCAGCCCTGGTGCAGTGCGCTGCTCCTTCTGTCGGGCAACGGCGTCCCGGCTGTAAGAGCAGTTCAGCGCTTGCCGGAAAAGTACTCCGTGATGGCGTCGGCCAGTTTCATGGACAGTTGTTTCTGCTCGGCTTTATCGGTCAGTATTTCGAATTCGGTCGGGTTCGGCGTGAAGCCTACCTCTATCAGCATGGACGGTGCCCATGTTCCGCGAACGACATAGAAATTCGCCCACTTGATGCCCCTGTTCCTGCGGCCGGCTGCAGCAGCTGCATTGCAGAGCGCCTGCGACAGCGGCTTTGCGATGGCTTCCTTGTAGTGTGCCGAAAATCCCTCTATCTGGGATATATCAACGTTTTCCGCCATGCTGTTCGCATGTATCGAAAGGAACATGTCGGGCTTGGCGTTCCTCGATGCTGTCAGCCTGTCGGAAAGCGAAACGTACACATCAGTCGTCCTGGTCATCAGGACTTTCGCTCCGCGCTTTTCGAGCTCTTCCTTCAGAAGCAGCGCGTTTTCAAGGTTGATCTTTTTCTCCGGGTATTCCGTTCCCAGTGGCCCGGTCGCTCCTGTGTCGCTGCCGCCGTGGCCCGGATCCAGCATGATCGTGATGCCGTCGAGTGGTTTTTCTCCCATCGAGGCCCTGACAGGTCGTTTTATATGGACGATGATACCGTCGGACACTTTCTCGATATAATATCCTTCAATGCTCGCGCCTGGTTTCAATGTCAGCACATACTGGCCGACATGGCCGTTCTTTGCAAACGTCACCGAAGAGAACGGCGAGTTCGATGGCAGGGCCGGGATGACACCTGATGATGCGGCAGATATGTTCACTTTCAGCTTCGACCCGTCGAAAGTGGCCGTAGCTGCAAGCGATGACGGGTATGCCAGTTTCAGCGTATCCCATTTCGGGCCTGTTCTATATATGGCCGAAGTGATCTTCGGGTTCAATGTCGTTTTCGAAGTATACGTGGATATACTGGTCTTCCTGACCCAAAGGCCGCTGGCCAGGCGTGCATAATCGCCTGTCATGCCGGTCAGGTAATCCACCATTCCCTTGCGGAGTTCATATGCAGCGCCGTTGGCCGAGTTTGGCGTTTCAAACGTATCGATGTCCTCGTTTTTGACTTCTGCATAGAACGGGGCTCCTTTCATTATGACGCCCACCTTTGCCGGCGCTGTGACTGATTTGACGGTACCGTTGTAGGACATCGTGTATACCGGTGCCCCGAGATCGATGACGCGTGGCGAGCCGGTGTAGGAAGGTATCGTATAGGTGTAGGTGAACGTAGCCCTGTAAAGCCCGCCGCTCTTTGAAGTTGTCGTCATATTGTATGTCTTCCCGCCGATCTTTACTGTCACTTTTGCCCCGGCAGGCGCCTGGCATGACAGCGTTATTTTTTCGCCGGGCATCCGGTATTCCTGGGACCGCGGGAACACCGACGAGGCGACTATCTCAGCCTTGCTCATCTTTGTCGCCGAAGAGGAGCCGGTGGACCTGGTGATGGTTCTTACCACGTATGCGCCTTCCTGCGTGAACGTGAACGTGTTGGCGCCGTTTGCCAGATCGACCAGTACTCCGAAATATCCCCTGGGCGAGCGGGATTCGACGAGCTTGCCGTTGATATAAAGCGGCTTTGACGGATCCGACGCGCCGGTCAGGTAGTACTTTGCATAACTGGTGGTGATGTCCTTGGAAGGCCATGCCACTTTAAGCTGTACTCCAGTGGTTTTGCTGTCGAGCCGGTCGTAAACACCCCTTATCAGCGCCCGCAGGGCAGGGCTGTTGGCCAGCGAGGTACAGTTATAGAACAGGCTGCCTTTGACCTCTGGATAATTCCTGTTGAGCAGCAGTTGCCTTTCTATTTCAGCAACACCGTACCACGGACTGCTTTTGTCGGTATTGCCGGTCTTGTAAGCCGCATGGCCTATGTACAGGTCTACCGATGTACCGCTGACGACATCCTTCCACCAGGTCAGCAGCTTGCTGTAGTCTGCGATCTTATAGCCGATGTTCCAGTACAGCTGCGGGCATATGTAGTCGACGATGCCGTCCTTGACCCATTTCCTTGCATCTGCGAAGTGGTCGTAGTATGTCTCCATTCCGTTGGTATCGCTTCCGAGGGAGTTGTTTTTCTTGTTCGCCCATATGCCGAACGGGCTTATGCCGAAGCGGACGTCCTTTCCTGACGATTTGACGGCTTTGTACACTTCGGAGACGAACTTGTTGATATTGTCCCTTCTCCAGTCACCTATGTTTTTAT
>DGEQ01000099.1:1039-2251 GCA_002386045.1 Hungateiclostridiaceae bacterium UBA3922 | reverse complement strand
GGGGATACCGGGGTCGAAGTACAGGTTGCCGTCCGAGTATTGCACTACCCAGCTCGGATTTTTGCGGGCGGGATGGCTGTAATGCAGTGATTTTACTGTGGGCTTGGGCTCGGAAGCAGTCTTCTTGGTGACGCGGAACGGGTTTATCCATGCATGCAGTTCGATCCCGCGGGCATGGGCTTCCTCGATCCAGAATGCCAGCGGGTCGAAGCCGTTGTTCGGTGCTTTGCCCTGGGTGCCTGTAAGGAATTTGGACCAGGGGAAAATATTTGATTTATAGAATGCGTCCGCCGTAGGCCGGACCTGAAGGAATACCGCATTGAGGCCAGTGTCCTTTGCCATGTCCAGTATCCTGATCGCTTCTTTTTTCAGGACTTCCGGGTCAGTGGTGGGCTTGGACGGATAGTCTATATTGACGACCGTTGCGACCCATAGTCCGCGCATCTCCTTTTTTGCGCTTACCGGTGAAGACTGGGCTGCGGCGCTGCCTGACCCGGTGTTGTTGGCCAGGATCGTATTTGCATGCAAAACCGGATCCCTTTCCAGCGCGGCTTCCGTGACATTTACATAAGCAGCGGATGTGCCTGCTGCTGCAACAGGGTCAGATGCGCAGACACTTGCAGAAGCCAGTGTCATAAACATTACGGTCATAAGCAATAATACTGCGGTCCTGTTCAGTAATCTCTTCATCATCGGCTCCTTACCTCATGCAGATTTTTATACTTTTTACCATTCGTTTCGACTTATTAATTCTGCAAAAGTTGCTCATTTACCTGTAATTTAAAGATATTTTAACGATTCGGTAATCAACCGGTAATATTGGAAAGCCGGAACGCTGCGGGCGATATCCGGTTGTATTGCTCCCATATCGGCATATTATTTAAGTAGTGCATATATGCAGCAGGTGGTGCCTGTCTTGTCCGAGAAAACTGTAAATACTGTCCTGTACGTTATGCTTGCCATGGCGATAGTCCTGTATGTATTTTTGAATATGCCCGGTTCTGTGTCCGTATATCTTACGAGGGATGGAGGGTATGCGTTTTGGGGAAACGGCCGGTGGACCGCCGGCGCAGACGGGCATGCCGTCTGCAGCTGCGGAGGGCCTGAACGGCAGTTTGCCCCGGAATGGCAGCAGGTGTCGGACCATCAGGCGGATACACCTGGTGATCCGTTGCCGGGATACGCCGATATCGATGCGGGCTCCGGGACCGG
>DGEQ01000099.1:0-931 GCA_002386045.1 Hungateiclostridiaceae bacterium UBA3922 | reverse complement strand
TCCGGGACCGGTGACGGCGGCTTCATGCGTGAAGATGCCGGTTCGATATATGAGGAGGAAAAGCCGAAGGAGACGAAACATGATGTCAGCCCGAAGGGATGGCATCTTTATGTCGACCTCGATGAGAAGCTCATGTATGTGTACAGGGACGGCGAACTTGTGAAAAAGTATGAAGTATCCGGCGGCAAGCCCAGTTCGCCGTCGCCGCTCGGCACATGGAAGATCATAAGCAAGGACACGTGGGGAGAAGGGTTCGGAGGTGCATGGCTCGGGTTCAACGTGCCCTGGGGGAAGTACGGGATACATGGGACTACAGAGCCGTGGGCCGTCGGAAAATACAACAACTCCAAGGGATGTATCAGGATGCGGAATGATGAAGCACGGGAATTGTATAAACTTGTGCCGTACAACTCGCTTGTTACGATAGTTTATGAGAACAGGCCCTTTTATCCGATGAGGAACGGAGACGTGGGATCAGATGTCCTTGCCGTGGAACGAGCGCTGAAGAAGCTTGGCTATTATCACGGCGGTGAGGACGGGGTGTTCGGCAGTTCGCTGAAAAAAGCCGTCATGGAGTTCCAGAAGGACAATAAGCTGTATGTTACGGGCGTGATCAACAACAGCACGTATGAAAGGATCATGAAGCTGGAAAAGGAGTATGACGAGGAACAGGAGAGGCTCAAAAAAGAGCGTGAGGAGAGGCTGAGGAAGCTGGAGCAGGAACTGGAATAGGTAAAGAGGGGGGGGGAGAATGATATGGACAAAAGTCCAATGGATTTTTCATCCCTGATCTGATAAAATATTCTCCGCGGGGTGAGCCGATATGGAAAATAAAATGTTCGAACTCCTGACCAGGATGTACAACGAGTTTTCCAACCGCTTTGACAGGGTGGAAAAGAACATCAGCGGCCTGAAGGAAGATGTAACGGGC
>DGEQ01000149.1 GCA_002386045.1 Hungateiclostridiaceae bacterium UBA3922 | reverse complement strand
AGGTGGAAAAAGGTTTACATGAAAAAGGCATCCTGCAACAATATTTATATATATTAAAAGGCCGCGGATATAAGCGGCCTCTTTTTTACCTGGCTTGTGACCGAATAAGCTTCTCAGCGCAGCAGGTAATAGTCGATCAACTCATAAATGACCCGGCCGGCTAAATACAGCGCACATGCACTGCAGATAAAGCCCGGCAGGAAGATTAGGGCAAAACTCAGCTTCCTGTTGGGGCTGTTTATTGTTACATTGAACTTATATACTGCCATGCATGCCGGCAACATGAGCATTGTCCCAAATGCAAGCCATATGAGCGCCTGTTCCTTCAGAGGAATAGGAATCATGGCATCAGGGTTTACGGGCTGGTTCGATCCGAAAAGAAAGAAACCGCAGAGAGTTATTACTATGACCACACCTATGCCGTAAGCAATGTTGCTGACCATCCTCGCTGTTTTACGCATCGCCGTCTCGCTCATCGCCATTTTCATCCTTTCTGTATTCCAGAATATCGCCAGGCTGGCAATCGAGCGCTTCGCACAGTTTGTCGAGCGTGGAAAGTTTCAGCGCCTTGACCTTGCCTGTCTTGATCATTGATACATTGGCCATAGTAAAACCAACTCGCTCTGCAAGTTCAGTAACGCTCATTTTTCGCTTTGCGAGCATAACATCCACGTTTATTATGATCATATCGTACCCTCGCTTTCTTCCTGCAGGATGGCGGCCTTTGTCAGATAGCGTGAAAGGACTGCCGCCAGCAGGGCAAGCGCAACTATAAATATGTCCGCCATAACGGACAGAAGAAGGACACCCGGATGGCTCATACCGGCCAGAAGCAATATTACGTTTCCGATAAACAGGAACGATGCATCGAGCAACAGCAGTACCGATCCCATCTTGACCCATTTAGCCGTCAGCATGGTAAACACGGTGTCTTTCATTACCGCATCAGACACTTTCCATACATACACAAGCACAGCAAAGCACGGAAGCGCCACCAGCCATTCAAATACCAGCCACGGCCTATACCATCCGCTTGTTTCAGGATATGTATTTACAATGCTCTGCCCCCATGACGGTATGACATAGGCGCAAAGAAACAGGCCGCATAAAGCTGCAGCTATCACAGAAATACGCATAAGTCTCCCTAATGTCCTTGACGTCATATGAAGACCTCCTTATCTTTGCTGTTATAAAGTATATAACAGCAAGATAAGAATTGCAATAAATAATTATTGTACTGCGATAAATTTTTATTGCAATTTTTAGCTGCATATAAAAGAAGAGCCCGGTTTCTGTCAGAGCAACAAGGCAGGAGACAGTCCGGGACTATTGAAAAAGTGCTGTTCAAAAGATCGTCAGCCAAGGCACACCGGGGCATTGCCTGTATCAGATCCTCCTGAACGGTCCGATCACTCCTCGCTTCGGAAGTTCGGCAACACGTGCATCGATTCACGGCAAAATAAAACCGTCTCCGTGTCTGAGACTCGGGGACGGTCCTCTTGACTATTCAGCCTTCTCTTTCATTTTTTCTATGAGTTTCAGCACCCCGGCTTCCACCCTGGCAAGGTCCTCTTCCTTCGGCGCTCCTTCAAATTCCACCGGTTCGACGAAGTCCCAGTTCATCCTGTTTCTTTCGACTATCTCCTTCAGCTCGTTCTCCGCGCCGCCGGACCATCCGTATGACCCGAACCTGAAAGCTGCCTTCCCCGTGATCCTTTTCCTGCCGGCTTCGCTCAAGGCTGCCGCGACCGGCGGGAATAGCTTGTACTCATAAGTGGGCGCCGCGATGATTATCCCTGCTGCCCTGAAGAGGCTTGCAACGATTTCGCTGTCGCTTGTCCTGGCCGCTTCCAGCTTGCTGTACCTGACGCCTTCCCTCCTGAGCACGCTCTCGGCATGTTCGAGCGCCTTTCCCGTCATCCCGTACATGGATCCCCAAAGTATCGTGATTTCGTTTTTACCTGCTCCCTCGGCATACCGGGCGAACCTGGCGTAGTCATCCATGATCTTTTTGGGGTTTTTCCTGTAGACCGGGCCATGTCCCGGGGCTATCGTCCTTATCTCCAGCGTTTTTGCCTTCTCTATCGCTTTTTTCACGCTGGCCGTGAAAGTCGCCATTACGTTTGAGTAATACCTTATCCCTTCGGTTTCGAAGAAATCGACCTCTTCCGGGGTCAGTTCATCGTCGAAGCAGTGATCACCCATCGTGCCGAATGCTCCGAACATGTCGCACGAGAAGAGTGTTCCGGACTCCATGTCATACGTGTACATGGTGTCCGGCCAGTGTACGTTAGGCACCGGGTGGAAGCTCAGCACCCTGCCTTTCCCAAGGTCCAGCGTGTCTCCTTCCTTCACGACCCTTATTTTATCTTCACCATAGAAGGAAGTGACCATCTTCGCGGCTTTTTCAGTGCATATTATCGTGAAATCATCCTTAATCTTCATGAAATTCGAGATCCAGCCGGAGTGGTCCGGTTCCATGTGGTTGACTACCAGGTAGTCGATGCTTTGAGGATCGACACCTATTTCCTCCATGTTCTTATACAGGGTCTCCGGTACACCGTCCCAGCCGATCACACCGTCGATAATCGCGGTTTTTTCTCCCTGGACTATATATGAATTCAGGGTGACCCCGTTTACGGCCTCCCACATCCCCTCGAACAGGATCTCATCGACGTTCATGGTAAGCATATGTATACCGTCGGCGATTTTTTCTTTTCTCATAACGTATACCTCCTGCAGAAATTATCGACAAACCTGAATATAGGATAAACAAAAGCCCGGTACAATACAACAGCCCGTTTTCCAGAAAAAACAGCCCGGATGCTGTTTCTGATTATTTTCCATGTTTCTTGCCTGTCCTAACATGTTTTTTCCGGAATGATCCCAACGCAATCCATAACACCCCCATAGCTTAATATAGCAGGCAAGGTTTTCCGGGACGATATAACGGTATTCGATATTTAATCGACCATGGGGCGGTTTAGCAGCAGTCTGATGAACCAGCCCTGTTTTTGTGATAATATAAAACTGAAATTCTGACAGGAGCGTGGATTCCCATGTATTTCCAGGGCAAAACGGTGATAGTTACCGGGGCCGCAAAAGGGATCGGAAGAGGTATCGCGCTGCTTTACGCCGAAAAAGGCGCAAATGTCGTGGCAGCCGACATCGATGAGGCAGCAGGTGCCAGGACGGCCGCCGAAATCAGGGAAAAAGGCGGAGAGGCACTTTTCGTGCAAACGGACGTACGGGAAGAAGCCGATATCATAAGGCTGATGGAAACAGCCAACAGGACATACGGCCATATAGATATCCTTATCAATAACGCGGGGATATCGGTGTTCAGGCCTTTCTTTGAATTATCACCGGAAGAATGGGACGACATCATAAATACTAACTTGCGGAGCGTTTTCCTGTGCTCGCGTGAAGCGGCGAAATACATGCGGCATAACAGGGACGGCGGGGCTATCGTGAACATAGCTTCCACCAGGGCCATCATGTCCGAGCCGGATTCTGAGGCCTATGCCGCTTCCAAGGGCGGGATCGTCGCACTCACGCACGCGCTCGCGGCTTCACTTGGCCGGTACGGGATCACCGTCAATGCGATTTCCCCTGGCTGGATCGAAACGGGTGACTATTCGAAACTAAGGCAAATCGACCACGAACAGCACCTTTCCGGGCGCGTGGGGAAGCCGGACGATATCGCGCGAGCCTGCATATTCCTGACGGACAGGAAGAATAACTTCGTCACAGGCATCAACCTGGTCGTGGACGGCGGCATGACAAGAAAAATGATATATGTGGAATAACAAATGGCGCGGGATATTTCCCGGCAATGCGTATCGATACTGGAGCCGGCCCGGAGAGGATCCTGGCTTTCCGGCGCGATATGGGTGCAATATGCAGCAAAAACCTATTGAATCATTAGGCCAGTAGAGTTATAATTTAATATACAGATAGAAAACGGGCAATTAACTCAGCTGGTTAGAGTGCTATCTTCACATGGTAGAAGTCGGGGGTTCGAATCCCTCATTGCCCACCATATCGCAATCACAACGAAAACCCCTGGATGCCGGGGGTTTTTATGTTTCACTGTTGCAGCCTGCCGCCGCAATACGGGCAATAGCTGAATTCAGACGGCACATCTATCCTGCAGTCCGGGCAGTATCTGAAAGGGATATAATGGTCAAGACGCCGCAGGTTTTCCGGCCTGATTCCAGTCCGGGGATCTTTCTCGAACTCCCTGCCGACGAAGGGGTCCAATTCGTAAATGCTGCCGCAGCAGGAAGCTTTGACTATATACCTTGTATTCCACCTGAACGTAGGTATGAAAAATATGTGCAGATACCTGTATGTCTTATGGACCTCGTACCTGGCCAGTTTTCCGCATGTCGGACATATGATGTTGTTATATGTCCCTATGTGTTTATCCTTGTCCTGTATGCCAAAAACCCCGATGAAGAACATATGCTCACCCTTTTGGAAACATATATGCTTTTGCCGTATATACCTTTAGGTAATGCTTCTGAAGGATCCCACGGCACTCCTTATATCATTTTCATCAGGATGCCCCTTTGCTATTCCGCCGATCAGCTTAAATGGCCCAAAATCCCCTGCACCCGTAAGTCCCAGCCAACCGGCAGGACTTCTCCGCAATGATCCTTTCTCATCAAGCGAACCTCATGGCTGCCACAATCGCTTGCCCAAAAAGATATCAGGTTTTCCTGGCCCGTTTGCATCGGGCATGACACCGATGATTTTGTACCCCAGCTTCATGTAAAATCCTGACTGGTGCGTACCGGGCGAAAAGTCCCGGATCTTCCCCGGCAAATCATCATATAGGTCCTCGTTTGCAAGGGAAGTCTCACCGCCGTCTCTCTCATCGTCGGCTCCAACATGTATCGTCAAGCCGCCCCGTTTCCTCGCTTCATCCTCCAATGCCGCAACGATCGCACTGCCGATCCCCTGCCTTCGCCTGTCGCTGCGGACGGCCAGCGGATGTATCTCGAAGACTTTGCCGCCATACCCCGGGAGTATGCCGCCCAAGCCGACCACAGCATCATTTTCGACAGCGGCAAGCAATGTATTTTCCGGGACCAGGAGCCTGTATATTTCATCCATGGCATCCCGGAGCGTCGGCCAGCCTTCCGGTAAACTGTCCGTCAGGACCTGTGCCGCCTGTATGAGCCGGGTATTGTCCAGTCGATCCATGTTAATGATTTCCATCCCCATCTCGCATCTCCGCCCTTTGCCGGAAAAATTTCACTCACCTGCACAAAGCTTTGTTTTCCTGCGCAAAGCCTTGCTTTCCTGCACAAACTATGCCTACCCACACAAAAAGGGCTGTATACCTCTACAGCCCTTTTTGCCAGGTTTGCCCGTAAAATCAGTCGACCTGGGTCGAGAGGAACATCTGCAGACCCATCTGCTCGATCTGATCCTGCATTTCCTCAAGCTCATCGATATGGCTGTCTTCGTCGTTCAGGATCTCCATGAGCATATCTCTCGTCGCATTATCACGTTCCTCTGCAGCGAGCGTTATGGCATCATTATAAGCCTTGATGGCGCCTGCTTCCGCAGCATGGTCATATTCTATCTGCTTCGGAACGTCGCTTCCGATATGGATACTGCTGAGCTTGGTAACGATTGGCGTGCCGCCGAGGAACAGTATCCTCCCGATAAGTTTTTCGGCGTGTTTCATTTCGGTTATTGCCCTCTTCTCAAACTTCTCATGCAGCTTGCCATAGCCCCAGTCCTCGCACATTTCTGCATGTACTACGTACTGGTTGATGGCCGCAAGTTCATCTGCAAGCAAAGCGTTGAGAGTATCAATGAGTTTCTGGGATCCCTTCATAAGAACTTCTCCTTTCTTTAAGCAGCATCGTTGATCACAGGATTTTGCCGCACCTTTGCGGAGTGAGGATAAGTGAAGATTTGCACGAACTCCTGGTCCGTACAATAACATTTTACCTGTTTTTCCTTATTATATCAAGACGATGCGACACATTCCGGACGGATGCGGGAATAATGTCTCATTCAGCCCAGCCATACTTGCCCTTGAGTTCCACGAACCTGACCAGCCCCATGGATTCCTCGTGTATGCTGCCGTCATCCGACTTCGTGATAAGCTTCAGTTCCTGCACGCTCGGCGGGCCCACCGGGATGACCATCCTGCCGCCGGGTGCCAGCTGGCCGACCAGTTCGTCCGGCAGGATCCCTGCCGCCGCGGTCACCATGATCCTGTCAAAGGGAGCGTGTTCCTGCCATCCCATGCTTCCGTCCCCGGCTTTATAAAAGATATTCGTGAAGCCCAATGCCTCAAGCCTCTTCTTTGCCTTTTCCATCAATTCGGCTATCCTTTCCACCGTATAGACCTGCGCCGACATTTTTGCAAGAAGGGCAGTCTGGAATCCGGAACCGGTGCCGATCTCCAGGACCCTGCTGTCCTTCTCCGGCGAAAGAAGCCGCGTCATTTCCAGCACAAGGCTGGGCTGCGAGATCGTTTGCCCGTGGCCTATCGGCAAAGGCTGATCCAGGCACGCGTACGATTTCATGTCATCTTCGAGAAAAAACGAGCGGTCCAGAGAACGAAAATACGATTCAAGTTCCCGGTGATCCAATCCATTTCACCTCTTTCGGGTCCCTTCGGCTATGGTGATGACCCTGTTTTCAGGATGTGTATTTCCTGCTTATTTTATTATACACGATAAGCAAGCTATGTAAGCGGATACCTGGACGGTATCGACAGGACCGGCTATATGTTTTTCCGTCTGCTTACAGACATGGTCAACCACTACTCATCTCCGGCTTATTTTCGTTTACCGGCAAATCCCGGGGGAGTTTTTCCTTTTTGGCAACGATCATGCCATAGAGTGAAAGTACCAGCAGGGGCAGATGCAGGACACCCATCCACCAGTTTTCATTCCGGATCCCGAACCACGTCATCATGTTAAGCAGGCCGAAAATCAGACCCACATATGATATCACCGACATGACAGGTTTGTAAATATCCCTGGAATAAATGAGCAACATCCCGATTATACACGGAGTGATCATGCAGTAAGTAACGCCGGCCTCATTCCACAGTACCGCAAGCGTAAATGATGGTCTTACAACACCCTGCATATCGACGGAATACGGCATCATGTCTCAGACAGCTATGTCTTTATTTCTTTCCTGGACCTGCCTTCCATCCATAGTCCTCCTCATATGAAAAGCATCGTCGATCCTGTTGGCCAGCCAGGCATCCGTTTTTCTTATCTCGTCGATGTATGAAGCTATATCCTTGAATTTCACAACCGGTTTCCCGAACAGGATCGTTTCCATCTGGTTCCTGATAAAGTGGGCAGCCGACAGGCTACTTTCGTCCCTGATCATGCTGATCAGCAAAAGCGCATCCACCAGGCAATCCAGGACCTTCTCCTCCACGAAGGGCTTTTCGCTGAACTTCGTTCCAGCCTGCAGCGGCGCCTCCTGAAGTCCGTTGGTATCCAGCGCTTCCTGCACGATTTCTTTTGACTTGCCTACAGCGCACAGTTCCCCCTGGCATCCGCTGCAATACTCAGGACCCAGGCATATTTCGTCCAGGTCTTTTTTCAGATGTTGATAATAATCATGGAGCATTTTAGATTTGCTGATAAATGCGGACCGGAATCCCTCGCGTTTCCTTCGGATCATTGAATATGCCATCCAGCCCGCTGTCAGCGCCAGTATGGCGATAAAGGGCGCGACATAATGAACTTCAAGGTAGCGGGCAGGGACCGTCCGGTACAGCTTCTGAAGCCCGAAAAACATGAAAATGGACGCTGCCAGCAGCCTGATGCCCGTTTCCGGGATCCTGTCTCCCAGCTTCTTCCCGATGAAAATCCCCAGGGCTCCCGTGGCAACCATGCCTGAAACGGTTCCGGCAAGGACCATCACCGGATACCCGGCATCAGCCGCCAGGGTGATCGCCGTAAGCTGGGTCTTGTCGCCAAGTTCCCCGAGAAAGAAAGCGAGGGCGACCGTTGCTGCCGGTCCGAACCTCATCCGCGTTTCCTTTTCTTCTTCCTCTTCCTCCGGTCTCAGCGTCCAGAGGGCAAAACCGATAAATGCGGCCCCGGCGATCATCTGGATGGTGTCGATCGGGACCACCTGGGACAGGTAGCTCCCAAGTGCAACCGCCAGGCCATGGTTGAGCAGCACTCCCAGTCCTATCCCGATCAGCACTTTCCGGACCGGGAACCTCGTGGCGAACGCCATGGCAAGTATCTGTGTCTTGTCTCCCATTTCCGCCATAAATATCAGCAAAAACGCCTTTATCATCTCAGCAAGCATACCGTTTCTCCTCCGACTGCAACTAAAAAAGACTTTCAGATTATCAGGCACATTCTGATAATCTAAAAGTCTCGCTTTCTTTAACATACGTTAAAGAGATAAGACCAGGATCTCTCCAGTATGTTGATCTTATCCCGGTTTCCCGAAGCTACTCCCTTTTAGATCGATGTAAATCCATATGCTTATGCAGTTCCAGTCGATGCGATCTTGTCAACCGATGTGATCCTGCCGGCAACACGATCCCATCAGATAATGTAATTTTAACAACGCATGCCGCATTTGTCAAATTCCGCTGCCAGTCGCCTTATTGTAGCCGCAGGTTTCTCTCCCGCGTCATGCCATCAGGTAGTCGATCACA
>DGEQ01000059.1:8030-8655 GCA_002386045.1 Hungateiclostridiaceae bacterium UBA3922 | reverse complement strand
CATCCTGGTATTTCCGTCAGCCACCACAGCCCGGGTCATCCTGGTATTTCCGTCAGCCACCACAGCCGTAGTGTCTCCCGAAAAGCCCGTTATCGACCGCGATCAAAGTGTCCTCGTAAACCCGCCAATTATCACGGCCGGGGCGGCCTGAGAAATCCGCCGATGACCACGCCGGTGCAGCCTGATAGTCCGCCAATGCTGCTTACTGTTACCAGGCGGCGCTTCTGTGAATATACCCGCACATACAGATGTCGACACTTGTCATGTTTTCCCCTTTACAGTAATGATAACACAGGCATTTGAAATTATAAAGATTGCGGGAATCAACCATAAACATTTGTCCGTGCTTATCGATTATTTCCCCGGGAAATAAGGGGGTAGGTGTTCAATTTTTCAATTGTTGCGCATACAAATGCATGGAAATATGGAAATCCTTCAATAACTATTTTACATAACGCAGGCATCCGCTTGTTATGTATACTGCTATCTGTTAAATCTTAGAACTCCGCTACACTAATTGAAAAAATGTACACCCCACCCTAAGAAAGGAACATCCTGCCTTAAATGGGTGCACTCTCTCTAAACAGGGTGTCCCTGCCTTAAGGGGGTACACCCTGCCCCAAAA
>DGEQ01000059.1:0-7814 GCA_002386045.1 Hungateiclostridiaceae bacterium UBA3922 | reverse complement strand
CTGGCCGTAACAATATGTTATAATTTATACAATGATTTGCAAACAGTTCACACCGGGGTGGAGCAGATGAATCCTCTTGGAAGCAGCAAAGAAATAGTCCAGAACAAGCTTATCATAATGTATATCCTGCAAAAGCTGGACATGCCCGTCAGCAACAATGCGCTGACGAAAATAATCCTTGAGATGCACCTGATGAACTGGTTCGTGCTGCAGCAATGCCTGAATGAACTGTGTGAAGGCAAAATGGTCTCAGTGGCAAAGGATGTGCAATACGCCGGAAACGCTTCGGAAAAGGCAACAGATGCATCGGCTTCAGCAGGCGCCGGGCATGAAGGATCGTCCGACAGCTATACGCTGACCGATGCCGGCAGAAAAACACTGCAGTACCTGGTCACCAAGATACCATCCGGGATCAGGAAACGGCTGGACAGCACGATCCCTGCCGCCCGCAGGGAAATAGTGGAGGACCTGCTGATAACTGCCGAATACATACCCGAAAGTGAAGACAAATACCTGGTCATATGCAAAATGAGGGAAAAGGACTTCCCCCTGATCGAACTCAAGGCAACCGTCGGCACAAAAAAAGACGCTTTATCCGTTTGCGAGAATTGGAAAAAGCATTCTTCGGCCATCTATTCGGAAATCATAGGATCACTGACAATGGACCGGTCGTCTGGCAATCGACCGGAGAACAGTGACTGACAGGGTAAGGTAACTGGCAGAGGAATGGTAACTGACAGGGTAACAGTGCATGACACGGGACCGGTAACCTGCCGGGGACCGGTAATCGGCAGAGGATCGGCTGCAGGCAGGAAACCTGCAACGGACAGGAAACCGTAATTGATAGGCAACAGTCAACCGGCAGGATGCGGCGACCGGGAAGGCATCGTACGGATCGTTGGGATCGGCCGGCCGTCAGATCATTGACAAAGCGGCACTGATATCCCTGTTCTTTTTCGACGCCCTGTACAGCACGAAACGGTTGCCTATCACCTGGACCACGTCCGCCCCTGTCCTTGCGGCGATCTCATCAGCAGCTTCGCGGGCAGTGAATTCGGAATTTTTCAGTACCGTGGCCTTCACCAGTTCGCGGGCTTCAAGCGCATCGTCGAACTGCTTCACCAGGTTGTCACTGATACCGCTCTTACCTACCTGGAATATCGGTTCGATGGTATTTGCCAGGCTCCTCAGGTAACTCCTCTGCTTGCCTGTCAGCATCGGTTTTGCCTCCTTGTCACATGATGTGCTCGACGTCATCTCATGTACTCGAACTCAATGTCGTATATTTTTACTGTGTCCCCCTCGTTGATGCCCATCTGCTCAAGGGCGTCGATCACGCCCTTTGATTTCAGCGAGCGCTGGAAATACTGTACGGACTCGTACGAACTGAAATTGACGGACCTCACGAGCTTGTCTATCCAGTTGCCCTCGATGACAAAAACATCGTCTTCCTTTCGGATCGTAAAAGGTTCCTCTTCCTTTGCAGTGTAAACGATCTCTTCTTCCGCGTCCATAAGGGGCGCCACCGGGGGAAGCTCGTTCAGTTTTGCGGCTATGTACTGCATAAGCTGCCAAACTCCCGTATTTGCGGCCGCAGATATGGGGAACATCTTGTAACCTTTCGCCTCGACAGCCTCCGTGAACCTCTCCAGGTTCTCCTGCCCCTGCGGCAGATCGATCTTGTTGGCCGCCACCACCTGGTATCTCTCAGCCAGCCTTGGGTCGTACAGCCTCAGCTCTTCGTTTATCTTTTCAAAATCCCCGACGGGGTCACGGCCGTCCACGCCTGCCACGTCCACGATGTGCAGGAACATTTTGCATCTTTCGACATGCCTGAGGAAGTCGAATCCCAGCCCCACACCCCTGTGGGCTCCTTCGATGAGCCCGGGTATGTCTTCAAGCAAAAAGCTGGCTCCCTCGTCCACCCTTACGACGCCCAGGTTCGGTTCGAGCGTAGTAAATGGATAGTCAGCTATCTTTGGCCTTGCAGCAGTCACCTTCGACAGCAGCGTCGACTTGCCGGCATTGGGGAATCCAATAAGGCCGACATCGGCAACCATTTTGAGTTCCAGTTCCACGGTGTATTCATCGCCCGGATCACCAGGCTTGGCGAAATTCGGGACCTGCCTGGTCGGCGTGGCAAAATGCCAGTTGCCTGCGCCGCCCTTGCCTCCCCTGGCGACGACCGCCCTTTGTCCCGGCTCGACCATGTCGGCAAGTATCCGGCCCGTTTCCGAATCCTTTATTACCGTGCCCGGCGGCACCCGGATCAGAAGGTCCCTGCCGCTTTTGCCGGTACGTTTTGCCGAGCCGCCGTTCTCACCGCTTTCAGCGACATACTTGCGCCTGTATTTGAAGTCGATGAGGGTCCTCAATCCTTCATCCACTTCAAACACGATGTCTCCGCCTTTCCCGCCGTCTCCGCCGTCAGGTCCGCCGGCAGGGACATATTTCTCCCTGCGGAACGAAACTGCCCCATTTCCGCCGTCCCCCGCTTTTATATATATCCTGGCCCGATCGATAAACATAACTTTCCCCCATACGCAAAAAAGTCCCGACCAGGTTGCCGGGACTTATTCTTTGCCAACTACATCGTTACTATACTTACCTGCTTCTTATCCTTGCCCAATCTCTCGAACCTGACTACGCCTGATTTCAGGGCAAAAAGTGTATCGTCCTTGCCTTTTCCGACATTGGCGCCCGGATGGATCTTCGTGCCCCTCTGTCTTACTATGATATTGCCGGCCAGCACGTACTGCCCGTCGCCTCTCTTGACACCAAGCCTCTTGGCTTCACTGTCACGGCCGTTCCTTGTACTGCCGACACCTTTCTTGTGAGCAAACAACTGCAGATTAATCCTGATCATCGGATCGCACCTCCTCATCTTTTACCGATACATACGCTGCATACGAGAATCCTACCTGTTTGAAACCTATCGCTGCGGTTTCCATTATGATCGAAGCGATCGACCTTTGCTCTTCGCTCATTTTTTCCGGCAACCTTATCAGCATGTACCCGTCATCCGTCGTGTAACAACCTTCGAGGCCCGCCAGTCTTTCAAGCGCCCCGGCTGCCGTATAGCTTATTGCCGCCGCTGCCGAACAGATGATGTCGGATCCCGCCTCGGCATAGCCTGAATGTCCGCTGATCTCGATGCTTCTTATAGTCCCCGCAGCATCTCTCGCTATAACTACATTTATCATTTCTCAGACACTGATCTTTTCGATCTGTACCTTGGTGAAGGGCTGCCTGTGTCCCTGTTTCCTCCTGTAGCCCTTCTTCGGCTTATACTTGAAGACGATGATCTTCTTTGACTTGCCGTGGCCCAGTACCTTCGCCGACACGCTGGCGTTTTCGACATAAGGCTTGCCAAACGTGACATTGCCTTCGCTGGTCACGGCCAGTACCTTGTCGAACGTGACAGTTGCACCGTCTTCAGCTTCGATCTTCTCGATGAACAGTACGTCGCCTTCCTGTACCCTGTACTGTTTTCCGCCTGTCTCGATTATTGCGTACACGAATCATACCTCCTGCAAACAGACTCGCCGGACCCCTGAGGCAGCTGTCCTGCGGCAGACGCATCTGCCGGAGTATTTCCCATGCACGGTCCCAAAACCCTGCACGGATCCACGTACCGGAGAATGCACGCCCGCCTGTGCTTCGACAGCATTTTGCAGCCTCGGCCGAGCGGTTACCGAAGTATTTTAACACATGCACCTGCCAATTGTCAACGCTGTGATTTCCACAATGTTTACCCAAGTCCGCCTTATCGACTTTCGTCCGGTTTGCCGGACTTACCGTTCGCGTCGGATGCGAGCAGCCTGCCTGTCCCGTCGCAGTGAGGGCATTCCACCAGCATGATGCTGGAGAGGTCCTGCCTTACTTTCTTCCTGGTCATCTCGATGAGCCCGAGGCCGGTCATTCCGACCACGATCGTCTTTGTCCTGTCCTTCTTCAGCGCCTGCTTCAGCCTGTCGAGCACCATGTGCTGATGTTCCCTGTCGTGCATGTCGATGAAGTCTATTATAATGATGCCGCCGATATCCCGCAGCCTTAGCTGCCTCGCGATTTCATCGGCCGCCTCCAGGTTGGTCTTGAGCACCGTATCTTCGAGATTGCGTTTGCCGACATATTTACCCGTGTTCACATCGATGACCGTAAGGGCTTCCGTCCTGTCGATAACCAGGTAGCCTCCGCATTTGAGCCATACCTTGCGCGACAGCGCGCGGGACAGCTTTGAATCAAGCTGGTAATACCCGAATATATCGGTATCTTTCGTGAAATACTCCACTCTCCGCTTCAAATCAGGAGATACGATCTCGACCAGTTCCAGTACCTTTTCATAATGGCCGCGGTCATTTATGACGAACTTGTCGATATCCCTGGTGAACAGGTCCCTGACCATCCTGTACACCAGGCTCAGGTCCTTATGTATGCATCGGGGCACCGGGCCCCTTTTTTCCTTCATTTTTATGCTTTCCCACAGCTTCAGCAGGAAGTCCAGGTCGTCCAGGAAATCCTCCTCTTCCATGCCCTCGGAAGCTGTCCTGACGATGAGGCCCATCCCCTCGGGCTTCAGCTTTTCGGCGATTTTTTTCAGCTTTGCCCGTTCCTCTTCGTCCTCTATCCTCCTGGACACTCCTGTGTAATCGGCGCCAGGCAGCAACACCAGGTGTCTTCCGGGCAGCGTGATGTTCGTGGTGACCCTCGGCCCCTTGGAGCCCATGGGTTCCTTTATGACCTGGACCGTCAGCTCCTGCCCGACCTTCACCAGGCCGGCAATGTCCAGGTTTTTTGCGTCATGTGTATGATCGTCGTCGTCCTCGCCATATTCCTTTACTTCAACGATGTCGCCGGCATAGAGGAAGGCGTTCTTTTCATACCCGATATCGACGAATGCAGCCTGCATCCCCGGCAGCACACTGCAGACCCTGCCCCTGTATATGTTGCCGACCAGCCTGTCGATACCGGGCCTTTCGATATATATCTCCTCAAGTTCGCCATCCTCGAGCAGTGCGACCCTGCTTTCATTCTGACCGATATCTGCGATCAACTGCTTTTTCAAACCAACACCTTCTTTACTTCCGGGAAAGAGACAAACTGCCTCTGTTTCAATATTTTTATGAAAGAGAAGCCCTGTCCAGCGGGTCAGCCAGGCCATTGCCGGCATCGACGTACATGGCTTTGCGATGCATCCTTACAGCCGATGCAGGCACACCCCACTGCTCAGCCAGGGCCTTCAGGAACAGCCCGGGGCTGAGATTCGCTTCACTGCCTGCTTTCAGGCTTGCTTTCACCAGGAAGGCTGATTTGAACACTTCATAGCCCTGCGGTACTGTCTCCAGTTCTTCGATCGCCACATCCAGTATCAGCGGTCTGATCTCGGTTGCCTTTACGGTGGTTTCACCGCGCTTTCCCCTGGTCTCCTTCTCCACCATGATGCTGTCACGCTCCAGCATTGCCGCAAGGCCCCCAGATGCGTCATCGTATGCCATCACTTCGTCAGTGAAAACCTCGAGTTCATAATCCGCGCGCCGCACGGTCGCCATGATATTCTTTTTCGAGTGGTTGAACGCCGCCGCTGTCACCCTTATGCCGTCCGGCAGGGATCCATTGAGCCTTTTTATGAACTCCTGCGGTTCGATCTCCGTATCCAGCCGGAAATCAGCATGCTCACATTCACTGGTCATACCGACGGAAAGCGGCAACCCCAATACCATCTGCGGGTGAGGATTGAAGCCTTTAGAGTAAGAGACCGGAAGCCCGGAACGCCTCACAGCCCTCTCAAACACCTTCATCAGGTCAAGGTGAGACAGGAACTTGACCGATTCGCCCCTGACGAACCTGATCCTCATGCTCAACGGTTTTTCATTTACAGGTTTTTTTTCGTTATCAAAGTCCGGCTTCCTGTCGTTCCCGGAGGCCGTTTTTTTGCCCGTCCTGCCAAGCCTGTCTTCCCGCTCTGCCAAATCGCTGTCGTCAGCTTTCCCTCGTTTCTTGCCGCCGGTGTAGCCGGTGCAGATACCCTGTCCGAATACCGAAGCTCCGCATCCGACACATGATGCCATGCAGTTCGGCGTGACCTCGCCTTTCTCCGCGCGTTTTTTCTCCCGCAGAAGGTGCTTTTTCGTAACGCCGATATCTATATGGTCCCACGGGAACACTTCATCTTCGCTTCTCTTCCTGTTGGCGTAAAACGCCGGGTCGATGCCGCAGTCGTCAAAGGCCTTCATCCACACGTCATACTTGAAATGCTCACCCCAGCTGTCGAACCGGCATCCAAGCTCCCATGCCCTTTGCAGGACTCTTCCCAGGCGCCTGTCGCCCCTTGAGAATACCGCTTCCAGCATGCTCAGTTCCGGGTCATGCCAGTTGTATTTCAAATGCCTGCTTTTTATCTTTTCTTTCAGGAATTCCTGTTTCTCCCTGAGCGTCTCTATGGTGTCCTGCGCCTCCCACTGGAACGGCGTGAAAGGCTTGGGGACGAAAGACGACGTGCTGATGGTGACTTCAAGGCCTCGCGCCCGCTGTTCCTTCGGGATCCTGAAATACTCGTCCACCACCATCGTGCCGAGCTTCGCGATGCCCTCCACGTCCTCCATCGTTTCCATGGGCAAACCTATCATGAAGTACAGCTTGACTCCGTTCCAGCCTGCCCTGAAGGCCATTCCGACAGAGTTGAGCAGGTCTTCCTCCGTGACGCCCTTGTTGATGACGTCCCTGAGTCTTTGCGTGCCGGCCTCGGGAGCAAACGTAAGGCCGCTTTTCCTTACCTTCTGCACCTTCTCCAGCAGGTCGAGGGAAAATGAATCTATGCGCAGGGACGGAAGCGACAGGTTGACCATCTTCGGCTCCATCTCTTCGATAAGTCCCGATGTGAGCTCCGGCAGCCCCGAGTAATCGCTGGTGCTCAGCGACGTCAGCGAAATCTCACCGTAGCCCGAGCTTTCCTGGAGCTTCCTCGCCAGTTCCATCAGCCTCTCAGGGGTCCTCTCCCTTACAGGCCTGTAGACATATCCTGCCTGGCAGAACCTGCATCCCCTTGTGCAGCCCCGGAACAGTTCGAGAATGATCCTGTTGTGTACTATGTCTATATATGGGACTATCACCTTTTCTGGAAAGTACACGTTCTCGATATCGTTTATGATCCGCTTCCGTATCTTCGCAGGATACGTATCCTTTAACGGCCTGACAGCTTTCAGCGTGCCGTCTTCGTTATATTCTGGCTCGTAAAAGCCGGGCACATATACGCCTTCGATGCCCGCGATCCTTTCCAGGAAGTCCTCCATGGAAGCGTTGTCCCTTTTCCACTGCTTATATACATCCAGCACTTCGTTTATTACTTCCTCGCCTTCCCCGAGCACGAAGAAGTCCACGAAATCGGCCAACGGCTCTGGATTATATGCACATGGCCCTCCTGCACAGACAAACGGCATGCCTTTTCCCCTGTCGGTCCGCCTGAGCGGAATGCCCGCAAGGTCCAGCATGTTGAGCAGGTTGGTATAGCTCATCTCGTACTGGAGAGTAAAGCCTACTATATCAAAATCGCTGACCGGGCTGCGAGTCTCGAGCGAGAAAAGCGGGATCCCGTTTTCCCGCATCTTCGCTTCCATGTCGGTCCACGGCGCGAATACCCTTTCACAGTATGTATCGTCCCGCTCGTTGAGCAGGCCGTACAATATCCGCATACCCAGGTGGGCCATCCCCACCTCGTAAACATCCGGAAAGCAAAAAGCAAATCTTATATCAACCTTAAAAGGGTCCTTAACAACACTGTTCCTGTCTCTTATACACATCTGACGCTGCCGACGAAG
>DGEQ01000026.1 GCA_002386045.1 Hungateiclostridiaceae bacterium UBA3922 | reverse complement strand
GATATGGACAGAAGGGTATACCTTTCGGACACCAATAAAAAAATAGCAGGCGTATGCGGAGGCCTGGGCGAGTACTTCGGCATAGACCCCACGGTCATAAGGATCCTTTGGGTCCTTTCGGTCTTCCTCGACGGTCTCGGCCTGATCGCATACATCATAGCATGGATCGTGATGCCGCGCCGCAGCAGGTGCAGATATGACAACTGGTGACAGGCAGTCATGCCGGGGCGCTGCCTGACAGGCATGATTTTCACCCTGTTGTGCCCCGCTGTTTTCTGGTAAAATGAAAGAGTGTATTTTACCAGTCCGGCGGAGGAAACGGGATGGATATGAAGGCATGGATAGTATCGGCAAACATGGGCCTTGGTCACCAGCGGGCCACTTATCCTCTCAGGAACATGGCTCATCACGGGGTACTGCTCTTCGGCGAGGACGAAGTATGCCACAAAAAAGAAAAAAGACAATGGACGATATTCAGGAACACATATGAAACCCTTTCAAGGACCAGCCAGATACCGCTCATCGGTCCTTACCTTTTCAGCCTGCTTGAAAAAATGCAGAACATTTCCCCGTATTATCCCAGGCGGGACCAATCCGGTCCGTCGCTGCAGGTGAGATCGCTGTACACGCTGATACGGCGCGGCATGGGCAAAGGGATAGCCGAAAGGCTGGAAACAGTGAAACTGCCCGTCATCACCTCATTTTATGCCGCTGCTATGGCGGCGGAAGAACTGACCGACCTGCCCGTCTACTGCATAATCTGCGACGCCGACATCAACCGTGTCTGGGTCGCGGAAAACCCGAGGCAGAGCAGGATAGTATACTTTGCTCCCTGCGGGAGCGCCATGAGGCGCCTCAGGGAATACGGAGTTCCTGATGAAAGGATCTTTCTGACAGGCTTCCCGCTGCCAATAGAAAACATAGGCAAAGACATGGAGATCCTCCGCCATGACCTGGCAAGGCGACTGATACGCCTTGATCCCACGAAACGCTTCAGGATCATCCACGGGGATGAAGTAAGGTCCTACCTCGGCGACTGCTGGGATCCGGACAGGGAGGCAGGCCCCCTGACGATCACGTTCGCAGTCGGAGGTGCCGGGGCTCAGAAAGAAATAGCCGCCGGGGCGGTCAAAAGCCTTTCAGGCCTGATAAAGGAAGGAAAGATCAGGCTGAATCTCGTCGCCACCCACAGGCAGGAAGTCAGGGATTATTTCGTAAAGCTGGCGGAAAAAAACGGGTTGTCGGCATCAGGCAACATCAGGATACTCTATGATCCTGATAAAAACGAATATTTCCGGCAGTTCAACGCGCTGCTGCGTGACACGGACATACTGTGGACCAAGCCGTCCGAAATGTCGTTCTACTGCGGCCTAGGCCTTCCCATAGTGATAGCTCCGCCGATAGGTCCCCATGAAGTCTGTAACCAGCGCTGGCTCAGGGATCTTGGGGCAGGTCTCCACCAGGCGGATCCCCAGTATTGCTCGGAATGGATAACCGACTACCTCGTGGACGGCAAACTGTCGCTTGCCGCATGGGACGGATTCCTGTACGCCAGGAAACTCGGGGTCGAAAAGATCGTGGAGGTCCTGACGACTGGAAAAATGGAGCGGCATTACAACCCGCTGCTGAGGTAACGGACTGCACTGGCATCCCGGTACGGACGCACCAGCTTTGCCCGCACAACTTTGCTTTCACCGTTCCGGCGCCTTTACACCGGCTTTTAGCGTCAGGGCCTCAGCACTTGTACATCTTTCCCACGACAAAGGATTCAAGTGACCTGGGTACGAATCTTTTCAGGAATACGAGCAGCTTGTAGCCCAGTCCCACGGTTATGAACGCCGGCGGATTCTTTCGTCCTGTCGCCCTGGCGACTGCTTTTGCGACAACGATGGGATCAGGTCCGTTCATTTCGTCCTTTTCCATGACTGCGATGGACTCCCTGCTCTTCCGGTAATATGCGGAACCTTCGCCGCCAGCTTTCACAAACAGCCTGTTCCCTGTAAATCCGGTCTTCGTGTCGCCCGGCTCCACCACACAGACCCTTATGCCGAACTGCCTGAGTTCATTTCGGAGCGAACCGCTCATGAGCTCGACAGCAGCCTTGGATGCTACATACATCGACTGGTACGGTATCGGGAAAAGGGCGCCTACCGAGGAAATGTTTATGATAAGGCCTTTCCCCTTCTTCCTCATGTGCGGGAGCACATGCCTGATCACCCTGTGCATTCCGAAGAAATTCGTGTCGAACTGCAGCATCGCTTCATCGGTGGAGGTATCTTCGACTGAACCGGCTATTCCCATCCCCGCATTGTTGATGAGGATGCCTATCCCGCCTTCCCGTCCGATAATGTGATCCACGGCGGCTTTTACAGATTCCTCGCTGCATACGTCCATGCGGATCATCGTTACGGCATTGCTCTCACATCCGTTCACGGCCCTGCCTGCATCGCCGTCCGGGGCCGTACCCGTACCGTTTCCGGCTGTTTCACGCGCCGCAGCTTCACGGGGGTCCGGCGCCTTCCTCGATGTGCCGTAGACCTTGAAACCCATACCTGCAAGGTACTCTGCGCAGCTTTTTCCTATGCCGGACGATGCCCCGGTGACCAGTACGACGTTTCCATAGTGCTTTTTCATATCGACCTCTCCTATCCTGTGACCGACCAGTTTCCGGGATCGATCCCAGGAACTGATTTTACGGAAATTATTATACCATAACCTGTGACCCGGGCGGACTGCCGCAGTGCCCGAAACGCCGCCGCATCGCCGGCCCGGGCGTTTTTGCATACAGGCGGCGCCATTTTGTGATAAATAGATATGCCTGTAATATATACTTATTGTATATTATGTGGTAAAATGGTTGCAGTCCGGAATTTTACCCATGATACTCAATCGTGAAGGAGAGATCGTTTGGCTATGGATATCTTTGAAAAATGCTTCAGCTACACCGATCACAAGGAAGCGATGGCAGCAGGTCTCTATCCGTATTTCCACGCCCTTGAGACCGGCCAGGATACCGAGGTCATCATCGAAGGCAGAAAAACTGTAATGATAGGTTCCAACAACTACCTTGGGCTGACCTCAGATCCCAGGGTCAAGCAGGCCGCCATCGAAGCAGTGAAGGAATTCGGTTCCGGATGCTCGGGATCAAGGTTCCTCAACGGTACAATGACTCTCCACCTTGAACTGGAGAAAAAGATCGCCGAGTTCCTCAACATGGAAGCAGCACTTACCTTCAGCACCGGTTTCCAGACCAACCTGGGCATCATTACCGCCATAGCGGGCAGGAACGATTACATCCTGTGCGACAGCGAGAACCATGCCAGCATAGTCGACGCATGCAGGCTCAGCTTTGCAAAGACACTCAAGTTCGAACACAACAACATGGAAGACCTGGAGAGGCTCCTGTCCAAGATAGACGACAAGCACGGAAAACTCATCGTGGTGGACGGCGTGTTCAGCATGGAAGGCGATATCGCAGACCTGCCGTCCATAGTGAAACTGGCGAAGAAATACGGCGCAAGGGTAATGGTCGATGACGCCCATGGTTTCGGCGTGCTCGGCGAGCGCGGAAGGGGCACCGCGGAGCACTTCGGGCTGGAAAAGGAAGTCGATATCGTGATGAGCACATTCAGTAAATCGCTGGCAAGCCTTGGCGGTTTCGTAGCGGCAAAGCAGGAAGTCATCGATTATATCAAGCACAATTCCAGGCCGTTCATATTCTCTGCATCCATACCGCCGGCAAACGCGGCCGCAGCCATAGCTGCGCTGGAAATAATCAGGTCGGAGCCCGAACGCGTCCAGAAGCTCAGGGATATTTCATATTACATGAGGCAGGGCTTCAGGAAGCTCGGTCTGCCCATTTACGAGGCCAACAGCGAGATCACGCCCATCGTTCCGGTCATGACATATACGAACGAAGCCACTCTCGTCGTAACAAAGATGCTGCGCGAAGAAGGCGTTTATGTGAATCCGGTGCTTTCGCCCGCGGTAAAACCTGGCCTGTGCAGGATCAGGACCAGCTACACGGCGACCCATACGAAAGAACAGCTCGATTACGCCCTCGAAGCTTTCGGGAGGGTGTTCGAAAAACTGGAAGCCATGGGAGCCACAGCAGGAAAATAAAAGTCACAGTACATGGTACATGGTACACGGTTCATGGTACGTGGTACGTGATACGTGGTACACGGTACACGAGCACGCGAAAGGCTGCCTTAAATGGCAGCCTTTTTACCTGACCGTTCCTGTATATTCCTTCATATCGTATCCAAAGTCAGCGTTGATGTGTCCGGAGTCCGCATGAATCTAACGTTGATTGGTCGGGAAACCGTGAACCGCAGCGAGCTGCGCCCTCAAATCACGCACCTGTTCGATTTGATGCCAGTTCCA
>DGEQ01000107.1 GCA_002386045.1 Hungateiclostridiaceae bacterium UBA3922 | reverse complement strand
ATTATAGCAAAGAAATATATTTTTTGCAAATGGGCGTGCAACACTTCACAACCATGGGTTATTTTCCCGTTCAAATCCTATGGTTGTTGCAGGACCGTGGCCCGGATAGACCACGACGTCATCGTCCAGTTCCATCAGCCTGTCAAGCGAGGCCATAAGCACACGGGAATCGCCCGCTCCCAGGTCCGTCCTGCCGATGCTGAGCCTGAAGAGAGTGTCGCCGGTGAAGACGCAGTTCGTTGAATGCTTGCCGGTGCGGCCTCTGTCACCGGCGTCCCTGGCCAGCAGACAGATCCCGCCCGGCGTGTGGCCAGGCGTATGCATTATTCCAAGCTCGACGCTGCCGAGCTTCAGCACATCTCCATCCTTCACGGAAATGTCGGGACTGTCCATTTTCCTTGCAGTCCAGAATAGTGCCGATCCGTTCAGCAACGGATCTTCAAGTATCCGCGCCTCATCCTCGTGGGCGACCACCCTGGCGCCGGTCAGTCTGCGCAGAGCGTCGCCTTCGCAGACATGATCGATGTGACCATGGGTATAAATAATATATTTCAGTGAAAGGCCATGCTCGTCGAGCACCTGCTTTATTTCCCCGTGATCCGCGCCGGGATCGATGACGGCAGCTTCACCGCCGTCTTCAATAATATAGCAGTTCGAATCGAGCATGCCTGCCAATGCAGACTTAATGATCATATTGTTTCAGGCCTCCCGTATTCAGCCTGTAACCCGGCTTGCAGTCCTTAACCAGTCGACTTCCGCCTGTTGACATCGACCTGCTATCCCTTGCTCCTGGTCACTTCGAATACGCCGTCCACTTTACGCAGCTTCTTTATTATCTTCTCGAGCTGTTCGGTGTCGACGATCTCGAGTGTCAGGCCGATGATGGCGATCTGGTCGCGGGTCGTCCTCGCGTTCATTGCCTTGAGCGGTATCTTGGCCTCGCCCAGCGTATTGGTCACTTCCATCAGCAACTGTGTCCTGTCGTTGGCCATTATCGTGATCTCGGCCTTGTATGATGCATTACCCGCCGTGTACCACTGCACCTCGATGAGCCGCTCCTTCTCCTCGCGGGCGCCCGTCACGTTGACGCAGTCCTTCCTGTGGACCGACACGCCGCGGCCCCTCGTGACATATCCTATGATCTCATCGCCCGGCACCGGGTTACAGCACCTGGACAACCTCACAAGGCAGTTTTCGATGCCCTTCACTATAACGCCGTTCTCGGGCGGCTTCTTCTTCCTCTTCTCCGGGTCCTTGTCCTGTTTCGCCTGGTCTCGTTCGAGTTCGGCCAGTTCCTCCGCCTTCAGCGTCTTCCTGTATTCCTCTTTGAGCCTCGCTATGATCTTGTTAACGCCGATGCCGCCATACCCTACGGCAGAGAGCATATCGTCGACCGTGTTGAAATTGTACTTCTTCAGTACAATGTCGACCCACTCGTTCCTGAAAAGCTGGCTGTACTGCAGCCCCTGCTTCTTGAGTTCCCTCTCTATTATTTCCCTTCCTCTTTGGATGTTCTCTTCCCTGTTGGCCTTTTTGAACCACTGCCTGATCTTGTTGCGCGCCTGCGAACTCTTGACTATGTTGAGCCAGTCACGGCTCGGACCGTGAACGCTGGAGGATGTGAGGATCTCGACGATATCGCCGTTTTTCAGCTGATAGTTGAGCTTCACTATCTCGCCGTTCACCCTCGCACCCATCATCTTGTTGCCGATGGCGCTGTGGATGGCATAGGCGAAATCGATAGGCGTCGACCCGATGGGCAGGTTGATGACGTCGCCCTTGGGAGTGAACACGAACACCTCATCGGCAAACAGGTCCACCTTGACCGTCTCTACGAACTCGTTGGCGTCCCTGGCTTCCTTCTGCCACTCCAGCATCTGCCTCAGCCAGGCAAGCTTGTTGTCCAGTTCGTTCCTGCCGGTCACGCCCTCCTTGTACTTCCAGTGGGCCGCGATACCGAACTCAGCGACCCTGTGCATCTCGTGGGTCCGGATCTGGACCTCGAACGGATGGCCGTCGTGGCCTATCAGCGTCGTATGCAGCGACTGGTACATGTTCGGCTTCGGCATCGCAATGTAATCCTTGAACCTGCCGGGCATCGGCTTGTAAAGCTCATGCACCAGGCCCAGCACGGCATAGCAGTCCTTGACTGTGTTGACTATGACGCGCACCGCGAACAGGTCGTATATCTGGTCGATGGTCTTGTTTTGCTGCTTCATCTTGCGGTAGATGCTGTAGAAATGCTTCGGACGGCCTTCGATCTGCGTCTCGATCCCGAGTTCCGTCGTCTTGCTCCTGATCTCTTCTATGATACTGTTTATGTATTCCTCGCGCTCTCGCCGCTTCTTCGCGATCTTCTCCACCAGGTCGTAGTACTCTTTCGGGTGCAGGTAGCGGAAGCTGCTGTCCTCGAGCTCCCACTTGATCCTCGAGATACCCAGCCTGTGCGCCAGCGGCGCATAGATCTCGAGCGTCTCCCTGGCCTTTTCCTTTTGCTTGTCCTCGGGCATGTATTTGAGAGTATTTATGTTGTGCTCGCGGTCTGCGAGCTTGATCAGTATGACGCGGATGTCCTTGGCCATGGCGAGGAACATTTTCCTGAGGTTTTCAGCCTGCAGTTCCTCTTTCGTGGTATACGGTATCTTGTCAAGCTTCGTCACGCCGTCCACGAGCATGGCGGCAGATTCACCGAACTGCTCCTTTATATCTTCGAAGCTGCAGTTGGTGTCCTCTACGGTGTCGTGCAGAAGGCCGGCAATGATCGTGGTACAGTCCATCTCGAGATCGGCAAGTATGTGCGCGACCTCAAGCGGATGCGTGATGTAAGGCTCGCCGGATTCCCTCAGCTGCCCCTCATGGGCTTTTTGGGCCATGGCGTAAGCCTTGTCGAGCAGATCGAAATCACAGCCGGCATTGTATTTCCTTATTTTCTCTTTCAGTTCTTCGTACCTTTCATCGTATCGGCTGTCCATCCAACGCCTCCATAATAACAGACATTGCCGTCAGAAGCTTACCACCGATTTTACCTCGTAGCCCTTAAGCCTTTCCCTTCCGTTGAGATAGGTCAACTCTATAAAGAAAACAAGCCCAATGACCTTTCCGCCAAGTTTCTCAACAAGCTTGACGTTTGCCTGGGTAGTCCCTCCCGTCGCAAGCAGGTCGTCAACTATGAGCACTTTCTGTCCGGGCCTGATCGCGTCCTCGTGGATTTCAAGCTCATCGGTGCCGTATTCCAGTTCATACTTGATCCCGACAGTCTTGTAAGGCAGCTTGCCCTTCTTCCTTATCGGCGCAAAGCCCTTCCCCATCGCGTAAGCCAGCGGTGCACCAAATATGAAGCCCCTGGATTCGGGTCCGACGATCATATCGAAATCACCAAGTTCTTCCGCCAGCCTTTTCATTTCCGCAATACTCTGTTCCAGTGCCTCGGCATCCTGCAGGACGGTCGTGATGTCGATGAAATCGATGCCCTCCTTCGGAAAATCCGGCACGTGCCTGAGTTTCTCCTTAAGATCCATAGCAAACTACCTCCGGCTCACATATTTTGTGCTTGCTCTCCGTTGAAAACGCGCCTTATGGCCTGCAACCGGGTATATAAAGTGGACGCCTCCAGGCATACCCTGTCTGCTCCGTTCGCCTGCCTTACGACCAGGCCTCCCGGCCCTGCGCTCTCAAGCGTCATAAGTCCCAGCTCACTGAATATCTCAAGCGCTTTCTTCAGTTTGAAACAGTTCATCCTGATGCCAAGTTTTGCCGACATCAGGCTGCTCAATTCGTAAATATTCTCAATAGTGAATGAAGAACCGCCTATAGCACAATTGCTGTCGGAACCGTTTTCAGCCCCGGCTCTCCAGTGCGCCCGTACATACCTGTACACCTGCTCGAGCTCCGCCCTTTCAGGGACCAGGTCGGCAGGGTCCAGCCTGTACTGCTGTCTCAAACTGCTGATAAGCTTTATATCATTATTATTATAGTCATTTGACATCGTAAAAACAATGTTTTTGTCGAGCTTTGCGAAAACGCCGGGCCGTATGTCCCTGACAACAAGCTGCAGCCTCCGGGTGCCTCCCCACTCGTTTATGCCGGGGACAAATGCAAGGTCGACCACGTCTCCGACCCGGTACTGCTGCGCAAGTTCACCCATTCCAAAGCCGACGGCCTCTACCGGCGTGCAGCCGGCATACAGCATCAGCCTGAGGTGTTTACCGGAACTCATCGTCCTTATATCGGCGATCCGAAGGCCCACGTACCCGAAACAGGGCTTGGGGTTGGCTTCGCCGAAAGGTTCCATCTTATCGAGTTCCTGCACGCTTTCCAGTGTAAGGTCGCTGTTCTCTACAAATGCGTCTATCCTCAGCCGCGGCATAAGGTCCTCGTCCACCATGACGCTGTCCGCGTACTCGTTTATCCGCTTCCTGAACTCTTCTATCCTGCTGCCTTGTATGGTCAGACCGGCGGCCATCTCATGCCCGCCGTACCTGTCCAGCAGGTCCTCGCACGCTGTCAGCGCCCGGAACAGGTCGAACTTCTCGATGCTCCTGGCCGAAGCCTTCCCGGTTCCGTCCTCTTCCAATGAAATTATGATGGTCGGCCTGTAATACCGTTCGGCGATCTTCGAGGCGACGATGCCGATGACCCCGTGGTGCCAGCCGTCGCCGCAGACGACCAGCACTTTCTCTCTTGCGGGATCCAGCTT
>DGEQ01000038.1:1743-4380 GCA_002386045.1 Hungateiclostridiaceae bacterium UBA3922 | reverse complement strand
ATCCTGCCCGTCAGTACTAACCCTCCTTCATACAACATGCATGGTATTGCCGCATGAACTTACATGGATTTCCCTTTTGGATATTACCGCTTGCATCCATTGTATAATAATATTTGTAACCTCCGCAATACCTGCTGTTGTGCAGGGAGGGTTGCTTCCTAATCCAGTTCGATAGCTCCGGTATAAAGCTGATAATACCTTCCGCCCAGCGCAAGAAGCTCCTCGTGGGTGCCCTGCTCGATAATCTCGCCGTTCTCCAGCACTATGATCAGGTCGGCGTTGCGCACGGTGGAAAGCCTGTGGGCGATCACGAAGGTAGTCCTGTTTTTCATCAGCTGGTCCATGCCCTGCTGGATAAGCCTCTCGGTCCTCGTGTCGACGGAACTGGTGGCTTCGTCAAGTATCAGGATGGGTGCCTTCGATATGGCAGCCCTTGCGATATTCAGCAACTGCCTCTCTCCCTGGCTCAGGTTGGCCCCGTCGCCTTCCAGTACCGTATCGTAGCCTTCCGGAAGCCTCTCGATGAAGGAATGGGCACATGCGACTTTCGCGGCAGCAATGACTTCGTCATCGGTCGCGTCAGGGCGTCCGTACCTGATGTTCTCTCTGACCGTACCGGAGAACAGGTGCGTATCCTGGAGCACCATCGCTATATTGCTCCTGAGGGAGTCCTTCTTTATCTTCTTTATGTTGATGCCGTCGATCAGTATCTCTCCCTCTTCGATCTCATAGAACCTGTTGATCAGGTTGGTGACGGTCGTCTTCCCCGCGCCCGTGGACCCTACAAAGGCTATCTTCCGGCCTGGTTTTGCCGTAACGTTTACGTGCCTGAGCACGGTCACGCCGGGTACATATCCGAAAGTCACGTCCTTCAGCACCACTTCTCCCCTGATCGGCCTTGCGCCCGGCTTCCTGTCCGCTTCAGAGCATATCTCTATAGCATTGGCCGGATCCGGTGCTTCCGGCGCTTCGTCCATAACTTCAAAGACCCTTTCCGCTCCTGCCAGCGCCGCATAGATCACGTTCATCTGCATCGACAGCTCGTTCACAGGCCTGGAAAAATGCCTGGAGTAATTCGTGAATATGGTGAGCCCGCCGATATCGAAATTCACTGTGAGGCAAAGGACACCGCCGACTGCCGCGGACAGTGCATAGCTCACCTGGCTCAGGTTGCCCATGACGGGTCCCATGATGCCGCCGAAGAACTGGGCCTTCATCTGCCTTTTGCGAAGCTCATCGCTCAGGAACTCGAACTCATCTATAGCGGTCTCCTCGTGGCAGAATACCTTTATGACCTTCTGGCCGGTCATGGTTTCCTCGATATAGCCGTTTACGGCACCCAGGACCTGCTGCTGCTGTGTGAAATATTTCCTGCTCTGCTTTCCTATCAGGCTTCCCACATAGGCCAGGAACGGGGTCGTTACGATAGTTACGACCGCCAGTATCCAGTTCGTCACGAACATCAGCGTGACTGTACCGATCAGCGTGATCGTACCTGAGAATATCTGCACCATGGTGTGGTTGAGCATTTCTCCGACCGCATCCAGGTCATTGGTAAAACGGCTCATGATGTCCCCGTGCGTATGCGTATCGTGATACTTCAGTGGAAGCCTCTGGATCTTGCGGAACAGGTCTTCCCTGATTTTGACCAGGGCGTTCTGGGACACTCTTATCATGATCCTCTGCTGCAGGTAAGTACATATTACACCGAAAATGTATATGCCTGCCATGACCAGTATCCCGAGCATAAGATTGTGTACCTTCTCCTGCGTAGTATAATCAGCCGATACCAGGTTGTTGATGACGGGCCGCAAAATATAGCTTCCTCCAAGGCCCGTCAGGCTGCTGATAAGTACGCAGGCAAGCACGAACAGGATCTTGTACTTGTCCTTCCCGATATAGTCAAGCAGCCGTTTCATCGTGGCCGATGCGTTTTTCGGTTTTCCTCCGGCCATGGCAAAGCGCATTCCCGGAGGCCCGCCACCAGGACCGCCCTGTCTCCGCCTTCCGGCGCCTCCCGGCTTCCCCGCTCCGGGACCGCCGGGCCCCATTCCGCCAGGACCGGCAGCCATCTTTATATTCCCGTACCTGCGCAAAAGGATCTCTTTCCGCTCTTCGCTGATCTCTTTCCTTTTTTCGCCGATCCGGCCCCTGCCGCCGGCAGGGTCTGTCTCAACTCTTTCAACACTGCGGGTTTCTTCCATTGTCCTATCCGTCATGCCGTCACCTTCTTGTCCGTTTGCGAGTAGTAGATCTCCGAATATGCACTGCAGCTCTCCATCAGTTCATCATGAGTGCCCATCCCGACGATTTTTCCGTCATCGAGTACGATGATCTTGTCTGCATCGATCACTGACGATATCCTTTGCGCGATGACTATTTTCGTCATATCCTGGAGCTCATTCTTCAGGCTCTCCCTGATCCTTGACTCGGTAGCAGTGTCGACCGCGCTCGTACTGTCGTCGAGGATCAGTATCTTCGGCTTTTTCAGCAGGGTCCTTGCAATGCACAGCCGCTGCTTCTGCCCGCCGGAGACATTCACGCCGCCCTGTCCGAGCTCTGTATCGTATTTTTTATCAAAAGACGAGATGAACCCGTGTGCCTGGGCATACTCCGCAAACCTGTACACCTCTTCTT
>DGEQ01000038.1:0-1561 GCA_002386045.1 Hungateiclostridiaceae bacterium UBA3922 | reverse complement strand
CCGATGATGCCGACTGTCTCGCCCGGGTTTATAACAAGGTTGATGTCCTCAAGTACCCATTTTTCATTGTTTTTGTAGTATTTGTAATGTACTCCCCTGAATTCGACTTTGCCGTGCTGTACTGTCAGATCCTTCTGCGAAGCATTTTCATCCGTCAGGTCGATTTCAGTGCAGAGGACTTCATTTACACGCCTCACCGATGCAAGGGTCCTCGAACCGTTGAGGATGATCATGGATACCATTACGAGCGATATGAGGATCTGGAAGACATAATTCACGAACGCGGTAAGGTAGCCGGCGGTCATAGTGCCCGCAATGACCTGGTTGCCGCCGAACCAGACGACGGCCAGGGTCGTGAAATTCATTGCGATGGTCATTACAGGTATGGTGAATATAACGACGTTCATTGCGCTCAACGCGCTGTTCTTCAGCTCCGTATTGGCTTTTTTGAATTTCTCCTCCTCGAAGCTCTCCCTGACGAATGATTTTATGACCCTGATATTCGTCAGGTTTTCCTGCGTCACGGTATTGAGCGCGTCCAGTTTCTTCTGCATCAGCGTAAAACGCGGAAAGCCGATTTTCAGGATGATGTAGATCCCGGCAGACAGGAAAGGTATCACGAAAAGTATCGTCAGCGCCAGGTTCGAATTCAGGGCAAAGGCCGCGATGAGCGCGCCGATAAGCATGCCCGGCGATCTCAGCGCCATCCTCAGCAGCATCTGGAGCATGTTCTGTATCTGGGTGATGTCGTTCGTAAGCCTCGTGATCAGAGAACCGGTGTTGTACTGATCGATATTTTTGAAGGAAAACTTCTGGATCTGCCTGAACATGTCTTTCCTCAGATCGTTCGCGAATCCGGTGGACGCCTTGATGGCAAAATAGGCTCCGCCCACACCTCCTGCCATCATTATGAGCGCTGTTACGATCATTGTTATGCCCATCATGATGATGTAACCGATGCCCCGGCCTTCACTTATCCCCTTGTCGATGATGTTCTTCAGCAGGAGGGGCATCACCACTTCGCCGATAACCTCGACTATCATGAGGACCGGCCCGATGATGAACGCTGATAAATATGGTCTCGCATACTTCCAATACCGTCTCATTGCTTTATGTCCTTTCCTTTCCAAGTCTTATCTCTTCCTCCATTTTGTCCAGGTTGTCGTTCAGCTTTTGCAGCAATACAGACAGCGTACGCTTCTCTTCCTCCGTAAACCCGTCAAGGATCTTCTTGTCTGCCATTTCGAAAATCCGCTTGCTTTGCTCCACGACCCTGTTCCCTTTTTCTGTAATGGTTATCTTGTTGAACCGGTTGTCGCCTTCATCCGTGTGCCTGCTGATGAACCCTCTTTTCTCCAGTTTTTTCAGCGCCACTGCCACAGTTGCCGCCGAAACGTCCATGGACCTTGCTATGTCGTTCTGTGAGATCTCGGGTTCATGGAATATCTTCATTAGCAGGCGATGCTGGGCGTGGTATACGCCGGTCTCATCCAGGTAGCTCTGCATGATCTTCCTGTGCTTCAAGGCAAAGCAGATCAGTTGCTGTCTCTTATACACATCT
>DGEQ01000143.1 GCA_002386045.1 Hungateiclostridiaceae bacterium UBA3922 | reverse complement strand
CGAAGAACTGTCCCCCAACCGAACTCGTGAAGGACCGTCCTCCGCCAGTAACACAAAAAACCCCGGGCTTTATGCCCGGGGTCCTGGTTTCGCAACGTTTATCTGAACCTGTTTTTCCTCAGGAATGTCGGGATCTCGAGCTCATCCTCGGATATGTCTGTGGCCAGTTGACGCCTTGGGGCTGCCTGTTCCTGTTTTGCCGGAGATTTTTCCGCTATCTTGTCTATCTTCCTCATCACCGGGCTCTTGTCGAAGCCGGTTGCGATAACGGTTATGAGTATTTCGTCCTTGAGGTTCTCATCGATGACCGCGCCGACGATTATGTTGGCATCCTGGTCGGCAGACTTCTGCACCAGTTCGGCCGCCATATTGACTTCGAAAAGTCCGAGATCCGCTCCGCCGGTGATATTGATGATCACGCCGCGTGCGCCGTCTATGGTCGTCTCGAGCAGGGGACTCTGTATGGCCTGTTTTGCCGCTTCTTCGGCTCTGCCATCGCCGGAGGCTTTGCCTATGCCCATGTGTGCCAGCCCGGTATTCTGCATTATCGTTTTTACGTCTGCAAAGTCGAGGTTTATAAGTCCCGGTACTGCAATGAGATCCGATATGCCCTGAACACCCTGGCGCAATACGTCATCGGCCATCCTGAACGCCTCTATTATGGACGTCTTCTTCTCGGCAACCTGGAGCAATCTGTCGTTCGGTATCGTAACAAGAGTGTCCACGACACCCTTGAGGTTTTCTATGCCCTGTTCCGCATACTGCATCCTTTTGCGGCCTTCAAACATAAAAGGCTTGGTCACAACGCCAACCGTCAGTATCCCCATCTCTTTTGCGATCTGGGCTACGACAGGCGCAGCGCCGGTTCCGGTCCCGCCGCCCATTCCTGCGGTCACGAAGACCATGTCTGCTCCCTTGATGGCCTGGGCTATCTCGTCCTTGCTCTCATTTGCAGCCTTTTCCCCGATTTCAGGATTGGCACCGGCTCCCAGACCTTTTGTCAGTTTGTCCCCAATCTGTATTTTTGTGTTAGCCTTGGAAAGAAAAAGAGCCTGTTTATCTGTATTTATGGCTATGAACTCAACACCTCTGAGGCCGGCAGTTATCATCCTGTTTACGGCATTGTTGCCCCCGCCGCCGACACCGATGACTTTTATCTGGGCAAACTGTTCCATATCAATATCAAACTCCAGCAAAACGAATCCCCCTTTTGTCATTCGTTTGGCATAACTTTTGGCACAAATAAATAATATCCTATTCCTTAAATTAGCGCAAGATGAGATTAGCAAAATATTCAGTCAGTAAACAGCGGCGGATCAAAACATTTTTTTGAAAAAATTCAAGATCCTTTCCAGTACTGATCCTTCATTTTTCTGCTTCTCCTGTTTCCTGAGCCTGATCTCGCTTGCCCGGCTTACTCCCTTCCTGACATTCGCCACGTACCTGATCATGCCTGCTGACGCAACAAACTCAGGTTTCAGGACTCCCGGTATCTGCCCTGCCTGGACGACCCTTACCGGAAGGTCGAACACTTCCCTGGCCAGCTGCCTGCAGCCGTCCACATAGGAAATGCCGGCGCCTGTCATAACGACGCAGCCTTCCTGCGGGATGCTTATCCCCGCCTTGTCCAGCAGTCCCTTGCATAATGAGAATATCTCGTACACGCGGGCCTCTATTATCTCGACTACTTCCGATACCTTCACATTCTTTTTCCTGTTCTCGCTGATATCGAACACCGAAATCTCCTGGTCGTTCTTTATCAGCGAAGTCAACGCAAGTTCGAACTGGCGCTTGATCTTTTCGGCTTCCGTATTAGATATCCGCAGTCCGATTGCGATATCATTGGTGACATGATCACCGCCGACCGGTATAGAATCATAAAAAACAAGCCTTTTGCCCTGGAATACCGAAATGTCGGTCACGCTCCCCCCGACATCCAGCAGCACGGCTCCTATGTCACGTTCATCCGGCGTCAGACAAATCTCTGCCGAAGCAAATGCTTCGGCAACTATCCCATCCAGCTTTATGTCAGCCCGTTCCATGCTTTTTATGATATTCTGGACCGATATGATCTTTCCTACAAGCATGTCCGCATCGACTTCGAGACGGTTCCCGACCATCCCTACCGGGTCGGTTATCTCGTCATATCCGTCGATGATGAACTGCCTCGGGATGACGTCTATAAGCTGCATGTCTTCCGGTATCTCGATGTCCCTGACGTCGCGGAGTATTTCATCCAGGTCGTCCCTGGTTATTTCCCTTCCGTTTATGCTCAGCCAGCTTTTGTTGTTCACGACATTTACGTGCATACCATGGATGTTGACATAAGCTGAATCGATCCGCATGTTGGCTTCTGCTTCAGCTTCTTCGACCGCTTTCCTTATGCTTGCAGCCGTACTGTCTATATCAACGATGACGCCTTTTTTAAGCCCGCTGCAAGGCGCCATACCTCTTCCGGCGATCTCTAACTGTGAGAACTTGCTGATCTTACCGATAAGGGCGCAAACGTTCGACGTTCCGATGTCAACACTTACAATCCATCCACTCAAGGAAATGACCCCCTGTAAACTACCCTACAAACTATATATTATCTTTTTTATCTGACTTATTCAACACATATCTGCGAATAACTGCAAAATTTAAGAAAATCCTGTTACCAAAGGCGAATATTGCCGCAAGGTACAGTTGCAGCCCCATCTGGTCGCCTATATACGCCAGCATCGCCGCCAGGATCGCGTTTCCGAAAAAACCTGACAGGAATATTTTCATGTCGAATTTTCCCTGCATCGACGACGCTATCCCGCCGAACACGGAGTCCAGCGCGGCAAGGATGGCCACAGCCAGGTATATGGAATACTGCTGGGGTATATTTACAGGTATCACAAAAACTCCGATCAGTATCCCGATGATCATTCCCAGTATCGGCAACATAGGCACCTAACCTCCGCTCTCAGGAGTGAATACCGGATCCTTCCCGACGGAAAAATCCAGCGTACCCCTTTCTGTTTTTTTGATGTCAATTGCGAATATGCTTGCCGCTGCACTGATTTTGTAATGAAGCTCGTCCGCCTTGCCAAGATTCACGATTATGCGGGACTGCACCGAAAAACGGATGTTCGAAAGGTCGCTCGTATCCACATAATCGACCAGAGGCAGCAACTCCACGCTATTCACAGCATCTGTCTCTCTTATTGTATCAAATACTTTGAAAGCTGATAAGAGCATTTCCTCAGGAATATCCAGTTTCTTTCCCGGGACTGCCGAAGCAGGATCCGCGGTCCTTATCACGGGAAGCCCTTTCTCAGCCTCATCCGGGTCGAAGGCAGGATCGATCTCAAGAAGGTAACCCTCTTTGTCTATAAGCAGGGGTGTCCCCTTCATATCGATTATGGCAGCGGGTTCACGCTCTGTAATGCTGATCCTTATCGTACCAGGGATGATATACCTGACTTCCGCGCTCCTGACATATGGACATTTTTCAATTATCGCCTGTTCCGCGTCACCTATGCGGAACAAGCCTGATTTCGACTTGCTGGAAAACAGTACCCTGAACCCGTTACGGCCTGTCCTGATGCCTGAAGCGGCTGTAAGTTCGGCTGCATCGTACCGGGTATTGCCGAAAACCCTGAATTCCTTTATGTTAAAGAAAGGAGAAAGCGCTGCATATATTACGGTAGAAACAAATAACGCGGTAACGAGTATCGACTTTACTACCCTGAAGATCCTTTGCCTTCTTCTTTTTCTCCTGTTTATCACGTGTGCAGGTTCCTGCACGGTTTTTATCCTGCGCAGCTTCATATCTGCCCCCTGGTGTACGGTGGTCGTGAGAATATCGTATCACATTATCACAACAGGCCGTTCGGGTATTTCAGTCGACTCTCCTTATAGTTGCGCCGATCTGTCTCAGTTTCTCTTCGATCCTCTCGTATCCCCGGTCGATATGCCTGATCCCCGATACCACTGTTTCTCCCTCAGCTGCAAGACCTGCCAGTACCAGGGCCGCTCCTCCCCTTAAGTCTCTGGCAGTGACATTGGCCCCTACCAGTTTCCTGACTCCCTTTATGACCGCTATCCGCCCTTCCAGCTTGATGTTCGCGCCCATTCGCAGCAGTTCGTCAACGTGTTTGTACCTGTTCTCAAAAACTGTCTCGACTACTATGCTTGTGCCCCTGGCGATGGTCAGCATCGCCATGAGCTGTGCCTGCATATCCGTCGGGAATCCCGGATACGGAAGCGTTCTGACGATATCTACGGCCCGCAGCCTTGCCGGTCCGACTACATGCACAGTGCTGCCATTGACGCGGATCCTGCATCCGCTTTCCCTCAGGACCGAAATAACTGAACTGAGATTTTCAGGATAGACGTTTTTCAATAACAGGTTTCCGCCTGTTATCCCTGCTGCCGCCATATATGTACCCGCCACTATCCGGTCGGTGATTATGGTATGTTCCGCATACCTCAGCTTGCCTCCACCGCCGGCTATCCGTATGATGCTCGTCCCCGCGCCCGTCACACGCACGCCCGCTGCCTGCAGGTAATTCTGCAGGTCGACTATCTCAGGCTCTTTTGCAGCGTTTCTTATAACCGTCTCTCCGTCGGCAAAGACCGAGGCCAGCATTATGTTTTCAGTGGCGCCCACACTGGGGTAATCAAGCTGGATGTCGCACCCTTTCAGCCTGTCGGCCTCGCAGTGTATGAACCCGCGATGCGCGTCATTTATCTTCGCGCCCATGTTTTTAAGCGCTTTCAGGTGCAGGTCGATCGGTCTCGGGCCTATTTCGCACCCACCCGGGTGCGTAACTTTTCGGGCACAGGACTGTTGGCCTCCCTGTCATAATTTTAGCACCCGCAAACACAGGTATCAACTTTGCAGTGTTGCTGTCCCGCTTTTTTTCATGCTGCATGACTGTGATCCAATTCCCTGGGCCGGAGTATGCTCATGATCCCGAGGGTTCCGTGAGATGGCCACGATCCGTAGTGCCGGGAGACGCTCATGATCCGTGGGTATCGGGGGTGACGCTCACGATCCCGTGGGTGCCGTTGGACACACACGATCCATGTGTCCCGTGGGATGCTCACGATCCCGTGAGTATTGGGGGACGTCCACGATCCATGGTACCGGGGCATTCATGATCCCTCGGGTGCCGGAGAATTTCCGCTTCCTTTGGAGCCGGAGGATTTTCCCGATGCTGTGGACGTCAGGGGATCCCAGCGAGCCTATATGCCCCGGGAAATAATCACGCTTCCGTACTTTTCTGCGATTTTTCCCGTCTCATCTCCGGAACCGTCCCTTATGACAACGCCGGCCTTTCCCCGGTAGACTCTCAGAGCCTTTTCAAGAGCTTCTGCATCAGCTGTTTCGATGATGAAGGGGGCCTTCACATACCACTGCAGCCGGTCAACCACGTCAGCAAGCATGCCCGGGCCGCCGCCGGCGCTGTCGAGGCTCACCAGTATCGCGTCATAGCCTTCGGCTGACAAATCGAGCGCCGTTTCCTCCGCCCAGGACAAATCATTATTCTTCAAAGCCTGGCAGACTGCCTGGTCATTCGCGGCATCAAGCCTGTATATATTGGCATTATCAATGTCTGCCACATTTATATGCATGACATCGGAAGCAATGCATGACTCCAGCCTTTCAGGAACAGGAACGGGTTCAGCGTCTGTCAGCCTTTCCCTGAGAGCTCTTATGAATTCCGGGGTCGTCCCGCAGCAACCGCCTACGAGCCTTGCCCCGTATTTTATGAATGCCGCCGACAGTTCAGCAAAACGCTCCGGCGTCTCGTCATATGTCACCGTGCTGCCTGAAACCGACGGCAGGCCTGCATTCGGCTTGACGCTCAGGTAACCTCCGCCCGCCCTGTACATACTCTCGATGATACCCGTCATGTGTTCGGGACCGAATGAACAGTTGGCCCCGACCATGTCGACACCCAGCGATTTCAGGACTGTGACGGCAATGAACGGGTCAGTGCCCATCAGTGTCCGTCCGTTGTTTTCGAATGCAAGGGAGCAGATCACGGGCAGGTCCGTGACCTCCCTGGCTGCCAGGTATGCCGCCCGCAGTTCAGAAAGATCCGTGAACGTCTCGAAATTGATGATGTCCGCGCCGCCGTCGACAAGGGCCTTTACCTGTTCACGGTATATCTCGCAGGCTTTTTCGAACGACAGGTCTCCCAGCGGTTCCATAAGGGAGCCCGCAGGACCGACGGAAGCGCTCACGTAAGCCCTGTCTCCGGCAACCTCTCTTGCAAGCCTGGCTCCCCAGTAATTGATTTCATAAGTTTTTTCGCCGAGCCCGAACCTTTCGAGATGTATCCTGTTCCCGGGAAACGTGTTTGTCTGCAGTACGTCCGAGCCTGCCTCGAGATATGCCCTGTGTACCTCCCTGACTGCCTCCTGGTTCGTCAGGTTCCAGTATTCCCCGCACTCGCCGCCTTTCAGTCCCATCCTCTGCAGCAAGTATCCCTTGGATCCGTCATGTATCAATATCCTGTTCCTGATATCATCCAGAAAACCCATTTCACAGCCTCCGAAAACCTGTTGTACCGTATAGTGCAATCACTTGATTATGTAAGACATTATACTATCATCTACAATCATCTTCAACTATATTAAACCAATTTCTATGAAATTTATAGTACTCCTGCACATCGCCTGCCTTCCGGCGTGCGGACAGGTACTGACGAGATTTGCGAAAGGCTGAAAAACGCGGCGTTCTGCCTTAGGATAACAGACAGGACCCTGCCGGACCAATGCAGGCAACGTAATACGGATAACGCGTCCAACGCAGTAAATGCAGGCAAATCCGCAAGTACAGTCGGTTCTCTGTTGTGATGCCCGTTGCACGCGTATCGGAGGACGTTGTCTCCACTGCTGTTTAATTTTGGGCGTTGCCGAAAGGCTACATGCCGGTAAACTGTTCGATCAGCTTTATGACGATGGGCCCGAGAAGGACGACGAACAATGTCGGGAATATGAACACGACCATCGGTATCAGCATCTTCACAGGCACTTTCATCGCCCGCTCCTGGGCACGCTGTTTCCTCTTGAGCCTGATTTGCCCGGACTGGATCCTCAGTACCTGCGCGATACTCACGCCGAACTGTTCCGCCTGGATGATGGCCCCGACGAAAGCAGTAAAGTCCTGGATATCCAGCCTTTGTGACATATCCCGCAAAGCGTCTTTTTTCTTCCTTCCGACCCTGATTTCCTGCAGGACCCTGTCAAATTCATCAGCCAGCGGCCCCGGCTTTTTCTCCACCACTTTCATCAGCGCACCGTCGAAACCCAGGCCGGCTTCCACTATGACAGTGATTAGATCGATCACGTCCGGCAGCGTTTTCAGGATTATCTTCTGGCGCGCCGTAATCATTTTCCCGAGTATGAAGCCCGGCAGGACGAATCCCAGCGCTGCTTCTGAAACCAGGAACAGTATCAGCGAGCCCGTGGGGATGCCCGAATTTCTCAGCGCAATGAAGGTAATAAGCGGGATGCCTGCGACCAGGACCGCCTGTATGTTCAGCCAGTCCCTGACAGTAAGGTCCCATGGGTTCCCGGCCCTGGTGACCTTGTTTTCCAACGACGAAATCAGTTCTTTCGGAGTTACCCGCATCATTATCCTGCCCATCTGGTCAAGCATCGGCCTGACCACCCTGGTCAGCAGCGGCTGGTCCAGTTCGTCGTTTTCCTTTCTTGCCCTGGGATCCTTTATGTTCCGGAGCCTTGTTGATATTATGAGTTCATCCCTGCTGACAACCGCCAGAACAGAATGGGCAAGCAGGAAGCAGCTTGCGAATGTCAGCAGAAAAATCAAAACCGGCATCATACCAGCCTCCTAGATCTCCACCCTGACGATCCTTCGGATCAGTACTATACCCGTAAGCTCCATGATCGCTGCCGCCACAAGCATTATTATGCCGAGCGGCCTGGTAAACAACAGGCTCATCTGGGCCGGGTTTATCATGTATATGATAAGGCACAGTGCGATCGGGAGCAGTGAGATCACAAGTCCGGAAACCCTTCCCTGGGCTGTTATGGCTTTCAGTTCCCCTTTGATCCTGATCCTGTCCCTTATGGTCTCTGTTATTTTGTCAAGCACCTCGGCAAGGTTGCCGCCTACCTGTCTCTGTATCATCACCGCCGTGACCACCAGGTCGAGATCATCGCTCCGTACCCTGGCAGACAGGTTCTCCAGTGCTTTTTCAGTATTTAGCCCAAGGCTTACTTCTTTTTTGAAAATGGCGAACTCCTCCGCAACAGGTCCGGCCATCTCTTCAGCCACTATATCCACAGCCTGGAGGAAGCTGTAACCGGCTTTAAGCGAGTTAGACATCATCGTTATCGCGTCGCCCAGCTGATCATTCAGAAGCTTGATCCTCTTCCTGATCCTGCTTTTGATGAAAAACGAAGGCAGTATCCATCCGACAGTCCCGAAAACGAGAGCCAATGGCCATGATCCCGGGCCTTTTGCCAAAATAGTAAGCAGGAAGAAGATTGAGAAAAGTATCATCTCGAAAATCAGGAATTCTTCCGCTTTCAAAAGCAGGTGCGCCCTCGCAAGGTCAGCCTGTATCCTTTTCTTGTAGCCGTCCAGGAACCTGAGCCTGCCAATGCCTTTTGAAAGCATGCCGCGTAAAAATGAAGAACTGTCCCTCTTTTTTTTCTTTCTCTCCTCATGGATCTCCTCCAGCGATGTATAACGCCTGAGCCGGGTTATATGATCGTTCCGGGAGATGAATATTTTCATCAACTGGTAATAAAGGACCGCTGCAGATATGAAACACAAAAAGATTATCAGGCTTTTCAAATATACTCCTCCCCCTGTGAGTTATGGCGTAGAGTTATGCCGAACTGATCATATCATATTCCCGGCCGGATTCCTTTCAGGGCTTCCTTATACTGCAGCCGGCCGGTCCCGCCGGCAAAACCGTTTACCTGGCCGCAAACAGGTCCGGCGGCAGCGTTATTCCTGCGTCAGCCAGTTTCTCTATGAATTTTGGCTTTATGCCTGTCGGAACTATGGAGCCGATAATGCGGCCTTTTTCGTCCCTGCCTTGCTGCCTGAAAACAAAGATGTCCTGCATCGTTATGACATCGCCTTCCATGCCGGTAATCTCGGTGATATGTATTATCTTTCGCGAACCGTCCTTCAGCCTGGCCTGGTGCACTATCAGGTCGATGGCGGATGCGATCTGTTCACGGATAGCCCGCACGGGCAGATCCATGCCAGCCATCAGGACCATTGTCTCAAGCCTTGACAACATGTCACGCGGTGAGTTGGCGTGTCCTGTCGTAAGAGAGCCGTCATGACCTGTGTTCATCGCCTGCAGCATATCCAGCGCCTCGCCGCTCCTCACCTCTCCCACCACGATCCTGTCAGGCCTCATCCTGAGCGAATTCCTCACAAGATCCCTGATGGTTATCGCGCCTTTGCCTTCGATGTTTGGCGGCCGGGTTTCAAGCCTTACGACATGCTCCTGTGCAAGCTGGAGTTCTGCGGCATCTTCTATCGTCACTATCCTTTCGTCGTCCGGTATGAACGACGATATAACGTTCAGTGTTGTCGTCTTTCCGCTCCCGGTGCCGCCCGACACGATGATGTTGAGCCTGGCTTCGACGCATGCTTTCAGGAACATCGCCACTTCCGGCGTCAAGGTCCCGAAATTGATCAGGTCTTTTACGGTGTAAGGCTTTTCGGAAAACTTCCTTATCGTCAGCGACGGTCCGTTCAGTGCGAGCGGCGGTATTATCGCGTTCACTCTCGACCCGTCGGGCAGCCTTGCGTCTACCATGGGTGAGCTTTCATCTATCCTTCTCCCCAGGGGCGCAACGATTTTTTCTATGACCCTCATGACATGCTGATCATCTTTGAACACCACGTCGGTCCGGACCAGCTTGCCCTTCTTTTCGACATAGACGTTTTTGGGCCCGTTGACCATTATTTCCGATATCGATGGGTCCCGGATGAGACGGTTGATGGGGCCGAATCCGATCGTTTCATCTATGATCTCGGTTATCAGCTTTTGCTTGTCCAGCTTGGTTATGAACACACCCTCTTCGTCCAGGTAGCTTTCAACTATCCTGGTGATCGCCTGTTCAAGCTCCCCATCCTGTTCTTCGGCGTCCGCATCCCGTACCTTTCCGGAATTTATCTCCTCGATGATCCTCATGTGGATCCGGACCTTAAGGTCTTCAAAAGGATCCTCCCTCGGAGCCGGTGCGTTCCTCGCCCATGGGTTTTTGCCGCTGTCTGATGCTTCCGCTGCCCTTTCCTTTTGCAGCCTTTCCAGCAATGACAATCTCTATCCCTCCTGGTCTTTCAGCCAAACAGCCTCTTTATCGGCGATTTTTTGGCGGCGCCGCCCTCGAGTTCTCTCATCAGTTCATTTGCGATGTCGATTATTGCCCTTGCAACCTTTGTTTCGGTCCTCGTCATCACGAAAGGGAACCCCTTGTTCGCGGAAGTAACGACTGTCTGGCTGTCCTCGGGCACATATGCCCAGATCTGCCTGCGCAACACGTCTTCAAAGTCCCTGAACCTAATGCCGAACTGCTCTGAAGCTTTGTTCAGTACCACGTGTATCTTATCCTGGGGATAATTGAGCGTTTCCATCACGTCAAGCCCGGATTTTACGTTTTTTATCGTCGGAAGGTCAAGGGTCGATATGATGAGTATCTTGTCCGACATGTCCAGTGACGTTAGGACGGTTTCGTGGAAGCTGGCAGATGTGTCGATGATTATGTAATTATATGATTCTCTCAAAATGTTGATGATCTTCTCAACGTGGTTCGCAGTTATATATTCGGCATACTCAGGCTTTACGGGCGCGGGCAGTACCCTGACGCCGGAGAAATGGGTCACGAGGTAGTCCTCTGCGAAGCTGTCGTCCAGTTGCCCGAACTCCTTCACCAGGTCGCTTATGGTGTTCTTGACCGATACGTTGAGCATTATCGCCACATCGCCGAACTGCAGGTCGAGATCCACCAGCGCCACCCGCTTTTTCCCGGACCGCGCCATCGCCACCGCCAGGTTCGATGCTATCGTAGTCTTTCCTACGCCGCCCTTTGTGCTGAATACGGTAATCACCCTCGATTTCATTTCCTTCTTTTCTGAAAGCGGAGCGAACTTCTCGCGTCGTTTCATTTCATTTTCATATGCCCTGATTATCGTTTCGGAAAGCTCGTCCCCGCTGAACGGCTTGCACAGGTACTCGCGTGCGCCCGCTGTCATTGCTTTCCTGACATATTCGGTCTCGCCCTGCACCGACATTATGATGACCACCGAATCGGGCATGTTCAGCGAAATCTCCTCAGTTGCTTTTATCCCGTCCATGCCCGGCATGTTTATATCCATAAGGATAACGTCCGGCCGCATCTCACCGGCCAGAACGACGGCTTCCTCTCCGGTTGCAGCTTCTGCGGTCACCCTGATATTCCTGCTGAACGATAAAAGCTGCTTTATATTGCTCCTGGTTTCATAGGAATCGTCAACAATCATCACACTGATCTTTTCCATCCGGCTTTCCTCCCAATTCCAGTTATCCCTCAGCTTTCTTATTCCAAACCGGCTCCATCCGCGCCTGCGGGACCGGTGTCGTCAGTTTCCTCCGTAACGATAATGCCTTTTATGCCTGTGACATCCTGCCTGATCACACCTTCCGTATTTATCAGCGAATCATCGCCGACCGGTCTGAGCGCCAGCCTTATTATTCCGAACTCGGAAGCATAGACGAATTTTTCGACGTCTTCCTTCCTTACGGCCAGCGTGATCGTCATTGGCTGCTCAACGGGCTTGTCGGCCGAAAGACTTGTGTCCTGCCCCAAAGCGAGCACTTTGACGTTTTGCAGGATGATTTTAGTGATTCTCGGATAGGTAACGGTCTTGTCCCCCCTAACATCTTCTTCCTTATTGAAGCTTGCGACCACGTCCACATGGTCTCCAGGCCTGGGCAGGTTCGCCACGTTGACCTGTTCCGTGATATTCATGCTCACCGCCCTTGTCCCTTCGGGGATCGTATGTGAAAAATACAGGCCCTCATCATCAGTAAGCCTTGCATTCCTTATAAATTCACCTTTCAGGATGCTCACGAGCGTCCATTTGCCTATCACCTGTTCTTTGTCGGTGGCCATATCTTCAGTGTACAGTTCCTCGGCCACCTTTATTTCTTCGATATCAGAAGCCGTGATCCTGGTGAACCCGGGTATGGTCCTTGCGGCGGCATAGACGTTTATGTATTTCGTTTCCGGTGCCTGTTCGGGCTTGATGCCGGAGATGTAGATATAGACCAGGGCTGCTGTTATCAGCGAAAGAGTCAGCGCAATGATCAGCATTTTTTTGCTTTTCTTATCCATGAGACAACACCTCCGGCATTACTCGCACCGCATGGTCGTGCTTGATCCGATTTCGAAAGTCTCCGGGAAAAATGCACCGATTATCGGCGTCACCATGCTGTACTCATATGTGACTGTCACGGTAACTGCATCTCCGGTGCTTCTGCCCTCGCTCTCATCCGGGGAAATCGTGATGCTCAGCCGTGCCGCGTCCAGTGATGATGCGGCACGGCTTACAGCAGCCCTGATCTGTATGTCGGTATCCCCCGTAACCGCATGCCTTGCACCTTCGCGTGATGCATTGCTTACCACAAGGTAGGTGTTGAACAAAAGGCCGAAGTCGATGATGCCTGTCAGCAGCAACAACAGCAGCGGCAAAATCAGCGCTGTTTCAACCAGCGACTGGCCGCTGCGCTTTCTTTTTTTGATCCTGCTGCCCTGCACGATACATCACCTCTTTCGGGGACACTTCTCAACATTTCATTGAGGGGACAGTTCTTCATTAAGGGACAGTTCTTCACTGTCACGGTCACGGTCATAGTCGTTCACGGTTGGGGACAGTTCTTCGATTTGACTACAGTAGGGGACAGTTCTTCATCTTGTTATTCACATTTTGCTATTTACATTGTCATTCACACTGCATTTACCGGTAACTGTCCTGAAGCGTTTTGCGGAGAACTGTCCCCCTTAATAGTCGGTTTTATAAAATTACCCTACCTGGGAGCAGATAGGGTAATTTTTATCTTTGGATGTCAAGGTCATAATCATTAAGATGCCGGCGGTGTAGGCGTATTGTCGGTGATTATGTCGCCGATCGTCTCGAACAGGTTCTTGAGAGGCTCATCGAGTAATACAAATACGCCTATGATGATCACTGCGATGATCCCTACGATCAGGCCGTATTCGACCATGCCCTGTCCCTTCCTGTTCGAGAACCTGACCATGAGTTTTGTCATGAATTCTTTAATCTTCATTTCCCGAACCACCTTTCTTAAAATTGGATACTTCCCGACGTTTCGATTGCCTTTGTCTGATTCAATTATAAGATACAGCATCTGCCTGTTGAATCCGTCATAAGGCCTTTTTTTGCTGATAATTTAGACCCAGCGGGGCATATGAGCCGCAGTGTCCCATATGGTGTCCCATAAGACTCAAATGCACCCGGGACTTATTTCCCAGCCAGCAGGGAAAAAGGTAGGGGGACAGTTCTAAGGTATGCCAAGTTGTGGGGACAGTTCTTGACTTTTCTGTTGACATCAGGATCCGGGATGAAAAAAGTGGATAACGCACTATCTGCATGCTTTCCGAGTTGATGATCCAAAAGCACGATCTGAATAGGACGGGCTAATCCCTGGGGACAGTCCTTCACGACTTAGCTCTGAGAGAGGGACAGTCCTTCTAGCATTGCTAGCAGTCTGGATGTCAAAGAATGAAAGGCTGAAGAAATGAAAGAATGACATGCCAAAGGTTTGTGAACTGAACTACATGAGACCAGGAGACCTGGAACTGAGAGAAAAAATCTTATCGAGGACTGTCGTGCTGAACTGACACTCCCCATCAGGCATGCTCACCGGTACATTTGCAAAAAAACGGCCGTTCAGATGCTGGGCACGCAGTGTGCTCCGGCATTATTGGGCTGCAAAAGCCGGGCTATTTCAGATATTATGCTTTATGGCATATATCGCGGCCTGTGTCCTGTCGGAAACGTTCAGTTTTCTGAATATGCTTGAAACATGGTTCTTGACGGTCTTTTCGCTTATGTACAGTTTTGTGGCTATTTCCTTGTTTATCATACCTTCGGCAATGAGTTTCAATACCTCCCGCTCCCTCGCAGTCAGCCTGTTCTCACCGTTCCTCTCCCTGCCGTGCAAAGTGAGCCTGTTGAATTCTTTGACAAGTTCCTTCGTCATATTGGGCTGGATATAGGACTGTCCCTGGTGAACACTCCTTATTGCATCGATCAGGACCGACGGCTCGGCATCCTTGAGCACATATCCCTCTGCGCCCATCTGTATGGTCTTGATCAGGTACTCCCTGTCTTCATGGATCGTCAGTACGATTATTTTGCTGTTTATGTTTTCATCCTTGATTTCCTTTATTGCCTGTAAACCATTGGAACCGGGCATATTGATGTCCATTAGGATCACATCGGGCTTGTGCTCCCGGGTAAGCCTGACTGCCTCGTCGCCATTTGCAGCCTGCGCGACAACGGTTATATCATTTTCGAGTTCAAGTATCTGCTTGATTCCCTGCCTGAACAACGGATGGTCATCGGCAATAAGGACACTAATTCTGCTCTCCATCATTAACCTCCTCTTCTCTTGTTAAAGGTATGATTATATTCAACCGGGTCCCCTTCCCCGGCTCGGAGCTTATTCTCATATCGCCGCCGAGAAGTTCGATCCTCTCCTTCATACTGACCAGTCCGAAGCCGCTGCTGATATCTTCATTCCGCTCTTTCAGCCTGGCAGTGTCAAACCCGACACCGTCGTCATAGACAAACAGCCTGAGACTGTCTTCCAGGAACTCCAACTGCATCACAACAGTATTTGCCTTGGCATGCTTGACTACATTGTTCAACGCTTCCTGCACGATCCTGAACACGGTCAGGGAAATAACAGGTTTAAGTTCCGGCTGGGATCCTTTCGTAATGAACGAAACCGATATGCCGGTTTCCTCCTGGAACGTCAGGACATACCTCTGCAATGTCGGCACCAGTCCGAGGTCGTCAAGCGACATGGGCCTTAAATTGTAAATTATCTTCCTGACGTCCTGGAGACTGTCCCTCACGATTTTCTTCAGGTTCTGCAGCTCCATGCGGGCTTGCTCCGGATCCGAATCGATCAGTCTTTCACAGATTTCAGCTTTCAGAACGACGTTTGACATCATCTGCGCCGGCCCGTCATGTATGTCCCTTGCCACCCGCTGCCTCTCTTCCTCCTGTGCCTTTATGATCTTCAGCCCAAGCAACTGCTTGTGCTGAAGGCCTTCCAGTTGCAGGCTGACTTCCTGCAGATCGCCTGTCAGGTATCCCAGCGCCGCACCCACCTGGGTGATCAGCTTATCAGCTTTTTGTACTGTTTTGATAGCATCTTTGATCCTGATCTCGAGTTCGTTTCGCCGTTTTATAAGGTACTTCTCCATCTCGCGTTTGACTGCGAGTTCTACGCGTAGATTATCGGCTTTTTCATAAGCTTCCTTGAGTTCTTCCTCGGTGTGCTGCTCAAAGTTTTTGTTCATCAGCATCAGGCGCCGTTTGCTTTCCTTGAGCGCCACTTCCAGGACCTCGATTTCGCTGATCAACTGCTTGACCTGTTCCTGTAGTTCGATAAGCTCATCCTCGAGTCTCTTGCATTCCCTTCGCGAAATCTCGGCAATCTCGTATATCTCAGACTTGCTTTCGTTTATGGCCTGTATGGTTTTTTTGATGATCTTGTCCAACTGTGCGACATTTATGATCCTGCTCATTCGCTCCTCCTTATTGTCGGCTGGATTCCATTTTCTTGATGCTATTTATTTATTCTAAATCGAACCTCATAAATCCTTTGAAATTCTCTTATTGCAACAGTTTTTTTCCTGATCGTTCAACTAAAAACGGGTTTGTCTGTATGAACTTGCAAACAGTCCCTGATTTGCCGCATGAACTGTGTCAGTTTAAGAACTGTCCCCGGCTATTTTATCTGAAGAACTGTGCTCAACTATATCGGCTTAAGAACTGTCCCCGACTATGCTGCCCGAAGAACTGTCCCTCACGGACTGTCCCCGATGAACCCGATCAGCCTGACTGAAAATGCCCCGATAGTTCTGGCTGAAAACGCAATTTGAAGAAGTGTCCCCGCACCTGTTTCCCTACACTTGTTTTTTCAGTGTTCTGAAGAACTGTCCCCGCACCCGTCAGTCCCTGCTCCCGTCATCTGAAGAACTGTCCCCCGACCTGTCCGGGCTCCATTATTTACGTTCGGTAACAGATAAACATAGTGTAAAGTTTTTGTAGG
>DGEQ01000106.1:15361-36374 GCA_002386045.1 Hungateiclostridiaceae bacterium UBA3922 | reverse complement strand
AGATAGGAGTCGCAGCCATTCCGGAATGCTTCTTCAAGATCCTTCTGACTGACGTCTTCAGAAAAGATGATGAACGGAATGTCGCTGCACACGTTATTTTTTATCTCCAACGCGCTCAATGCACTGAAATCGGGCATGACATTGTCGCTGAGGATTATGTCATACCGGTCTTCCTTCAATGCCTCAAGCAGTGCAGATTTTGAAGACACTATCTTGCTTTTCAGTTTCAGTCCGCTTCTTTTCAGTATTCTCACGGTCAGATCCGCAAAATACTGGGAATCTTCGACCACGATCACTGACAACACAGCTGCATCTTCCATAAGCATCCCCAATCATAAATGATCAAGCTGACTGACGCCAAATAAAAACAGGATATCATATCGCTCCCTGTCATATGATACCCCGTTATGCAAAGTTGATTAATGGATTATTTCTTGTATTTACCTAGAAATTTGTCAGATTATGACTCTGCCGAAGAGTTCCTGTATTCGCTGGGAGTCACTCCCATGTGCTTTTTGAACAGCCTGCTGAAATATTCAGTATCCCTGTATCCAAGCTGGAGTGCGATCTCGTATGTTTTCCTGCTGCTCTGGCACAGCAGCCGTGCGGCCCTGGCCATTTTCACCCTCGTTATGTAATCTATCAGGAGTTCGCCTGTCTTTTGCCTGAATACCTCGCTGATGTATTTCCGGTTCATGTAAAGGACCTTGGATATCCCTTCTATGGAGATCTCGCTGTCCACGTTCTCGAGCACATGACGGCAGATCCTGTTTTCCAGCTGGTCCTCGGAATCCCCGTACTCGAAGCTCCTGATGGATCCGTACAGTTCGGCCACGGCATCCGCGAATATTTCCCCTGCTTCCCGGTCTCCGTCCGGCGCCAGGAAATCGATGTTCCTGTACCTGTTGCCGTCGATGAAGTTCACCAACCAGGAATAATGCGCCTTAAGCTGCGAAAGCAGTTCCGTCATCGCCCTCCTGAACGCTGCGCCCGTCTTTACCGGGTCTTCCCCGTACAGGGCCGTGACGGTTTTGCAAAGCCTGTCGATATCGGCCGTTATGTCCTGCTGTTTCGTTTTCATCGCTTCGATCAACTGCTCGAGTTCCGCCGACGGGAAGGTATCCCCGATCTTTTCCTCCAGTTTTTCGGAGAGGCTCCTGACAAGCCTTTCCTCCTGCTCCTTCCTGTCCAGGTACTGTTCTACCCTTTTCAGGAGTCCGAGCATGCTGTTGTATTCAGGAGGTTTGCTCAGGTAGTCGAAAGCACCGTACTGTATGCCCATCCTGGCATACTCGAAGTCCTCGTAATCGCTCAGAAGCACGACACAGGGACAAAGGCCGTTCTCAGCCGTTTCTTTCATCAACTCTATCCCGTCTATCTTGGGCATCTTGATGTCTGTGATAAGAAGGTCGAACTTCTCCTGCCTCAGCAGGTCCAGGGCCTCCTGCCCGTTCTGTGCCTCGGCCGCTATGCAGAAATTCGTTTCACCGTTCCAGAGATTGAGCCGCCTTACCTGTCTGCGGCTGATTTCCATATCGTCAACAAGCAACACCCTGTACAACTGATCCTTCACCCCACCGACACTGCTGCGCCTGCAGCGCTGGCAGCCTTTTTCTTTTGTCCGGGACTGCTGTTCCGTACCGGGACAGTTTCGACGATTTTACCGTTTTTTCCGCATATTCTGCTATTATTCTACCATATATACTGCCAAATTTATATTAAAAATACAAGAACGGAAAATTTTCATAAATCAAGCAAAAGCCGTCCGGCAAACTACCCATCGGGCGGTCTGCCTTCCGGCTTCCGCAGATGATTATCCCCTTGCCGCCCGGCAGCCTGTTACCTGCTGAGCGCCTTATCTACCTTCTCGAGCCAGTCCATTATCGCTATCCCCTGCGGGCATTTCTCCTCGCACTCTCCGCACCTGACGCAGTTGCCTGCACGGTTCTCCTTACTGAAGAAATTGTTGTAGGTTACCCGCGCTCCTTCCATGTCGTCGTGCATCACACCGTCATTATATATCGAGAAATTCCTCGGTATGGCCACATCATTGGGGCATGGCACACAGTATTCGCAGCCCGTGCAGGGTATTGCCGTCCTTTCCATGTACTTCCGTCGCACCTTTTCGATAACGTCCAGTTCGGTTTTGCCGAATTTGCCTGGCTCGGCCTTGTCTGCCAGGGCAATGTTTTCTTCCAACTGTCTCATGGTGCTCATCCCGCTGAGTACCACCGACACCTCGGGCTGGCTCCACAGCCAGTTCAGTGCCCATCCGACCGGGGATCTTGCCGGGTCCGCTTCCTCCATTATTGTCCTGACGTCACTGGGCGGATTCGCCAGCCTGCCGCCGAGGAGAGGCTCCATTATCACTACCGCAAGCCCTTTCGAGACAGCATATTTCAGCCCTTTCATCCCCGCCTGGTTTTCAATGTCCATGTAATTGTACTGGATCTGGCAGAAATCCCATTTGTCGAAGCCGTCGACGATCTTCACGAACGAATCGTAATCCCCGTGGAATGAGAATCCCATATGTCTTATCTTGCCTGCTTTCCGGGCCGCCTCCATCCGGCTGAGCACATCATGCTTCAGTATGGTGTTTTCCCAGGAGTGCCCGTTAATGGCATGCAGCAGGTAAAAGTCGATATAGTCGGTCTGCAGCTTGCCAAGCTGTTCATCCAGCAGCCTGTCGAAATCGGCAGGTTCCTTGATAAGCCAGACCGGAGACTTCGTTGCAAGGGCCGTCCTGCTCCTGTATCCGTCCATGAGCGCCTTCCCTACAAGGATCTCGCTTTGTCCGCCGTGATAGCCGTAAGCCGTATCGATATAGTTGACTCCCATATCTATGGCATGGCGGATCATCCTGATCGCTTCCTGTTCATCGATGCTGCTGTCGAGCCTGTTGCCCGGACCCTGTATCTGCCTGGTCGGGAGCCTCATTGCTCCGAAACCAAGTGCCGACACTTTAAAGTCAAGTTTTCCGAATGGTCTGTATTTCATATGAGCCCTCCTGTTCCTGAAACTGATCCTGAAATGTCTTTATGTATTTACATTTAATTCCGAAAGAATGCGGCTTTATCATCTATATAATACTTTAATGCCGATAAAATAGCAACTGACACAAAGACCAGGCAATGTCACATAAATAAAAATCAGGGCTGCCGCTCTCATGTCGGCAAGCCCTGATTTGGTGCGCCCAGCAGAACTCGAATCCACAACCTTCTGGTCCGTAGCCAGACGCTCTATCCAGTTGAGCTATGGGCGCGTGTCTGTCCGCGGTCCGGTGTGCCGATAAGCATCTCGCCGTCGCCGCATATAATATAATAATACTTTCTCGCGTCAAAATCAACTGTATTTATGTGGTTTGGCTCAATGTTGTATGCTATAATAAGTTAGGACAAGATCCGTAATAAGCTGAAGGCAGCATCCGTACGGAAAAAACGGTATACATATCAGTGAGGTCTCCCGGACATGATTTTTGACGTTAATTTTTCCATGCTTTACTCCGATACCCTGGTGCCGGACGTCTTCATATCGGAATACATGCCGTCGCTGGAAAGCGACTTTGTCAAGGTATACATATATTGTCTTTTTCTCAGCAGGTACAGGAAAAGCATGACCCCGGACATGATCGCAAAGAAGCTCGAACTCAGGACGGAACGCGTGAAAGACGCGCTGACCCGGCTCGAGGATCTCGGGCTCATAACCAGGAGCGCTGACGGCAATGAAATAACCATCTGCGACATCAAGGAAAAGGAGATAAAAAAGGTCTGCAGGGCAAAGACCACATCCACCCCCGAAGAAGCGGAACTCAGCATGGAGAGGAGCAAAAAGCGCAGCAAGTTCATTTCCAGCATAAACAACGCATTCTTCCAGGGGGTCATGTCTCCCTCGTGGTACACGGATATCGACGCGTGGTTTGACAAGTACGGGTTCGAGGAAGACGTGATGTATGCCCTTTTCAAGCACTGCTACGATCATAACGGGCTGTCCAGGCAGTACATAACAAAGGTGGCCGACAACTGGTACAGCAAAAACATCAGGAACAGCTTCGACCTGGACAGGTATTCCATGGAAGCCAGGAAAATCAAGGACATTCGCGGCATGATCATGAAAAAGCTCAGGAGACGGGGTTCCCTGACGGAATACGAAGATGCATACATCGAAAAATGGGTATCGGAATACAACTTCGATGCTGATATAATAGAAGAGGCACTGAGGCGGACGACATCGGCACAATCGCCAAGTTTTGAATACATCAACAGTATCCTGACCAACTGGCACGAGAAAGGCTATAAATCAAAAGAAGAGATACTCGCTGCCGAAAACGCGGCCAGGGCCGCAAAACAGGCAAAGCCCAGGACAAGGGTAAAATCCGTCCCCCAGAAGGGCAATTTCGAGCAGCGCAAGTATGACGACGAATACTTTGAAAAACTCTACAAGGATGTCTGACGGGACCGGAAAGGATGATCGCCATCAGTATCAGTTACAGCATACACCAGATGATCCGAAACGAGCTGGATAAAAAGCGCCGGAAGGCGATGGATGAACTGGAGCGCAGGAAAGCCGAACTGTACCGGCGTTTTCCCCGCCTCGGGGAGATAGAGGACGAGATCCACCGGGCAGGGTTAAGATACAACAAGGCCATCCTGATGGGCGAAGTGCCTGCCGAGAGCGCCGCCGAGGAGCTTTCGGGGAAGATAGAGGCGCTGACGGCGGAACGCGAACGGATCCTCACATCCAACGGCTATCCCGCCGACCACCTCGCACCCGTCTTCGAATGCAGCAAGTGCAATGATACCGGCATCATCAGTTCGCCCGGCGGGAAAGGCGATACATTGTGCATTTGCTACAGGCAGCTCCTGCTGGATCACCTGTACGACAATTCGAACCTGGGCATCAGCAGGAATGAAGGTTTCGCCAGCTTCAACACCGAGCTGTACCCGGACATCGTCGACGAAGAACGGTATGGCATAAAAAAGTCTCCCCGCAGGCAGATCATGGGCATCCTGGAAAACTGCAGGCAGTTCACCGGGAAGTTCAGCGACCCTGAAACCAGGAACCTGCTGTTCTGCGGCCCGACAGGCACGGGCAAAACTTTTATGGCCGGGTGCATAGCCATGGAACTGATGAAGGCGGGGCATACCGTACTGTATTTCACGGCGCCGTCGCTCTTCAACACGATATATGAGTACAGGTACAATTCCGGCAATAACGAGGAATGGGACCCGAGCGCATACAAAAACATCCTTGAGACGGACCTGCTCATCATAGACGACCTGGGGACAGAGTCCCCGTCGGCCACGCGCTACGCGGAACTGCTGAACATCCTCGATACAAGGATATCCAACGACATGCGCAGGCCCTGCAAGACGATCATAGCTACGAACATCGATCTCCGCAATCTTTTCGAATACTATGACGAAAGGATAGTCTCAAGGATAACAGGCAATTTTGACATTTTCCGTTTCGCAGGCGATGATATCAGGAATCTCAGGAGATGAGCCGGCCGTCCGAAGACAGGCCGGGTCCGATATCAGGCCTGCATCATGCTGAGCCTATCAGCAGCAGGAACGCCTCGGTGAGAAAATCCTGCCTCCCCATGAACAGGTTTGCCTGTACGTAAAACCAGGCCAGTATCAGAAGGATCCCGGGCAGGAGGTACAAAAGCCCTTTTGCCTCCCCATGCTTCCGCGTCTCTCCCCACAATGCCGCAGTGATCGGCGCCGGTTCCCGCGGGACAGGATTTGCCCTCGTCAGCAGGAATATCATGAGTACCAGGATGACCGCCGCAAAAAGGAACATAAAGCCATAGACCGCAAGTACGATTATCAGTACTTCCCTGGGCATCGTCGAGAAAACGTCGAATATTTCCCCGGAACCCAGCGTTTCAGACGGCAACGCGCCCAAATCCCCAAATCTTTTGAGCATTTGTTCCGAGATGAACGTGGCAGCCACCGCCGCCGCATTGTTCGTAAAATGCGCAAGTATGCCGCAGTACAGCGAATTGGTCCTGTAAACTATGTACCCTATCAGCACTCCCAGCGCAAACGTCCCGAGTATCTTCTGAAAGTCAAGGTGGGTAAGGCTGAACAGCAGCGCAGCCAGGAGTATGGACGGGACCGTGCCGATCCGTTCGAACGATCTCTGGATGACCCCCCTGAACAGGACCTCCTCACAGATACCGGCACTGCCGGCTATAACGAGCAGGTTCACGAGGAACTGGGTCCCGTTTTGGGCGGAAGGAAGCGATGTCACCACCACCTTGCCGAATATCGAGTCCACAAGGAGCAGATTCAGTACATTCATCAATCCTGCCACGGGGATCGCAAAGATCATTATGCCGATCACTATGGGGATATTGACGGGCCTGAACGGGCCAAGCCTGAGCGATCCCCTGAAACTGACCCCCGATATTGCGGTAAATACGAGGGCCGGCAGCAGCATGATACCGAATTCGGTGATAAGTATGCCGGAATAGAATTCTCTCGACTGGACCCTGTATCCGATCAGTATGAACAGGAATATAACTGCTGAAAACAAAATGCATGCCCCGGCAATGCCCGGTCTCAGCGGTTTCCTTCCTCCCGCGGCAGTGCCGGCCGTGGCTTTCCCACCGCCGTCGATCATGGCGCACCTCCAAAAGCAGGGCCGTTCTCATCTGCGAACGGCCCGTTTGTCACTACAGTCCTATATATATTACAGTTTTGTATGAAAAATTGCAAACAGTCCCACCTGCTTTGACTGTTTTCATTTTCCCGGCAGCCGGCTTTCCCGGGCATGGCAACTGCTGCTTTTGCGGTGCACCGCGCATCATGCGGCGTGATCCGGGTCCGGCACTGATGATGGAGAACGTACCGGATCTACATAGTAAGGATCCCGTTGGGCGTGTTTACTATCATCAATATGTCTTCTTCCTCACCGGTGAGCGCGTTGATGTAGACTATGAAGTCCCTGTCGTCAAGCTTCCCCTTGAATTCCCAGCAGAAGATCTCCTTCCTGTAATCCGTGGGGATGTATGCCAGTCCTGAACTGTTGACCTCCATGTTGCCATTCACCTTTTTCCTGGCCTCTTCCATGCTGACCGCCGGTTCAGGGATATCGCGCTCCGTATGGTTCAGGAGGTACTGCCTGGCCTCCATGCCTACGACTTCCCCGTTGTCGAGGGCTATCTTCAGCTTGATGAGGTCGGGGTACATGGTCACATCATCCTGTTTAAAGGCATAGTTTATGGTCGCGGTATTGTCGTTCTTCAGGTAGTAGGTGTCCACCATGCCGTCGTACCCTTTTTCCCTGAGGAACCTGATCCCGGCGGCCTTTGCCTTGTCCATGTCCAGCTTCTCCTCTTTGACCGGCCTGTTGTTGATCATCCAGTTCACATGGCCGCCTTTCTGCGTCACGCTGATATAGGCCGACTGGTCTTCAGGAGCGTCCCTGAGCTTCACTTCGAAATCGAATGTTTTGATCTGCCCGTGGTCGTTTTTGCCCAGGTCCGTGATTTCCAGGACCCGGTCCCTGCCAAAGAACTCGGATACCTTGTTTTTTGCCTCTTCGGCGTCGATCTCGTCTCCTGTCAGCCCACGCGCTTCACCTGATGTCATGTGGTCGGAGAAAGGCCCGTCGTATATCAGTGTCGGGTAATCCTTGAAATTCTCCCCGACGGCTTCTATCTTTTTCATCATTTCGCCGGGCTTGGTCCTGCTGAACAGTTTCGTTCCCTTGCTTGCAAGTTCGCCCCATTTCAGCCTGCCGGCATTGAGGTCTTCCTGCAGCTGGTGAAGGCTCTTGTTGAGGGATACCGAGTAATCATGGAGCTTTTTCAGCATCTCATACTGCTCGCTGCTCAGTGGTTTGCCCCTGATATTCTGGTTGTCCAGCGAAAGGCTCAGGTCGCTCAGTTGTGTCAGAAACTTGAACGTGCTTGCCAGTACCGGCTGCGAGATCGGCAGCTGCCCCAGGTTCGTCTGCGCCAGGCCTGCCTGTCTCCAGGCCTCCTGGAGAGTGATGGCAGTCCTCTCATTGGTCGTGCTGACCATGGATTTCGCAAGGAGCGACTCCACGTTGTGCACGTAGCCCACCATCTCGAAAAAAGCCCTGTTGTACTGGCTGTCAAGTTCCTGCCTCAGTTCCGCCGCCCGCCTGTATTGGTAATAGCCCCAGGATGCCGCGGCAACGAACAGCGCAAAGAGGAGTGCATAAACTTTTATGCTCCGGTTTTTTGCCCTGGACGGCCGTTCTTCCCGGTCCGGCAAACTTTCCCGCTTATCCACCGTGATTACCTCCCCACCGCATCTTGCTGTTGCAGGCAAGTCCATGTTGTTTTGCCGTGGACCTGCCCTGCTTATTTTCTGCACATCATGTGAAATTATTCAATCGGCGGGATGACAGTCAGCTACGTCATCGGATCCCAGGAAAGCTTATGGATGCCGGAAAGAATCGATCGGGACAGGAAGGGTCAGTCGAATATCCTTCGTGCCATTACGGCGATACCGTCCGGGTTTTCGCGGTAGAGGTCACCGATGGCTACATACCCGGTTTTCCGGCCGGCATAGATATAGTTGCTGCCCCCGGTGCAGATGCCGACACTTGTTATTTTCAGTTCTTCGCCCTCGGTTTCCCCGGTTTCGCCGGTCCCGGGCGTTTCCTGTACGCTGGCCTTTTCAGCAAGGAATACCAGGTCTCCCGCCTGGACCTTTTCAAGCGGTATTTCTACGCCTGAATGCATCTGCCCTTCAAGGGTTATCGGCAGATCGATCCCGTTTATCCGGGCACAGATGTAGACAAGGCCCGGGGCATCGATGCCCAGGGAAGTCAGGCCGTTCAGCATGAAGCTTATCCCCTTGAATCTCAGGGCGGTGGAAGCGAAGTCGCCGGCATTCGTAACGGGTATCTCGCCGTTGGGCGGGTCGATGCGTATGATGCCGCTCCCCTTGATCCAGCCGGTCCTGTTCCCCGGCAGGAAAACTTCATAGGCGTCATCGCTGCTGTTGAACGCATAGAACTCCGTGCCCATGTGTGCATTGACCATGGTGGCGCCGCTGCCCGGCCTGGAATACACGGTCTTTTCCCTGCTCGTCACAACTATCCTGTAAGTGTATAACCTGCCTGAAATACTGGATATGTCGTCAGAGATGAATTTCGTCCTGATCCATCCCGTGATGCCGCTGATCGTCTTCACCATGGCCCATCCGTTGCTTTGCCTGATAACGCTGACAGGCTGGTTGCAGAGCACCTGGGTGACACGCAGTGACTTGACGCCAGGCTCCTCGTATACATCTGCCACGCTTACGGTCACGACCGCAGCATTTTCATCCATCGGTATACCGTCTATATACTCGATGGTCCGCCCCTCCTCCCCGCCGGCCTTGTCACCGCGGTCTTCCAGGACCGTCTGCATGGCCCTGTTCCCGCACCCGCCGGTCAGCATGGAGAAGAGTACCATCGTAACAAGCAGCACGACTGCTTTGCCGATTCTTTTTCTTCCGTATGACGGTTTCATGTCACAACTCCACAAAATACATTTCGTTTCCGTAAATTTCCCTGGCCAGTTCGACTTCGCGCATCTTGCAGGTAAACAGCAGTATCTGCCTGTTCCTGTGCTCTCTATATAAGTATTTTAGCGCAAGTTCGGTCCGTTTGTCATCAAACTGCGAAAAAACCTCGTCCATGACCAATGGCAGGCTTTCACCGCCTGATGTCAGCATACCGGCTGTCGCAAGCCTCAGTGCAAGGTACATCTGGTCCGCGGTCCCGCTGCTCAGGACCGAAACGTTCCTCACATCCCCTGCCTGCGGGTCGGCCGCCTTTAGGAGGAGCCTGTCGTCTCCCCTGAGGTCGGTATACCTTCCGCCGGTAAGCCCCGATATTATGACGCTCATGCGGCTGTTAAGTTCCGGCGCACTGCTGAGCCGTATCTCCCCCGCGGCTTCAGTGAGCACTTCAAGGGCCAGCTTCAGGGCTTTGCCGGTGTTCTCGAGTTCATCTGTCTTTTCCTTCACTGCGGCCATCTCTTCTTCGACCTGCTGCATCCTGTCAGCCTGCCCCCTGTCATCGTCAAGCTGGCCTTCACAGTATTTCTCCCTCAGTGCCGTATCGAGGATCTGGCGTCGCAGGCTTTCCCTTTCAGACCGCCATGTTTCTCCGAGCCATTCTATATCGGAATCATATACCAGTTCATCGAGTTCATGCTGTGAAAAAAGCCCGGGCAGCGATACATTCCCGGCCGCAGCTTCGGCGTTGACCTCATCGAGCCCTTCCTGCAGCCGGCGGCTCAGCCTTTCAAGCCCGGTCCGGATGTCATCAAGAGCCGCATTGACGTCTGAAGCGCTCCCGGCATTTATCCCGCAGATCGCGGATGCCCCTGCAAGCAGGTTGCGCCTTGCCGCTTCAAGGACCGCCGACTTTTCACCGGTATCCGCGGCCATACTGCTGTGTTTCCGCTCAACTGACATATCCCTGAGCAGTATCACGCCAACCAGGACACATATGGGCATCACGGCGGCGAAAACGTACTGCGGTATGCGTATCGTACCAAAAATGCTGCCGGCAGGGACGAACAAAAGCACACCCGAAACCAGGGCCGCTGCAGCGCACAAGATCAGCAGGAGCGTCCTGAACACGTTCCCGGACAACGGCCCCGTCCGCCGCTCCCTGCCGGTCGGAGCCCTCCCTGCTCCCTTTCTGCCGCCGTCTCGTTCTTCCCCGGGACCGCCGGCAGGATACGGCCCTTCAAGCGCTGCTTCGATCTCCGCAAGCTGCCTGGCCGTTTCGCTGAGCCTGGCTTCCTTCTTCATGCCGTCATCTATTTTCTTCCGCGTTTCTATAAGCTCACCGATTTTCTCAAGCAGCCGCTCCCGAGCATCGAGCCGTCCAAGCTTCGCCTTTATTTCCGACAGTTCGCCCAGCAGCTTCTCTTTTTCCTTCTGCCTTTCCGTAAGCGACCTGTGCTCGGCCCTGAGCCTGTCCAGTTCAGACTTGAGCCTGTCCAGCGGCTGCACCCTCGTTCTTTCAGTCCCGACCCTGTTTTTGAGGGCATCGGTCAGCGCGGCTTCGGCTCTCTGGAAAACCATGCCGTCGGGATCGGGGCTGCCCATGTTCACGAGCCTGGCCGCCAGCGCTGACGAACTGCCGCTGTCAAGCCTTATTTCCCTCTGCCTGATGAATACCGTGTTTTCAAATGTCGCCTCGTCCATCCCGAGGTGTGTTTCCCCCACCAGCGGCTGCCTGTCCCTGCCATGGCCGAAGGAGGCGGTTATGTCATTATAGCTGGCGTCATACACGGCAGTGGTGTTGCGTGAAAAATCCCGCTCCAGCCTGAAAGAATCGCCATTGTCCAGCGTGTACGTTATCGCACCGCCGTACGGCGGCCCGTCCCAGGGCATGAATCTCTTCTGGGGCGAAGGCAGGCCTGCAGCCGAACTCCTCCCGCCTTTCAGCCCATAAAACATTGCGGTGATGAAGGACTGCAGCGTCGATTTCCCGGCCTCGTTCGGACCATATATCACGTTCATCCCTTTGCCGAATGAAAGCGTAAGGTTTTTCAGTTTTCCGAACCCCTTGATCTCGATACCGTCTATATGCATACCTTTCCCTCGTCTATGGCATCAAGGCCGTAATAAAGCGCCTTCATCACCAGTGCCTCGGTCTCCTCGTCGCCGGCAGCGGATGCCCGCTCCAGCATCTTCCTTGTAAACAGGCCCCTCAGCCCTCTTTCACGCGAGATCGCTTCCAGGTCATGGTCCGGCCGGGTCCTGTCGGTTATCTTAAGGTAGAACGCCGCGTTTTTCAGCCTTTCGTAAATCTCGTCAGTATCTGTCCGCACGCCGGGAGGCATGCGACCCGTGAGCGTCACCCTGTAAAGGTCGGATGTCCCGCCCGCCCTGCCGATTTCCGCGGCAACGATGTCCGCAGCCTGTTCGCTGCTGAGGCAGCCGCTCACATCTACTGACAGTTCGATATAGCGCCTGGCACATACGGAGACGAATTCGGCACGGACCGATCCTTTCCCGCCGGGTCCCTTCACTATCTCCGTGATGAAAGCCCCGTGGTCGCCCGGTTCGTCGAAACCCAACGGTTCCGGGCTGCCCGCGTTGTAGAATATCCCCCGCGCTCCGCCTGCCGTGATCCTTGAGTGGAAATGGCCCAGCGCACAGTAATCAAAGCCTTTTTCCGCCGTATCCGCGCCCGATATCGGCTGGAAAGCGTCCGGATCGAAAGGCATGTCCAACGTACCGTGGTGCATGAGTATGTTTATACGGGACGAGTCGACCGGTCCTCCGTCAGGTCCGCCATGGACCAGCGTGCCTGTCCCCGCGTGTTCGAAAACATCTCCGTTCCCGAGTATATGGACATTGGACGGCCATTGGTGTTCCTCGTAATAGGATCCGGGCAGTTTCGGGTCATGGTTGCCGGGAACGATAAGCACAGGCGTGTCCCCAAGCCTGGCAAACTGGCTGCAGATGTAGTGGATCGAGCTCTTCCCCGTATATCCGTGCTCATAGAGATCCCCGCAGACGAGCACCAGGTCGGCTTTTTCACTGATCGCCAGGTCTATCAGCCGCGCCAGTGCCTTTTTCAGGTCGAGCCTCCTTTGTGAAGGCCTGCCCTCCATACCTGAAAGCGACCTGAACGGAGCATCCATATGCAGGTCTCCGAACTGCAGAAACCTGACTTTCATCCCGATCCCCCTCACACTAGGATTTTCAGTCAACTTTTTGCTCTATCACCACAAAAGCCACGGCATGGCTGCCGCAGTGCGACAGGCTTATATCGATGGATCGTGCCCCCATGGCCCTGTAGATCTCAAGTGCTCTTCCGGCCAGGACCACTTCGGGTTTTCCCTTTTCATCGTTCCTGATCTCGATGTCCTTCCATTCGATGCCGTCCGCCAGCCCGGTACCCAGAGCCTTGAGAACGGCTTCCTTGGCCGCGAACCTGGCGGCATAGCTTTCATACCTGGCCCGGTTCCTGCTCTCGCACCAACTTATCTCGTGCCCGGTGAAAACCCTGTCCCTGAAGCTGCCAAGTTCCTCCAGGGACCTCCTGATCCTTTCGATCTCTATGATATCCACACCGCACCGTACCGCCATATCGTTATCTTCACAGCTCCTTTTCCCCGGTTTCGTTCAGGACCGCTCTGCTGTTTGAATACCTATTGACAACATATCACAGTTCTTCCGGCATGAAAAGTGGAACAGGGGCCGGGAATGCGCCTGTCCGTTTCCCGTCCCCTGTTATTATACCTGTACGTCCCACAATAGTCACTTGTTTCGTTTTTCCTGCACCGTTCCGTTATGCCGTGCCGTTCCGCCGCTGCGCCCATGCATCCGGATCTCAGATCCGGAGCCTGTTCCTGCGCCTCTCATCCAGCACGGCATCCAGCGCTTCCGCCTCGTTGACCGCCGTTTCAAGCTGCTCGAGCATCTCCTCGTTTTCTATCCTGGACATGATCTGGTGTTTGAACATGTTCACCGTGCTCTCCATGTAGTCCAGCCGGGCGCTGATCCTTTCGAGGTCCTTTTTTTCTTCCTTCATCCTTTCGATGAGCCTCGTATCCATCTCGATGACTTTCCTGATGTCGTCGGCCATGCGCTCATCACGGGCGAAACTGAGCTTCCTGTTGTTTGCATTTATCCTCGCGGTTATGGCGCCGACATCGACGCTGCTAAGTTCACGGTTCCTTATACAGAAGTTGTTCAGCAGCTTCAGGTATGCGATCACCAGGTTCAGCGTCTGCTCGACGATCTTTTCCTTGAGGTAAGTGGGTTCTCCCGACGAGTAAGAGGCAAAGATGTCGTTTTTGTCCTCCATCACTTTTCTCAGCTTGAGCAGATATGTATTGTTGGTGTTCCTTTTCGCCTCCCCGGCAAGCCGGTTGGCCAGGCGGTTCAGTTCGCGGATCTTCCTGAACTTCTCCTTCCGGTTGAATTCCTCGTGGAAGTCCTTGCTCAGGAGGGTCTGTATCACAAAGACGATATAAACAGCCAGGCCCCCCGTGAAGGCCAGCGCACCGGGCAGTTTTTCGACGCCGAACAGCGCAGGCAGGACCGACGCACTGTTCAGCAGTGACAACAGCACCCACGCAGCAACCAATATCATTATGTTCCTCAATTTGAGCAATGCGCTCAGCACCATCCTGGCCCTCATAGGTTCAACCACCATTCCTGCTATTGCATGATCCGCCTGTCTGCTTCTTTCGGACCGGCCGCATACTTCCCGTGATCAACTGCCGCACAGCTTCACCGGGCGGTTATGCCGGCTGTCACTGGGTTGCCTTGTTCTCCGCCTTTTCCTTCACTTCGAATCCCTGTTCGCTTGAAAGCATGGCCTCCGCACGGGCCTTTGCCCTTTCCCTTGCGGAATTCATGTCGAGCCTCTTCAGCTTCAGGTCCAGGTTGGTTTCGCTGAGCGACTCCATGGCGTTCGCCCGGGCGGTCTTCCTGTTGACCATCTCCCTCGCCCTCTCCATGCCTTCGTTCACGTTGCTGATCCTGCTGTTCCTTGCCGTGTAACGGGCATTGACAGCATTGATGTTTTCCCTGAGCTGGGCCATTTTCGCCTGGGACTTCAGGGTCTTGAGTTCGTTCAGCTTGGCATTCATTTCGGACTCGAAGATCCTGTAATCTTCCTTGATCCTCGCCACCTCTGCCATTGCCGACTCGTATGTCGCCTTGTGCGTTTCAAAGGTGGACTGGTACTCCTCCTCCTGCATGAGCAGCTCTATCAGGAGATCCTTGTCGCCCTGCTTCTGGGCGCTTTCGATCCGTGCCCTCACAGCCTGGAGGTTCTTCTCCGCGTTTTTCATTTCGATCTTTATCAGTTCGGCGTTGGTCTGGATCTCGATTATCTGCTGCTCGGCTTCTTTCCTTGCCTTCTCGATCTGGTTCTTTATGTCCTCAAACAGGAGTTCCGGATTGCTCTCCTCGATCCCTCCGAGCAGCCGGCTGAAAAATCCCCTTATCAAAGCACCGAGTCTTCTGAAAAAACCCATATCATTGGCCTCCCCGTTAATTATTTGGACGTTCTGAACTATTCATATTCTTAATTTATAACAAATAATTCCCAATGTAAAGCAAAACAAACCGCCCACGGCATCACCTGTCGTCCATGTTCCTTTCGTCCAGCAGGCTTTTGTATTTGTCAGGGAGCAGGTCCTTGTCGTCGCACTCTTCGATGGCTAGCATGGTCATGAACTGGACCTGCTGCGTGCTCGGACGGCACCTTTTTATTGCCTCGGAAATAATGTCGGCAGTGAGGACCGTGCCTTCCCTGTCGTCCTCACAGGCCAGTTCATAGGCCTTCCTCACGACGGTCTCTATCTCCGCGCCGGTGTAGTTCTCCGTCTGCTCCGCAAATACCATGAAGTCCTCCACGTCCGTCTCGAACCTGTACTTGTTGATGATTATCCTGAATATTTCGGCCCTTTCCCTGGCGTCCGGCAGCAGGATGGGTATCTTCTTGTCGAACCTCCCGGCCCTCTTGAGCGCCGGATCCATCAGGTCCGGCCTGTTGGTCGCCGCGATGAAGATGACCTTGCCCCTGTTGCTCGTGTCGCCGGTGAACTGCAGGAATTCGCTGAATATGTTCCTGCTGACGCCGCTGTCCCCGCTGTCGCCCCTCCGGAATGCCTGGTCGATCTCGTCCACGAACACTATGACCGGGTGCTGCGACTGGGCGCCGAGCAGGCACTTCTTGAAGTTCTTCTCGCTTTCCCCGACGTACTGGCCGAGTATCCTGGACATATCTATCTTAACGCAGTTGAAGCCGCTGGCCTTGGCAAGCGCATAGACGAGCAGCGTCTTGCCGGTGCCGGAAGGCCCGCAGAGCAGTATGCCCATCGGGACACGCCTCAGATCTCCCTTCCGTATCGGGTAGACCACGTTCTTGAGCAGGTATTCCTTAGCCTTGTCCATCCCGCCTATGTCTTCGAAACCTATCTCGGGATAGATGAACTCCAGCACGTCCCCGTATTCCTTCTGGAGCACCGAGTGCTTCTTTTCCTTGATGAACTCGAAGCTGATGGGGATACCCTCCGCTTCCGACTTCAGCTTGATATCCTTTATCGACTTCTTGCTCAAACCGGACGAAAGCTTGGCGAATTCGTCGGCGCTGATCTCTGTCTTCACTGATCCGTCGCTGAGCAGGTACTCGATATATTCCTTCCGCTGGCTTTCATCGGGCAGGCCCACGAATATGGGCTCTATCCTGTAGGACGACTTCAGGATCTCCCTGCTGACGTCGGCCAGGTTGTCTGCCAGCATCATGATGCAGCTTCCCACGGATGAGATCTTCGGGCTTACGGACCATTCGCATATCCATATGAGCGCGATCCTTTCCTCAAGCGTCATGCTCGCGATATCCCCGGCAGGTATGATCTTCTCGACATGGTCTATGAAAAGGACCATTTTCGTATTTTTCAGCGCCCTGTCGATGTAGGGGAACAGCCTGGACGGCATGGCATTCATAAGGTTGGAAGCCTCGTTGGACGTGATTATGTTGAACTCCTTCTCCATGCCCGCGTCAAGGAAAGTCAGACCCCTTGAGATGTCGTAGAACGCGACGATCCCGAAATTCCTTTTCTTTATGAATTCCTCGTAGATATACCTGTCCATGTACCTGTAGTTGTCCACGAGATCGCGGACATTGAAATAAAACAGGAATTCATGGGAAATGCCCGACCTGTATTTGCTTAAAAAACTGTCATACCAGGATCCTTCCGACAGCACCGAAATCCCTCCGTTCCTCCTGCAAAACCCGTCAATGTCCCGCCATGCGCGGCACTTGCGCAGCCGGGACCGCCCGGCCGTGATTCAACGATGCATTCAATAATACGATAAATATCGTCAAATGTTTGATGATACACAGTTTATGTTATTTTTTGAGCATTGCCTGCAAACAATACTGTCGGGAAAAATGATAACTAAAAACGCAAGGAGGTTCCACATGGAAGAAGTATTCATGGTCCCGTCGATAACCTGCAGCGCCTGTTCCAGCCGCATCAGCAGCGAACTTGGCCGGATGGAGGGCGTCAGCGGCGTGGACATAGACCTCAAGACCCAGTCGGTCAGGGTCACTTTCGATCCCGACTTTCTGACTGCGCATGACATCAGGAACAAGATAACGGAACTCGGATACGAGGCATTGGAGTGACCTGCTCCGCTGCCTCGCTATTTCCCCGCTTCACCCTGCTTTTTCTTCAGCGACCGTATGATCGATTCCTCCTGGTTCTTTATATGGCGCTGCGCTGCCCGCCTCGCCGCTTCCGGGTCCCCTGAGGTTATGGCTTCGAGTATTTCCGTATGCTCCCTTATCAGTTCCCTTGAACTGCTGTAATCCTTGATATATACGACCCTGAACCTCTGGACCTGTTCCCTCAGGTTGTTTGAGATCTGTATCAGCTTTTCGTTCCTCGAAGACCTGTAGATGACGTCGTGGAACTCAACATCCTTCTTGATGGACCCCTGCAGGTTTTCCTTTTCCACGCAGTTTATGAACTGGTCGAGGATGTGCCTCAATTCCTTCTTCTCGTCCTCGCTGATCCTCGTCGCGGCAAGCGACGTCGCAAGGCCGTCCAGTGTCGCGCGGACCTCGAGCACGTCCATTATGTCCTTTACCGAGAGATCCGCCACATGCGCCCCTTTCCTCGGGAGCATCTCCACCAGGCCTTCGAGTTCCAGCTTCCTGATCGCTTCCCTTACCGGCGTCCTGCTGACGCCCATCTTCTCCGCAAGCTGTACTTCCATGAGCCTCTGCCCGGGTTTCAGTTCACCGACGATGATCGCTTCTCTCAGAGTATCAAAAATCACGTCCCTAAGGGGCTTGTAGTCGTTCAGATTGACTTTCGACAGCTTTCCTGCCATTGCTGCACATCTCCTTTACCCGCATCCTGCGTTTTTCGATTCCCTCTCAGACCGTTTCTGCGATGAAGCATTCCCATTCCCGGTATCCTGAGAGCTTTGCATATGCCTTGCGTGCTTTCTCCCGGTCGGCGAACAGCCCGAAAACGGACGGTCCGCTCCCGCTCATCAGGCATGCTTCCGCGCCTGCCTCAGCCATGCGGCTTTTTGCATGCCTTACTATCTCATACCTGCGCATCGTTACGGTCTCCAGCACATTTTTCATGTAAAGCGACGCGGCACTCAGATCCTTTTTTGCCAGCGCCCCGATCAGCTTTTCGGTATCGGGCCTGTCGCGCTCCGTCACCTGCGACAGGTCGAGCTGGCTGTATACCCAGGGCGTGGATACCGATATATCCGGCTTTACGATGACAACGTCGATCCCGCCGAAATCCGGCAGGGGCGTGAGTACCTCTCCGATACCTTCCGCAAGCCTTGTGCCGCCCTCGATGCAATACGGCACGTCCGCCCCGATCTGAAGACCCAGCTGTTTCAGTTCCTCCTGGTCCAGGCCCAGGGCAAACAGTTCGTTGATGCCTTTCAGCACCGCCGCCGCATCGGCGCTCCCGCCTGCCAGCCCGGCCGCCGCAGGTATCCTTTTCGCGATCCTTATCCTGAGGCCTCCTGCCAGGCCATATCGCCCAAACATCAGCTCTGCGGCCCGCCACGCGGTATTGGTGCTGTCAGCAGGCACCGCCCCGCCGCCGCATTCAAGGCGTATACCTGCTTCCCCGGTCGCTTCAAGATATACGGTATCATGGAGCGAGACAGTCTGCATTATCATCCTAAGTTCGTGGTAACCGTCTTCCCTTTTACCGGTCACATCAAGAGAAAGGTTGATTTTCGCATAAGCAGGTATTTCAACGTAAGGCATCATTACCTCGGCATATACGGTTTACTGTATATTATATACAAAAAACATGGCCAATACAATAAAAAGTGCCAGGCTGGCTATTTCTGCCTGGCACGTCGGTCAGTCGGCCACAGGTCCGGTTCAGAGTTTCCTGGTAATGATGATGCGGCTTCCGGGGGCGATCTGTTCGGTTTCGCTCAGGTCGTTGTTTTCCAGGATATCATCGATGGTCGTATAATACCTCTTGGCGATTTTCCACAGGGTGTCCCCGGGCTGGGTGAAATACAGTATTATGCTGGGCTGCTGCGCGGCCCGTTTTTCATCGAAGGGCTCCTCCTGGGCTTTTACTATCACCGGCACCGAAACCTTCCTGGCGACCCTCGTCTTGATGCCAACAGCCAGGCGGACCTCAACTTCCCTGGAATTCACTATGCTGTAGCTGAAATGGTCTATGTCCATCTCAACGTCCAGGTCCATGCCTTCCCTGGCTCCCTTTACTTCGATCGCATGCCTGAAAGGTATCTCGCGTTCCGCGCAGTAAACAGGCTGGCCCTCGTCTGATGCCAGGTACAGCACATTGCAGACAGCCACTCCTTCCACGACGACACGGTCGTCGGTTATCTCGCCCGCCGAGAGTGAAAGCTTTCCAAGAATATTGAACAGTTCGGAGATATCAGGGGCAATTTCATCGACCTCTATGTTCTCCCTGAGCGTCAGCTGGCTGACATTTTCGCTGACCAGTTCGTCCAGCAACAGTTCCTCCCTTTCGAGGCTTACTTTCGAATACGGGCTGTATGCATCTTCGACGAGTTCTATCTCTTTCCTGCCGTAGCAATGGGCGTATATGTCCAACGCCACGTCACAGTTCATACGTCTCAGCTCGCCGTCGCCGTCCTCTTCAGCACTGAAATTCGTTTCCCCGATAGTTATATCGATGCTCGTGCTGCAGTTCTCATCGATACCCGGCATATCGAGCATCCGCGTGAACGGGATCTCATGCTCCATGAACTGGATGCTCCGGCTTTCATTGTCCGCGATGTACAATGTGGATATGTTCAGGTTGCCCCGGACAGCGACCTTGTCGTCTCCTGCCCTGTACTCCCTGCCGGTGATCCTGACGTCGTTCCGCAGTATTTCAAGGATCGCAGGTTTGCCCACCGGTATGTCGAGCGTTTCGCTGATCCGGCAATCTGTCCTTTGATCCCCGAGGTACGTGTTTGCTGCCGCCCGGTTCCTCAGTACCTGGATCCCGTCGGAACCAGTGAGGTCCCTCGTCACATATTGCCCGACCTCCTCGGTGACCTTCGCCGACAGGCTGACAATCGCCTTCACGTTGATTTTCCTGCTGTTCAGTATCTCGTACTCCAGGTGCTCTATATCGCATTTGACCCTGCACTGCATGCCCTGCCTGGTATCGGGCATCTCCATCGCGTACTGGAACGATGATACTGACGTTATGCTTTTCACGGACTGTTCCGGGTCGTCGGGAATATACAAAATCTTATACCTGACAGAGCCGCTGACAAGGACCCTGTCCGGCGCAGCTTCGGCGCCGCTGACCCAGGCTTCTCCGTCCAGGAGCAGTATCTGAGCTATGTCAGGCTTCGTATCAGGCACGATTATATCATTCTCGACTATCGTCTGTGTGGAGTCCTCGCTGATAGTTCTATTGATCCTGATGGGCTCACCAACCAGTTCCAGAGACATTTGAAATCCTCCCCCCGCATGACCGAATGCGTTTTCCTCTCTAAATGTATATTGACAAGGGGCCCCAATTATTACTGTAAAATAGACAGGGTGCCGCGCGCAATCAAAAAGCCCGATCCTGCGATCGGGCTTCCTGCGGCTATGACTCAGATACGGCGGGTCAGCTCACCATTATCTCCTTGTCGTCCTTGTAAATCACGAGTTCCACGGCCTTGGTCAGAATATCGGTATAGCTGAAAGAAACTCTCCTTGTTGTCTCGTACTCGTTTTCAAACCTTATGACGAAGATGCTTGGATATGAGTTTTCTATGATCCCTTCCCTGATAAAAGCCTTCTTCCTGCCTTTATTGGCCTTGAGCTGTACCCTTTTGCCTATGCTGGTCTCGATGTTCTTTTTTATTTGAACAAGGTCTCTCTTTTCGGCCATCAGTTTCACCTCGTCTTCTGTTTTGTAAATTATATCACAAACATCATAGCTTGTCAAAAAAAAGTTAAATATTATAACAAGGGAAATTCGCTTATGTCAAGTACTTTTCGCAAAATCCTGTATTTTCTCCGGTCT
>DGEQ01000106.1:7335-15128 GCA_002386045.1 Hungateiclostridiaceae bacterium UBA3922 | reverse complement strand
GGCGCTCCTCTGCCACAAATGGATACCAGCTATTGAGGAGTGTCACCGGACCCTAATCAAAAGGGGACATTTCTCTTCCCAGGAGGAATACCTCTCCGCAGAGAAGTGTCCCCCCGTTCAAACGCGTGACGCTCCTCAGCCACAAAGGAATACCCGTTACTGAGGAGTGTCACCGGACCTTAATCAGCTCCCCGGCTCGGCCGGAAACCCTTCCCGGTATTTTCCCCTTGTCTGTATGCCTCCGATACCAGTTTTCCCAGTTATCGTGTTATTTATTACATCTTCGGCGTCCAAAACCGTGTCGATGCTCGCAAAAGCGATCTTCTGGCATACCCTGACGGGATCGAGTGCATGTATCAGGTCCCTGAACGGCGCGCTGGCAAAATTGGCCCCGGCCTTTATTATCTCGTTGTACATCGACTGGCATGCGCCGGCGAAAATCACCAGCCCGTCCATGTCGGGGTTGAACCGCCTGGCTTCCTTTACGGCTTCGACGAAGTATTTCGAGGTCCTGTATGATGAAATGTTGTTGTAATTGTCCTTCCCTTTCAGCAGGCCGTCATGGCCGGTCAGCACGAGGATGTCGGGCCGGTATTTCTCCAGCAGCGAATAGACCCTGGCAGGCTGGTCCTTTTCGGGGACGTATTCGCCTGCCACATCGATCCCCAGTTTTTTGTATTCAGCGATACAGTGCTCAAGGTAATCCTTGTCTCCGTCGAGATGCAGTACCTTACCCGGCTTTTTTATCTTCTCGGCCTTGTCATTCGGAGTATCTCTATAGTGCGCTTTTTTTCGCCACCCCCTGCTCCTCGGCATGTAATAGCGATAATATCTCATTTCGTACATCCTGTCCGCCGCGGTTTTTTCAGCCTCGCGCCAGCACCTGTCCCTGTATTCCCTGACTTTCATCTCCGGCTGGACCTCAAGGTCCGATTCGGGAGCATCGGCCTCGATCCTGTAGCTGATGCCCTTGAGAGTAAGTATCCTTTCGCCGTTCCTTTCCTTTATGTCCATCACCTTGAAAAACACGTCACATCCATAGGACTTTCTTGCGACTATGTCGCCTATCTTTATTCCGCTCATCCGCTCACCTGCCGTTTCATGCCATGTTGCGCTGTGACCAGTCCGCACGGCTGTTATCACCCTGTTTCCTGGTTTATAATATGTAAACCGCGGGGGATTTGTTAAATAACCGTTTCGCGTTTTCTATTGTTTTGGCATGAATGGAAATGTATAATAGAGTGCAGGTTTTATATATCGGCACAACATATGCGGACGCCGCACGTATGGACATTTTCCAATATAAACACGAAAGGTTGGACCCGATGCTTACGGATATAGAAATAGCACAGAAATGCGAAATGAAGCCGATAACGGAAGTAGCATCGGCGCTGGGCATCAGCGCAGACGAACTCGAGCTTTACGGCAATTACAAGGCTAAACTGTCGGATAGCCTCTGGCAGAAGGTGAAAAACAACAAAAACGGCAAACTGGTACTGGTCACTGCAATAAACCCGACCCCGGCAGGCGAGGGAAAAACGACCACCACCGTCGGCCTTGGTCAGACCCTGGCGGCAATGGGCAAAAAAGCCGTCATATGCCTGCGGGAACCGTCCCTCGGACCCGTCATGGGCATGAAGGGAGGCGCGGCCGGCGGAGGATATGCGCAGATAGTACCGATGGAGGACATCAATCTCCATTTCACCGGCGACATACATGCTGTCACTGCCGCAAACAACCTGCTGTCCGCCATCATAGACAACCATATCCACCAGGGCAACAAACTCGGTATCGACCCGAGGCAGGTGACCTGGAAAAGGGCTATGGACATGAACGACAGGGCCCTCAGGAACATAGTGGTCGGGCTAGGCGGGAAAACCGACGCCACACCGAGGGAAGACGGCTTCATCATAACAGCGGCCTCCGAGATCATGGCCATACTGTGCCTTGCAGAGGATATCGCCGATCTGAAGGACCGCCTTGGGAAAATAATCATCGGTTACGATTATTCGGGAGCCCCGGTGACGGTCTCGCAGCTCAGGGCCGAAGGCGCCATGGCGCTTTTGCTCAAGGACGCGATGAAACCGAACCTCGTCCAGACCCTGGAACATTCGCCGGCGCTCATGCACGGCGGCCCGTTCGCAAACATAGCCCATGGCTGCAACAGCATCAAGGCGACGAAACTGGCTCTGAAGATCGCCGATTACGTTATCACTGAGGCCGGCTTCGGTGCAGACCTGGGCGCCGAGAAATTCTTCGACATCAAGTGCCGGCTGGGCGGTTTCAAGCCTGACGCGGCAGTACTGGTGACCACTGTGCGCGCCCTCAGGTACAACGGGGGCGTTCCAAAGGAAAAACTCGCAGCAGGGGATCCTGAAGCCCTGAAACGCGGGTTCCCGAACCTCGAAAAGCATGTTGAGAACCTGGGTAAATTCGGCGTGCCGGTGATCGTGGCCATCAATCTTTTCGATACCGATACGCCAGCGGAACTCGAATATATCAGGGACAGGTGCAGGGAACTGGGCGTTGAGACCGCGATTTCGCAGGTATACACGAGAGGCAGCGAAGGCGGCAGGGAACTGGCGGAAAAGCTGCTTGACCTGCTGGACAGAGTCCCGTCCCGGTTCAGGTTCCTGTACGGCCTGGATGCTCCCGTAAAGGAGAAGATAGAGACCATAGCGAGGGAAATATACGGGGCCAGGGGCGTGGTATACTCACCCGCGGCCGACAGGACCATCAGGAAGCTTACCGATCTCGGGCTCGATGATCTGCCCGTCTGTATGGCAAAGACGCAGTACTCGCTTTCCGACAACCCAAAAATGCTTGGAAGGCCCGAAAACTTTGAAATCAATGTGCGCGAGGTAAGGGTGTCCGCCGGCGCCGGCTTCATCGTTGCCCTGACAGGTGATATAATGACGATGCCGGGTCTGCCGAAAGTCCCGGCCGCCGAGCAGATCGACATACGCGAAGACGGGAGCATAACGGGGCTGTTCTGAGCGGCACACAAGCGGAATGTGTCGTTTATAGCGCGCCCTGCAGGAAAACACGGCTGTTACAGGAAATATTTTTCGTAGGCCTCGAGGAACGCCATAAGAGGCCCTGTTTCTTCTATGACCTCTTCGAGCCTTCCCAGGAAGACTTTTTCCGACCAGCTGCGCCTGCTGTTGTAGTAGCGGTTGACGACTCTCCAGAATTTCTGCGGGAATTCCAGCATGATCCCGATTATCTCAAGCTCTTCTGTGCCGAGGGGAGATATCCTGTTGTATGATTCGGCTATCAGTCCGGTTTTCGAGATGTCCCAGCCGCACCTCCTCATTTTCCGCCTGATAAGGTTGGCCACGTCATATGCCCTGAGTTCAAAACAGCAGTAGTCGAAGTTCGTGACCGTCACCCTTTGGCCGTCCAGCAATATGTTATGATGGGTATAATCATGGTGGCAGAATGATCTCTCCATCCTGGCGCTTTCGACGAGACTGTCATAGGACGATACGGAAAGGCGATACAGCGCGTTTTCGCCCATGTTTATGAAACGGTCGGCATGTTGCAGGAACAGGTGGTCGAAACGGCTTTTCCCCTTTTTTGCCTGCTTCCTCATCTTCCTTATGTCATTCATGCGCTTTGAGAAATATGCAGGGAGCTTCCCGAGATCGTCCCTCGTCATGCTCCCGTCAGGCGGAACATATCCTGCAGACGCCCGGTGCAGGGCTGCCAATGTTTCCGCGGCCTTTTTCAGGTCCTCGTCATCGTCAAAACAGCTTTCACGCCCCTCGATATAATCGGTCATTGCATAGAGACAGTCACCGCACCGGAAGCCGGGTTCTCCTTCCTTTGTGACATCATAGCGGTCCACCCCGGCAAAACCCCTGTCCACCAGGTGTTCCTTGGCGCCATGCACGAATATGAGCCTTTCAGGTGAAAACAGCACCCTTTTGACAAGTTTCTTCCCTGCAGATGTGACCGCGACGTATGCATCCTTATAAGGGCAAATACCTCTGACTTCAAACCCGAAGCATTGCTCTATTTCCTTTTCGATCCCCTGCATGCCGCTACCTCCGTCCAATCCAGGATGCACCGTGATGGAACCGCATAAGCAGTTCAATCAATTATATGCGGATGCAGGCTTTATTAGAAGGAACATAAAAAAACCGGCGAATGGTCGCATCGATGCGATCACCCGCCGGCCACAACCAGCCATCGTTATGGCAGTGCTCAACTGCTGGCAAGCTTCTTATACCATTCGAGTCTTTCCTTCGCGTCCTTTTCAGCCTGCTCGAACAGCTTCTCGGCAATATCCGGGAATGTCCTCGTCAGGGCCGAGTACCTGACTTCGCCCATTATGAAGTCCCTGTACGATGCAGTCGGCTCCCTGGAATCCAGTATGAACGGATTCTTGCCCTCTTCCTTCAGCATCGGGTTGTACCTGTAGAGGTGCCAGTAGCCGGCTTCTACAGCCCTCTTCTCTTCAAGCTGCGACTGTCCCATGCCGAGCCTGAGGCCGTGGTTTATGCACGGTGCATAGGCGATTATCAGCGAAGGCCCGTTGTATTTCTCCGCTTCGATCAGCGCCTTTATGAGCTGCGACTGGCTCGCGCCCATCGCCACCTGTGCTACATATACATAGCCGTAGGACATTGCCATCAGGCCGAGGTCCTTCTTCTTTGTCCTCTTGCCGGCAGCAGCGAACTGTGCCACCGCACCGGACGGGGTAGCCTTGGAGGACTGTCCGCCGGTATTGGAGTATACCTCGGTATCGAACACGAGAACATTGATATCCTCGTTGGAAGCCAGTACGTGGTCCAGGCCGCCGAAGCCGATGTCATAAGCCCATCCGTCTCCACCGAATATCCAGACGGACTTCTTGACAAGGAACTCGCTGTTTTCCAGGATCTCGTCAGCCAATGCGCGTGCTTCGTCGCCGGCATTGCCCCTGAACGCCTCCAGGGCTTCCTTCAGCTTCGCGGACGCAGCCTTGGAAGCGTCGCCGTCGTTCATGTTCGCGAGCCAGTTATCGATCGCTTCCTTAAGGTCGCCGGGTACATCCATCTCAAGCAGCTTCCTGCAGTTGTCAGCCAGCTTGTCCCTGATCTGTTTGGCGGCGAGGTACATGCCGTATCCGAACTCGGCATTGTCTTCGAACAGGGAGTTGGCCCATGACGGTCCGAAACCGTTTTTATTTGCACAGTACGGCATCGACGGTGCGCTGCCTCCCCAGATCGAAGAGCAGCCCGTTGCATTTGCTATCATCATCCTGTCGCCGAACAACTGCGTGATGAGTTTTGCATAGGGAGTCTCACCGCAGCCTGCACAGGCACCGGAGAACTCAAGCAGCGGCTCTTCGAACTGGCTGCCCTTGACAGTGTTCGGTCCCATCGGGTTCTTCGGCTTTATCGTCATCGCGTAATCCCAGTTCTTTGCCTGGTCCATCTGGGTCTCGAGAGGCTTCATCACAAGTGCCTTTTCTTTTGCCGGGCATACATTCGCGCAGCTTCCGCAGCCCTGGCAGTCGAGCACCGATACCTGGATCCTGAAATTGAGCCCGTCGAATCCCTTGCCGATGGCCTTCTTCGATTCGAAGCCCTCGGGAGCGTTCTTCACTTCTTCCTCATCGAGGAGGAAAGGCCTTATTGCGGCGTGCGGGCACACATATGAGCACTGGTTGCACTGGATACAATTGTCCATCAGCCACTCAGGGACATCCACCGCAACGCCTCTCTTCTCATACCTGGCGGTGCCGCACGGGAACGTGCCGTCTTCCCTGCCCTTGAATGCGCTGACGGGCAGCTTGTCCCCTTCCTGCCTGTTCATCGGCTCGAGTATCTTGCTTATGAACTCGGGCACATCTTTTGCAGCCGCAGCTTCGTCAGCGGCGTCCGCCCAGTCTGCCGGTATCTCGACTTTCCTGAGCGCTTCGATGCCCTTGTCCACAGCCTGGTAGTTCATGTTGACTACCTTTTCGCCCTTCTTGCCGTATGTCTTGACTATCGCATCCTTCATGTACCTGACTGCATCCTCGAGCGGGATGATATTGGCAAGCTTGAAGAACGCGGCCTGCATTATCATGTTGATCCTGCTGCCGAGCCCGATTTCCTTCCCTATCCCGACAGCATCTATGGTGTAAAACTTTATGTTCCTTTTTGCAAGGATCCTCTTCACATCGGCAGGCAGTCTCTCGTTGAGTTCTTCCTCGGACCATCCGCAGTTCAGCAGGAACGTCCCGTTTTCCTTCAGATCGTTCACCATGTCATACTTGCCGATGTATGCGGGGTTGTGGCATGCCACGAAATCCGCCTTCCTGATAAGGTACGTGGAGCGGATCGGCTTCTTCCCGAAACGCAGGTGCGATATGGTGACCCCGCCCGACTTCTTGGAATCGTAAGCGAAGTATGCCTGCGCATACATGTCGGTATGGTCGCCGATGATCTTGATCGAGTTCTTGTTGGCGCCAACCGTACCGTCGGACCCGAATCCCCAGAACTTGCAGCTTATGGTGCCCTCGGGCGTCGTATCTATCTCTTCTCCAACGGGGAGCGACAGGTTCGTGACGTCGTCGACGATACCGATGGTGAAGTGGTTCTTCGGCTCGTCAGACTTCAGGTTGTCATACACTGACACGATCTGGGCAGGCGTCGTATCCTTCGAACCCAGCCCGTAACGTCCTGCCACGATGACAGGCGACATCCCGTTTTCATACAGCGCTGCACATACATCCTGGTACAGCGGCTCGCCGAGAGCGCCAGGCTCTTTCGTCCTGTCGAGCACCGCTATCTTCTTCACCGTTCCGGGAATAGCCTTTATAAGATGTTTTGCCGAGAACGGCCTGTACAGGCGTACCTTGACGACGCCGACCTTCTCGCCCCTTGCCATGAGATAATCTATGGTTTCCTCTATGGTTTCGCATACGGAACCCATGGCGATGATTATCCTGTCGGCATCCGGCGCGCCGTAGTAGTCGAAGAGCCCGTATTTCCTGCCTGTGAGCGCGCTTATCTTGTTCATGTATTCTTCGACTATCTCAGGCAGGGCATCGTAAAATACGTTTGAAGCCTCGCGGGCCTGGAAGAAAATGTCCGGGTTCTGCGCCGTACCTCTTACCGCAGGCCTCTCGGGATTCAGGGCCCTCTTCCTGAACGCCTTCACCGCGTCGTAGTCGACGAGCTTTGCGAAGTCCTCGTAATCGATCACTTCGATCTTCTGGATCTCGTGGGAAGTCCTGAAGCCGTCAAAGAAGTTGATGAAGGGGACCCTTCCCTTGATCGCGCTCAGGTGTGCCACGGGAGCAAGATCCATTACTTCCTGGACGCTGCCTTCAGCCAGCATCGCTGCCCCGGTCTGGCGGCATGCCATGACGTCCGAATGATCGCCGAATATCGAGAGTGCATGGCTGGCCACCGCCCTGGCACTTACGTGGAAGACGCCCGGCAGAAGCTCGCCGGCGATCTTGTAGATGTTCGGTATCATGAGCAGCAATCCCTGGGATGCGGTAAATGTAGTAGTTAAAGCACCGGCAGTCAGGGAACCGTGCACGACTCCCGCTGCTCCGGCCTCGGACTGCATCTCAACGACCCTCACGGGCTGGCCGAAAATGTTTTTCCTGCCATTCGCGGACCACTCGTCAACGAGTTCCGCCATGACAGACGACGGAGTTATCGGATAGATACCGGCCACTTCGGTGAACGCATATGCAACGTATGCCGCAGCGGTATTTCCATCCATCGTTTTCATGTTTTTACCCATTCCTATCTCCCCTTTACTTACCCCTGATATTTCAAATGATGATGTGTCTTTCTGCGGGG
>DGEQ01000106.1:0-7093 GCA_002386045.1 Hungateiclostridiaceae bacterium UBA3922 | reverse complement strand
ATACCATGGTATTATTTTAACATTGCAAGGGGATTTTGTGAAGTGTCTTGGGAGTTATTTTCGCGTGCGGTCTATACGATGCCAAACAACAGTTTGAGTATGACGAGAAGCACGAAACCGGGTATCCCGAGGACCCCGACTATGAAGGCGGTATAGACGTTCAGCGCAATACGGAACCCGGCCGGTCCCCCGATAAGGTTGGCCAGGAGCAGCGCAAGCGCGCCGAGCAGGGTATTGAGGACCAGTTTCATCACGACCCTGATCGGTTTCAGGAACAGCCCGGCAAAAACAAGCAGAACCATCAAGCCGGCCGCATAAGCCAGAACAGTCAAGTAGCCCACAGTCAGAACCCCACCCAGGCAGAAAGCAGTTTCAGCTTTTTTGGTCCGAAAAGGACCTGCCGTTTTATTTATACTTCTGCACTTTCCCGTATATGACGCTTTTTTGGAGAAAATGCGAAAGGCCTTTTTCCTTGGCGAGCCTGAGGTAATAAGTGTACCTCGATTCGCAGGCTTTCATCCAGTATATGTAGTAATCCACCAGGAGATCATCCGTCACGTTTTCGAAGTTGAGCCCGGCTTCCCTCCACTGTTCCTTTGCTTCCAGCGCGGCGTCTATTATCTGCCGCTCATCCGGCGTCAGTGCCGCGTAAGCCCGCGAATTCCGGAACACCGGCTTTTTCCTGCTTTTTACCTCTATGCTGTTTTCCGGTCCGTACTTGACCAATTCAGTACCCATGAACTGCACCTTCTTGCAAAAACTACCTTTTGCTATAAGTATAGGCACAGTTCGACGATTATATACTCCCGTGTTTCAAATAATCCAGCACGGCGTTTGACGTAACATACCGGAATTTGCCCCAGTCCTGCCATTTCCCGCCGATATTGCCGAGTGCCCGGACCAGTTGCCCGAATTCCTCCAGGTCCACTTCCCGTATCTCGCTGATCTCGTCGTCGCTGGCATCCGCCATGAGCCTGCCGCCAGTTTCATCCAGGATGAATATGTATGAGCAGAACATGATGTTTTCATTCCTGTATTCAAACCTGATCCTTACCACACCGGCAAAAGCCCTTATCCTGACTTCGAGCCCAAGCTCTTCCCGCACTTCCCTGAAGACGGCATCGGCCACATCTTCGCCGTAGCCGATCCCTCCCGTCGGTATCCTGTAGATGCCGGCCGGGTAATCATCGCGCCTGGTCATGATGACCTTTCCGTTCGGCCTTATGACACAGAATACTACTTCGCCCCTCCTGTCATGCCGGACGAAGTGCCGCACCCTGTTGAAATACCTTGGAGTCGGGTATCTCACGGTCACATCCCTTATCACGCCTTCCGAGCCAAGCCTCCTGCACAGATCCCTGAATTCTGCCTCATTGAACACATTCATCGGTTTATTTCCCCTTAAGATCAGATGAGTACATATAAATACTATACCTTTTTTCGATCCGTTTCTACAATTATGTTTAAATTATGCTTTCCCGGGAATCAACAAATATATTGAGATTTTATGAAACAATTGCGATAATATAAGAGTCTTTAGAATAGTATGTTTTATCTGCCGGCATGATCTCTGCCGTGATAGCTGAAAAGGTGGATCTATGAAGAGCGAAGTTGCTGCCGTCGTCCCTGCTGAAAAGAAAAAACTGAAACTGCCTGTCATCATACTGCTCATTTTTACCGGCGTAATGCTGCTGTCCGCAGCTGTCTGCTCATACATCACCCTGCAGTACGAATACGCTTACCGGGGCGTACACGTGGGGACCCTCGATGTCTCGGGCATGAGCAAAAGCGAGATCCTCGAACTTCTGCATTCCAAATACACGGTTCCGGCCTCACGCCTTGAGATAACACTCAAGACGGACCTGGCCGAACTGAAAGCGTCATACCCGGATCTCGGTGTAGTATACGACGTCGAAGCTGCCGCGGAAAAAGCTTTTTCAGTGGGCCGCACCGGCAACGTGTTCTACCGGCTTTACGACATAGCAAGGGCGAGTTTGAGCGGGTTTACGGTCTATGTCGATCAGATCTGTGATGAGAGCAGGATCGATGATTTCGTGGACAGGTTCACGGCAATGGCTTTCCGGGAAGTAACGGAAGGCGCCCTCCTGGTTTCCGACGACGAGGTCGTGATCAGATCCGGGCAGCACGGAGAAGCAGTCGACAAGGCTGAGATACGGCAGCTTGTCATCGATATGTTAAGGAAGGGCAGGGGGGAGGTCATCAGGCCCGGTGTGATCATAACCGAACCAACGCGTTTCGATACGGCCAGGGTATATGAAAGTATAGTATGTGACCCCCAGGATGCCTATTACACGATGGAGAACGACAACCTGGTACTGGTGCCCCACAGAGCAGGCAGGCAGATCGACAGGGCGGAACTGGAGAAGATAATCGGCGAGATCAATAATACTGAAAATATCCGGCGCAGGCTTCCGGTCACATATGTCATACCGGAGATCACGTCCGAAAAGGCAGAGTCCATGCTCTTCAGGGACGAACTCGCCAGGTACAGCACGTCTTTCGAGACCAGGACACAGACTGAGAAAAACAGGATGCACAACATAGCCCTTGCCTCCGAAAAGTACCACAACTATATACTCATGCCGGGCGAAGAATTTTCCTTCAACCGGGTGGTAGGCCCGAGAAACGAAAAGACGGGCTACAAGCCGGCAAATGTATTTGTCAGGGGGCGCGTGGTGGAAGAAACAGGCGGCGGCATATGCCAGGCGTCAAGCACGCTCTACAATGCAGTGCTGCTGGCAGACCTCGAAGTGGTGGAGAGAAGCAACCACTCGTTCATAGTGACATACGTGCCGCTGGGCCAGGATGCCACCGCTTACTATGGCGGTACGGACCTGCGTTTCATAAACAACACCGGCTGGCCCATAAAGATACTGTCGTGGGTGGAGAACAACCAGGTACACGTAGTGTTCCTCGGGACCAACCTGACCCCAGGAAAAACCGTGGCTATCAGCACAAAAACCCTGAGCCACACGAAATACAAAACAAAATACGTGGACGATCCGACGCTTCCCGTGGGAACGGTGAAGAAAAGCCAGTACGGTACCGACGGATACGTGGTGGAAACGTATAAAACGGTAAAGATAGGCGACAAGGTAATTTCACAGACAAAGATACACACGAGCCGCTACAACCCGTGCGACGAGGAATACCTTGTCGGTATAAGACAGCCCGACGGGACCCTTACGCCCGGACTTGCGGCACAGATGGCCAATAAGGCCGCATCTGCAGCACAGGCCGGGACAGTTGCTGCGGATACGCCGACAGGTACTGCCGGCGGACAGGGCACAGGCGCAGGACCCGCTGCCGATAATGCCGGAAGCGGGGCGGCTGCCGATGATCCCGACGAACACGGAACAACAGGTGCCGCGCCGGAAGCTCCGGACACATCCGAAGAGATCACGGACATCCGGGAAACATCGGCTGACGCGCCGTCCGTTCCGGACGCGGCCGGCAACGGCCAGGCCGGTGACGGACAATCCGATGGCACGGACGGGACCGGCAGTAGTGCCGATGCGGCCGGCAACTGATGCACGCGGACTCCGCGGACGTTTATTTGCCTGAATATGTTTTCAGCAGGGGGACAAAATGCAATCAAAGGGTAGTGCACTGTTATTCCTCGTGATCCTGGCGTTTCCGATAATCGCCCTGTCAGCGGATCACGATATGTTTTTCCTTGTGATGGCCGTGCTGGTCACGCTGTCATCAGTAAAAAGCATATTCAGCCTGGTAGTACTCAAAGGATTTGAAAAGCCGGAACCTGACGAGGAACTGGAAGAAGAACTCGAGGAACTGGTAGGCATCGATATACGCAAATTCGGCGACGGCCTGAGCGTCGCCGTCAACATGGTGATCATCGTCTTCATCTTATACTGCGCGTTTTTCCTCGAAACTTTCCTGCTGAAGTGCATAGCCGCGCTGGCAATAGTTTTCCAGGTCCATTTCATGATCCGGAAGCTGCAGAAAGGAAGCGGCGGCTTCGATAAGAACAAATACAAGCCCCAGGTATTCTTCTCGAGCGTAACGAATATCGCAGTAGTCCTTTTAACGATACTCAACAAGCTGTCAAGGCTCGGCTGATGATCCGGGCTGAGAATGGCCCTGGATCAGGCAGGCCGGCTTCAACTGCTTTTCAGTATGAACTTCAGATATGAGGGGTATTCCTTTTCTCCGCTGCCCCTGTATTCAAGCTCGATCATACCGTTTTCACCGGGGCTTTCGTCCGGTCCGGTTTCCTCGAAACCCATAAGCTTATAGGTGATGTACATCACCCTGTTCCTGCCGGTGTCGATAAAGTCGGCGACAAGCCTCTTGCCTTTTTGCGCGGCCAGCTTTATCACATAGACGAGCAGCGCGGATCCGATGCCCCTGGTCATGACCCGGCAGGACATCAGCAGGAGCTTTATCCTCAGCTCGTCTTTCTTTTCCTCGAGCAGGACCAGCCCTATCTTACCGTAAGGGCCGAATTTATCTTTGAGCTCTGCGATCAGGAAAATGTGGTCCTTCGACGTTATGTAACTTTCAAGCTCCTCGTAGCTGTATGTCAGTCCGGTCGAGTTGAGCTGATTGGTTCGTATCGTGAGTTCTTCGACCCTCTCAAGGTCACCCTTCTCCACAGGTGCCACCGTGAGCTCCATACCGAGCGTGGCCAGGAATTCTTCGCTTGAGCCCTTGAAAGAACTCTCTGCAGTTTTCCTTTCCAGGTCTGCCTGGTACATTTTCCTCCGCATCCTGGAATCCTCGGTTATGAACCTGGGAGTGAGCCTTTCCATATGCAGAAGGTCTTTATATTCAGCCGCATCTATGGTCATGACCTCCGGCAGCACGAATTTCACTTCCTCCCGTTCGGAAGGCTGGTCGTCTATGAATGCAAACGTGTCTGTGCCGATATTGAGCGATGCCGCGATTTCCCTGATTGATTCGGCCTTGCTGCCCCATCCGATCTGAGGATAAATAAAGTATTCATCAATCCCGAACTCTTTAAGCTTTCTCATCGCATCGTCCCTGTCATTCCTGCTGGCGATGGAAAGCAGTATCCCGCGCCTGTCCAGCTCTTCCAGGATGTCCGTTATGCCTTCCTTAAGGACGACATTTCTGTCCTCAAGGAGCACTCCGTCCCAGATCGTGTTGTCCAGGTCCCAGACCAGGCACTTTATCTTTTTGGACATACCCGCATCTCCTTCTGATCCTCTGTCTCCTCTTGCTGCTCATCTGTCCCCCTGTGTGTATTTTTCCACCACGGACGCAATACTGTCGATGGTCCTGAAATTTTTCTCATTTATATCTTTGTTTTTGAGCTTTATTTTAAAAGTCTCTTCCAGGAATACGACCATTTCGAGGGCAAACAGCGAGTTTACATAACCACCCTTGAACAGGTCCGTATCGTATGTGAGACCATCTCCTTTCCCGCGGCTTTTGAAAAACTCTATTATTTTTTCTCTCGTATCCATATAGCACATCCCCGTCCGAATATGGATTCTCCGCAGGGTATCTGCCTGCAGTCCGTTACATTTATTTTATCATACTCCATACGCTATTTTTCACTTCATGTGATACTTCAGCTAAACTATAACGGTACTTTAACCAATACTCCAGGTAAAATGCGCCGGCTGAAGTTCCACTCAAACTGCTGCTTCAGCAATCACTACCGGAGATCCGACCTGATCCTTTCAACAAGCTCACTGCCCGAAATGTCATTATTGACATGGTACCTCTTCATTGTCCTCAGGCTCTGCGGCAGACCCCTGATAACGGTATTCATGCCTTCTTCCACCGTCAGCGTGATCTTTACGCCCATTTCGCTCAACAGAACTTCGCTCAAAGTCGTGTACCAGCCATTGGGGTAAGCGTATGCGATCACTCTGGCACCTGTTTTTTCTTCGATTTCCTTCCTCGACCTTTCAAAATCGCTTCGGAACGCAGCAATATATTCCTCTTCGCTTTCGCCCGGTTTCATACAGACCCCCTGCCGGTAATCCACATCCAGCTGTTCGACGTTGTGCATATCATAGCTGTGGCTCTGTATGTCTACCAGGCCGCTCCGCACCATTTCACGTGCTTCGTCGAAGCTGAAGTGTGCTATTATCGGCACGCCCGTATCCTTATATGTCTCTGCGCCCACTGTCACTCCTATCACATTTATGGTTGCCGCCATGCCGTATTTCCTCAGCAGCGGGTACGCCAGTTCGTAATTGCTCCTGTAGCCGTCATCGAAGGTGATGACTACCGGGTTTTCCGGGAGTTCCTCGCCTTTTTCCACATAGGCAGCCAGCTGGTGCAGCGTAATGGCGCTGAATCCGGCCTCCTTCAGGGCAGCCAGATGTTCCTCGAACCTTTCGGGTGTTATCACCGAACTGCTGGTCACTTCATCATCGATGTGGTGGTACATAAGTATCGGGACATTGCAGGTATACCGCCCGGTATCGATAAGCCCTGCTGACATGCCTGCGTCGCCGGCGGGGCCTTCCGTACCGGCTCCTCCGAAATACACGGCCAGGTGCTCATCTATGTTTTCAGATGTGACATACCTGCCGAAATCCTCCGGGATATATATGCCTCCATCCCCGAATATCCTGGCCAGCACCATGTCCCCCACCGCATTCCTGAAATGGTAAGGGTCATAGAAGTACCTCGGCTCAAAGCTGACAGAATTATATCCGGAAAAATCCCAGTACGGGGTTATCTCTGACAGCCGGGTGAGGAATTCCCTGAGCTGTGCCTTGTCATATATGTCCATTTCCGTATGGTATATCGGTGATATTATCAGCATGAAAGAAACGCCTTTTTCTTCGCACATGGCCCTGATGCGGCTTATCGAGCCCAGGCAGTCTTCCATTGCGTTGAGCGATTCTTTCTTCAGGATAGTCCTGAAGCTCGGGTATGTTGCAAGATACTGTTCAAGGCTGCTGATCCTTTCCACATCCCTGACGGACTTGTCATACACTCCCGTTTCCGGTATGAATACGTCATTCTCATTGACCAGGTATCCGTCCCTGAACTTCGCTGCTATCTTGCTGACGGCGTATGAGGGATTGGCAAAAAGGTACTTGCAGTAGAACAGCAGCAGCGATGA
>DGEQ01000028.1:8495-34162 GCA_002386045.1 Hungateiclostridiaceae bacterium UBA3922 | reverse complement strand
ATGTCGAAAACGGCCGGGGATTTGCTGATGCCGCGGATATCGAAGACCTGCTCCAGTTCCTCCAGCGAGAATATCTCCTGTTCCGTGCCCGGGCTCCAGCCAAGAAGCGCGACGAAATTGACCACCGCCTCCGGCAGGAACCCCAGGCTGATGAGATCCTCGAAGGAAGGATCCCCGAGCCGTTTCGACAGTTTGCGGCCTTCAGGGGTGATGATGGTGGACACATGCACGTAAACAGGTATCTCCCATCCGAATGCCTTGTAAAGCAGGTTGTATTTCGGCGTCGAAGAGAGGTACTCGTTGCCCCTGACCACGTGGGTTATCTCCATCAGGTGGTCGTCGATGACGTTTGCGAAATTGTAGGTGGGGAGCCCGTCGGACTTGATGAGGATCTGGTCTTCCAGTTCGCTGTTGTCGACGGTGATTGTCCCGTATACTGCATCCTCGAAGCTGGTGCTCCCGGTGTCGGGCATCTTCTGGCGGATGACGAAGGGAACGCCATCGGCAAGCTTCCGGCTGATTTCCTCCCTGCTGAGGTCAAGGCAGTGCCTGTCGTACTTGTACTGTTTTCCTTCTTTTTCACATTCCTCTTTCAGCGCGGCCAGCCTTTCCTTCGAACAAAAGCAGTAATATGCGTGGCCGAGGTCTATCAGTTTTTTGGCATATTCCATGTAGATCGCCTTACGCTCGCTCTGGACATACGGACCGTACGGACCGCCCACGTCAGGACCTTCATCATGTTCGAGCCCCGCTATTTCGAGCGTCTTGTAGATGACGTCGATAGCGCCTTCCACGTACCGTTCCTGGTCCGTGTCTTCTATCCTGAGTATGAACCTGCCGCCGTGCCTTTTTGCTATGAGATATTCGTACAGGGCAGTGCGCAGGTTGCCTATATGCATATAACCTGTCGGACTAGGCGCGAACCTTGTCCTTACGACTCCAGCCATTTGCCGGTCTCTCCTCTCGCGACGTTATTTGAAGCATTACGCTGATTTTTCCTTTAGATTATATTATTTACCATACTGTTCGTCAAGGAACGCCGTGTTTCCGGGGATGCACATCCGTGGCTGCCCGGCCGGCGATTTATTATTGTATTTGGCTGCTCAATGGAATATTATAAAATAGTATAGTAAACCGTAATGCCGGTAAACTTCTGAAAGGAGAGATGGATGTGTCCGTTCTCGACAGCATTACCAAAAAAGTGACCGATACGGCAAAGGCCGCAGCAAAGATCTCCGGCAGCGTAGTGGAGATCACGAAGCTCAACATGAGCATCAATGCGGAAGAGGAAAAGGTCAGGAAGTTATATATGGAGATCGGCAAACAGGTCTATGAGGACTATATCGACGGAAAACCGCTGGACGAGGAACTTATGAGGAAATGCATAAAGATAGACGAAATCTTCGACAACATCAACGAGATGAAGGAGAAGATACTCGAACTGAAAAATGTGAAGGCATGCCCAAACTGCGGGACCATCCTCGCGATCGACATGGAGTACTGCCACAAATGCGGCAGGAAACAGGATGATGACACTGTCGATGCAGAAGGGGAAAAGGATGAGTGATGGAATACAGGGTCGATATACATGTGGATGGAAGTGTCCGTACTGCTATGGCGAAAGAAGGGGCAAACCTGCTTGAGGTCCTTGAAGAGGCCGGCATACTGCTCTATACACCGTGCGGAGGCCGGGGCACATGCGGGAAATGCGCCGTAAGAGTGAGCGGAGGCGGCACGGAGCCTTCCGGGAACGAGCGAAGGCTCCTCGGGGAGAGGCTGGAAAAAGGATTCAGGCTTGCGTGCAGCTTCGCTGTCGATTCCGACATATGCGTACATATCGATGATTCCGGGGAGCAGGCCGTCATACTGACGGCCGGAGCCCGAAGACACGTCGTTGCGGACCCGCCGGTGAAAAAGAAGTATGTTGAACTGCCGCATCCGTCACTGGGCGACCAGAGGCCGGACCTGGAGAGGCTGCTGGATCATACCGGCGCAGAAAGCGGCGGGAAGGGCCTTTCAGATCTGACGGACATGGGAATGGGGCCGGAGACGCTGAGGAAACTGCCGGCGTTGCTGAGGAGTTCGGGATACAGGGTCACGACCGTGGAAGCATGGGGAAGGATCTTGTCCGTTGAGGCCGGCGACACCACGGCAAACCTGTACGGTACGGCCTTTGACATAGGTACGACCACTGTGGCGGCATACCTTTATTGCCTCAACAGCGGGAAACTCCTCGGTGCTGCTTCGATGATGAATCCCCAGCGGAAGTTCGGCGCGGACGTGATCTCGAGGATCGACCGTGCAAAAGCGTCCCGGCAGGCAGCGGATGAGATGAAGAACCTGGCAGCGGAGTGCGTGAATGGACTGACCAGGCAGCTTGCAAAAGAAGCCGGGATCGATGTTAAAGACATATATGCCGCCGTGTTCAGCGGCAACACCACCATGCTGCATCTACTGGCCGGGCTCGATGCATCCGGTATCGCCGTATCACCGTTCATACCGGTCACCTGCAGGACCCTGCGCCTTGATGCCGATGACCTCGGCATAGAAATGAACGAATGCGGCCAGGCCATCCTGCTTCCGTGTGTTTCTGCATACGTAGGCGCAGATACGGTATCTGCCGTCCTTTCCAGCGGCATGTACGAGAGGGACGGGATCTCGCTGCTGGTGGATATAGGCACCAACGGGGAGATCGTACTTGGCGGCACAGATGGTATGATCGCCTGCTCAGCGGCAGCCGGGCCTGCTTTTGAGGGAGCGGACATCACTTTCGGCATGGGCGGGGTGACTGGCGCTGTCGACTCGTTCAAACTTCAGGGTTTCAGGTATACTGTGATAGGAAATACTGCGGCAAGGGGCATTTGCGGATCGGGGATCGTGGACACAGTCGCAGCGCTCCTTGACGCAGGGGCGATCGATGAAACGGGTGCGCTTGCTGATGAAAGAACTGCAGCCGGTCTGCCCCGGGAGGTAAGGGAAAGGTTCACGGTGACTGGCGGCATGAGGTCGTTTGTCCTGGTCCCGGAACAGGAGACAGGCATCGCCGGACCAATAACCATCACACAGAAAGACATACGCGGGATACAGAACGCCAAGGCCGCGATTGCCGCGGGGATCGAGACGCTGGTGGCCGAGGCGGGCATCAGTTATGATGATATAGGCAAAGTTTTCCTGGCCGGAGGCTTCGGCAGCACGATACACATCGGGAGTGCGGCGAGGATCGGCCTTTTGCCCCGGCAGCTTGCGGACAGGGTCGAGGCAGTCGGCAACGCATCCGGATCGGGGGCTTCGGAATGCCTCCTTTCGCGGCAGATGCTAAGGAGCGCGGAGCAGATAGCAAGGAAGATCAGATATGTCGAACTTTCGGCTTCACGCATTTTTTCCGAAAAATACATCGAAAATATGATGTTTATGTGAAGACAGGACGGTTTTTTCAAATCCGTGCGGCAAAAAAAAGGGTTTTTGCAGCTGCCGGGAGAATAGTATCCTTTATGATATACAGTGAGGAGGCAGGCTTTTGTATAACAATTCAATGAAAAACTGCGCATTCTGCGGCGAGAGTATACCGTCGGATGCCGTCCGCTGTCCTTACTGCGCCAGCATGCTCGAAACTGCCGCTGATGACGGCGCGGACAGGACCTTTGATGCCGGCGGCGTGCCGGGACCCGGGCCGAACATGATGAAAAGCGGTGTGCGTGCCCCGCTCAGCAACGGGCTGAAGGTATTCCTGACCCTGCTTTTCGCCATGGTGCCGGGATTTGGCCAGATCGCGGGCATCATAACCGCCATCGTCTTTATGAGTTCCGACGATGACAGTGACAGGAGGTCTTTCGGGACGGCACTTCTGGTGGCGAACCTTGCCCTGTTCATTCTGGCATGCCTGGGCTGTTTCCTGCTGGGACTCCTGGAGCCCATCTTTTGATGAAAAGGACCTGTTTGGGATGGTATCTTTGCTGAAGGAAGTCTTTGATCTCGCAGGTTCGCTCATTTGCCATCAGCTCCCGGAAAGGACGCTGACGGCCGGTGGCTTTATGCTCCCGGTATGCGCGCGTGACACGGGGATATACGCGGGGATATTCACGGCCTTTGCGTATCTCGCCATAACGCGCAGGCTGGATGCTCAAAAACCTCCCGGGCTGGCTCCGACGGTGGCGATGACCGTCATGATGGTTCCAATGGTGCTCGACGGCATGCTGTCGTATGCGGGGATCATAGAGACGAATAACGCTGTCAGGCTGTTCACAGGTTTGTTTTTCGGCCTTCCTATACCCGTGCTGCTCGTACCTGCTGCCAATTTCAGGCCTGACGGACGGAATGACATCCCGGTGCTTAAAAAGTGGACCGAACTGATGATCATTTATGGAGCCGGGTTATTTGTCTGCATATCGATCCTGTATGGAAAGATGCACTACATTGCAGCAGGCCTGGTTTATGTTACTGCCTTGCTGGCGCTGGTATCGAGGTTCGTTTTCACGCTGATCAAAAGGGGCAGTACGGCGGCCATGTGGAAGATACGCTTCATGACAGCACTGGGGAGCATATCTGCGCTGGCGCTGCTGTACATCCTTTCTTCGTGTGTACTGCAGCCGCTGAAAGAGTTGCTGCTCAGGCGCTGACAGCAGGCCGCACCGGATGACGGACCGGCTCCGGCAGCGACAGTGTACGGTCTTTGCAATACGGGGGGCGGTTTATGGAAACAAAAAAGGAATTAAGGAAGTATTATATTGAAAGGCGCAGCCGCCTTAGCGGAGATGAGGTCAGGGAGAAAAGCGAGTCACTGTTCGCAGGGATATGCTTGCTTGACCGGTACAGGAATGCGAACGTGGTCCTCGCTTACATGTCTTTCGGCAATGAGGTGTCCACGGGTCCGTTTATATGCAGGTGCATCAGGGACGGCAAGACTGTGGCGCTGCCGAAAGTCGAAAAAGAAGAGGGGAAAGGTTGCAGGCTCGCCATATATGCCATAAAAGATCCTGTTGCCGATGTCGTGCCGGGCTTTAAAGGGATACTCGAACCTGATCCCTCAAAGGCACGGCTGCTGGATCCCCGTGAAATAGACCTTGCCGTGGTGCCCGGTGTCGCATTTGATGCCGCAGGGAACAGGATCGGTTACGGCGCAGGCTGTTATGACAGGCTGTTGCCACTGTTGCGTCCTGATTGCCTGAAAATAGGCGCTGCTTTTGAGATACAGCTTGCTGACGGACTGCCGGCGGACAGGCATGATTTCAGGCTGGATATGGTGGTCACGGAGATAAGAGCGATAGTGTGCCCGGGTCGAAGGCAGGAACGGATGTAAAAAATGAACTTTGAAGGAAAGGGTTAGTCTGATGAAAAACAAGCTGACGCTGACAGGAGCGAACGTACTGTTTTTTGTTCTGACTGTCGTGCTGCTGGGATACCAGTTCGTTGCATCGATACTGTTCGGAGATATATTTATCCGGAATCCGTATTACGTCTTAATGATCAACCAGGTCCTTATCGGTTCCTTTGCAGCAGTCTACTGTATTTTGAACAGGATAGATATCAGGGAGACTTTCAGGATCAGGAAGCTGGAAATCGCTCCTGCTCTTCTCATAGTGCTTTTGGCTGTTCCGTTGTACCTGGGGGCCGTGATGCTCAACGGTATCGTGATATACGGGCTGCAGTTCATAGCCGAACTGCCGAAGCAGACCCTGCCGGCGCTTGAAACCCCCAGTGACCTGGCCGTCGGTATCGCTATCGTTGCCGTGATGCCCGGGATATGCGAGGAACTGCTGCACCGCGGCTTGCTGCTGACAGCTTATGAAAGGCGCGGTTCCTACAGGGCTGTCGTTATCGTTGCGGTTTTGTTCGGACTTATCCACTTCGATATCACGAACCTGGCAGGACCTGTGCTGCTCGGCCTGGTTTTCGGCTATTACGTCGTTCGGACGGGATCCATATTCGCAGGTATACTGGCCCATTTCCTGAACAATCTTATCGCGGAACTGATCCAGTACTTCTGGGCCGACCAGTCTTCATCCGAACGCCTGATGCTGACGGGACAGGAACTGCTGGGCTTCATTGCCGTGGGGATCCCCGCTCTTGCCGTTGCTGCTGTGCTCCTGCACCTGTTCAGGGGCGTCACCGAGGGCAAGACTGAGATCATCCCGCCGATCTCCCGACCCGGACAGGACCTGAAGACAGTGGCCGGACACTGGCCTGTAGCGGCAGTGGTGTCGATATATGCAGTGCTTATGATCATGACCCTGTTCGTGATGATGGCCACAAAATTTGCGATCTGACGGTGCGGTATATTTTATGGCCTGCCCGCATTACTAAAGGAGCCCCGGGGGTTATATAATACAATATAACCTATTTTTGAGGTGGCCCTTTATGGAATTCACCGTCGATCTCGGTAAAGTCCGTTCACAGAAGCTATTGCTGACACCCCAGTTGAAGCAGGCGATCGAAATACTCGAAATGGATTCGCGGGAGCTCTTTCAGTACGTGATCGACCAGTTGGATACGAACCCCGCGCTCGAAGAAGCAGCCGATCCTGTTGATCTCCGCCAATACACCGAAACGGCTGATCCCGTGGCCGAACAGCCTGAGAAAGTACTCACGCTCAAGCAGCATCTCCTGGTCCAGCTCGATGCACTTTGCCTGGACAGGAAAAGTTACGCCATAGGAGAATACCTTATCGACAACACCGACAGCAACGGATACATGAAGGCGGACACTGCCGAAGCTGCAGCCCACCTGGGTGTTCCTGAAAGCAAGGTGCTGGAGGTGCTGGAAAAACTCCAGTCTTTTGAACCGCCGGGCATTTGTGCAAGAAACCTCGGCGAGTGCCTGCTCATACAACTCAGGCAGCTTGACAGGCGTGACAGGGATGCGGAAATCATAGTCGAATATTTCCTGGATGCTGTCGCATGCAATGACGCTGCCCGCATCGCTGAAGAGACCGGGCTCAGCGTCGCCCGGGTCTACGAACTCTTTCGCAAGATAAGGGGCCTTGAACCGAAACCAGGCCGCAATTACCGCTGCAACGAACCGGTGAGCAGGGCATTGCCGGATGTCTTCGTAAGGGACATAGGCGGTGAACTGCTGGTCGTATACAATCCGGAAGCATTCCCAAGCATATGCATTTCAGAAAATTTCATATCCGGCCTGTACGGCAATTGTATCCCGGCGTCCGGGCATGTGAACGAATGGCTCAGCAGCGCCGTATGGCTGATAAAGTGCCTTGAGCAGAGGGAGGATATCATTTTTACGATCACCAGCGAAATATGTGAGCTGAGGAGAGAATTTTTCAGGAAGGGGCCGGCGGCGTTCAGGCATATCAACAAGAAGGCATTCGCATCAAGGGTACGCCTGCATGAGTCGATACTGGACAAAGCACTTGCGGGAAAATACCTGCAGTGCAGGTGGGGGCTGTATGAACTCAGGAGTTTTTTCAAAGAAGCATGAATGATGCAATTGACACCGATATGGGACAAAATGTCTGAAATATATATAATACCAGAGTTTCGGCCATAATATGCCGGAGGATGCATTGGGGAAAAAGCGTTCTGCCGAAAGGAGATATGTCATCAGGTACACGGGAGAACTGGACGCGCGGGAGGTCATCATAAGGCTGCTTAAACTTGCGGCGGGTGAAAACGGACCGATGGATACCGCGGCACGGGAAGGCGGGAGGTGGCGCAGAGATGAGGAAACCCGCGAAAACAGACAGGGTGGCGGTATATGCCAGGATAAGCAGGGATGACAACAGGGAAAATTTCGAGTCCATCGAAAACCAGCGCGACATGCTGCTTGCCCATGCGGAGGCGAACGGGCTGGGCACGGTGACCGCCGTGTACATGGATGATAATGTTTCAGGGTCGGCCGTGCACAGGCCGGGACTGGACAGGATGAAGGAAGACATACTGAAAGGCATGATCGACGTGGTGCTGGTGAAGGACCTGTCCCGCCTGGGAAGGAACAATGCGGCGACACTGCAGCTGATAGATTTCTTCGAAGAGAACGGCGTCAGGGTCGTTACCGCCGACGGACGGTTCGACAGCCTGGTGGACAGCGACATGCTGGGGATAGAAACCTGGGTGAACGAAAGGTATGTGAGGGACATATCGAGAAAGATCCGGGCGGCGCTCAGGTTCAAGATCCAGAAAGGCGAATACCTGGGGAAGGCTCCTTTCGGCTACAGGAAGTCCGGCGCTGAAAAAAACAGGCTGGTCATTGACGAACAGGAAGCCCATGTCGTCAGGCGGATATACAGCCTGTACCTTTCAGGGATGGGATATACGGCGATATCGAAATACCTTGATGAAAAAGGCTACGCCTCCCCCGGAGACAGGGGCTGGAACAGGATAACGGTCAGACGCATCCTGAGTTCCCGCGTATATATAGGTGATACGGTCCAGGGCGTCAGCGAGAAGGTGAGCTTCAAAAGCAAAAAGACGAGAAGGCTTCCCGAAAGCAGGTGGGTCATCACAGAAGGGACCCATGAAGCACTGGTGCCCAGGGAGATCTTCGAAAAGGTGCAGGCACTGAGGATGGGCAGGAACGGAGGCAGTAAAGTACGCGGAAAGATGCGCCATGTCCTCAGCGGCCTCATATACTGCGGCGACTGCGGCAGTGCGATGTATGCCCGAAGACGCAGGAGCGGGATCGCATATGTCTGCGGCAACTACTGCAGGAACGGGCGTGAGGCATGTACGAGCCATTTCATATATGAGCGGGAAATCGTCGGGCATATTTGCAATGAACTGCTGGCCCTTTTCAGGCGGGAGGCGGCGTCCGGGAAACTTGAAGAAACCCTGTCGTGGGGCGAAGCCGATGAACGGCGCAGCATCCATGACGATACGAAAGCACGGCTCGAAAACCTGCTGCGCAGGCAGGAGATGCTGTACAGGGACAGGCTGGAGGGACGTATATCAGTACAGTTGTTCGAAAGGATGAACCTTCAGCTGGAAAAGCACATAAAAGCGCTGGAAAATGAACTGGAAAACCTTGCGAAAGAAAATGGAAGGCGTCCCGATATCGGCCTCTTGCTGAAAAGCGTCACGGAAAGGCTGGAAAAGGGAGAACTGACGAACGAGATGGCGTCGGCGGCGGTGGGTTCGGTCGTAGTGCATGACCGGACAGTGACGATTGATTTAAAATATAAAATGGCGTAAGATAAAGCTGTTTAGAGTACTTACCGGAGGATGCATCATGAAAAAGGCTTTGATCGTATACAATCCCCTTTCGGGAAACAGGAATGTACCAAGGAAACTGGACTACATAGTCGGCCGTTTCAATGAAAACGGCACGCTGGCAGTGCCTTTCAGGCTGAGCATGAACACGGCCCCGGAACTGGAAAAGGTCCTGCTGGACGATAGATTCGATTGTGTCGTGGTATCCGGAGGAGACGGGACGGTCAATTCGATCGCTTCCATACTTCTCGGCAACGGTATCGATATACCCGTCGGAGTCATACCGGCGGGCACATGCAATGATTTTGCACGCAGCCTGAACATACCGGCTGAAATGAAAAAGTGCCTCGACATCATTTTTTCCGGCAACATCACCGAGATCGACACAGGCCTTATCAACGGGGAGAAGTTCTTCCTCAACACATGTGCCGGGGGCAATTTCGTAGATGTATCCTACAGCACGGACAACGAACTGAAAAAAAGACTGGGCCCGCTTGCCTACTACCTGACAGCCCTGGGCGAACTTGCAAACCTGAAGCCCATCAGGCTGAAACTTACCACGGACGTCGAGGCGGTGGAAGGCGAGTTCCTTCTGTTCGTGATACTCAACGGCAGGCACGCAGCGGGTTTCTGGAACCTTGTGGAGGAAGCAGACCTGTCGGACGGATATATGGACATACTGCTGGTGAAAAACTGCCTGCATGTCGAAATGGCTGCGCTCTTTTTCAAGGTACTCAACAATGATTTCATGAACGACAGGAACGTAATGTGGATCAGGACAAGCACATGCAGGATCGAAGGCGACACCGGCTTCAACCTCAGCGTTGACGGTGAAGAGTGGAAGGGACTGCCGATAGACGTGCAGTTCCGCCACAGGAGCCTTAAGGTCTTCACCCCCGGCAAATAGCGGGACCCAACCCCCCTTCTTTTTGTAATATTAGCATTTTACGGACATATATTAATTGTGAATCCCGGCATTTGCATATCCATATATTAAGGGGGGTTATCGGGTGGAAAGGTATCATGATATATACCAGCAGATCGCTGAACGCACACAGGGAGACATATACATAGGCGTCGTGGGCCCCGTCAGGACAGGAAAATCGACCCTGATCAAGAGGTTCATGGATCTGCTCGTCATACCGAACATAGAGAATGTATACAGCCGTGAAAGAGCCAAGGATGAATTGCCCCAGAGTGCCACAGGACGTACGATCATGACCACGGAGCCCAAATTCGTGCCTAATGAGGCAGTTGAAATAACGCTCGATGAAGCGCTGAAACTGAAGGTCAGGATGGTCGACTGCGTCGGTTACCTTGTCAGGGGGGCATTGGGTTACCTTGAGAACAACGCGCCGAGAATGGTTTCCACGCCGTGGTTCGACTACCAGATACCGTTTGAACAGGCGGCTGAAATCGGGACCAGGAAGGTGATAAACGATCACTCTACCATAGGGCTCCTGGTGACCTGCGATGGGACCATAACAGATATCGACAGGGAAGATTACGTCGAAGCGGAGAGGCGTGTGGTAAACGAACTCAAGGAAATAAACAAGCCTTTCGTGATCGTCCTCAACTCGGTAGTGCCGAAGGACGAGGAGACCGAGAAGCTGAGGCAGGAACTCGAAGAGAGATATGAAGTGCCGGTCATCAGCGTCAACTGCGCCCAGATGCAGATCGAAGACATAGCCGCGATCATGGAGCGGATCCTTTATGAATTCCCCGTGCGCGAGATAGGCATCAGCATACCGGGATGGGTGGAGGCCCTCGAACAGGACCACTGGCTCAGGGTCGACATGCTTGAGGCAGTGAGGAACGTATTCGAAGGGGTACAGAGGATCCGTGAGGCAAAAGAGTCGCTGAGGAAATTCTCCGACTATGAGTTCGTCGGAAAGGCCGACCTGGTCGAAATAAACGCCGGCTCGGGCAACATACTCATGGACCTGCAGACGCCCGACGGCCTGTTCTACAGCGTTCTCAGCGATATCACGGGACTGCGGATCGAGAACGAGCACATGCTGATGGGGATGATGAAGGAACTGGCCAGGATCAGGAAGGAATACGAACGGGTGGAGTATGCGCTGCATGAAGTGAAGGTAAGGGGCTATGGCGTCGTGACCCCGCAGATGGAGGAGATGACGCTGGATGAGCCCGAAATCATAAAGCAGGGCAACAGGTTCGGTGTCAAGCTCAAGGCCAGCGCACCCTCGATACATATGATCCGGGCGGATATCGAGACCGAGATAGCACCCCTCGTGGGCACCGAAAAACAGTCCGAGGAACTCGTCAAATACCTGCTCAAAGAATTCGAGAACGAGCCTGGCAGGATATGGGAATCCAACATTTTCGGCAAATCCCTGCACGAACTGGTGAGCGAAGGCCTGCACAACAAGCTCATGAGGATGCCGGAGGACGCCCGGCAGAAACTGCAGGAGACGCTCCAGAGGATCATCAACGAGGGCAGCGGCGGGCTGATATGCATAATACTGTAAGCAAGGGCAGCAGCGTGAACAAGGGCAGCAGCCCTTTTTTTTATCGGGGCCGCAGCCTTTGTTTTACTTTTATTTCACTTTTTTTATGGTAAAATAATCAAGGTGAACAACTATCAAGCTACATCCGGAGGGATACCATGAAGAGCAGGGAAGTATATGAGTTTTGGATGCAGAACGATTACTTCGATGAAGAAACCAGGGAGGAACTGGCCAGGATCAGCAATGACCCTGACGAGATAGAAGAGAGGTTCTACAGGGACCTGGAATTCGGCACCGGGGGCCTTCGGGGCATAATCGGAGCAGGTACGAACAGGATGAACATATATACTGTAAGGAAGGCTTCCCAGGGACTTGCGAATTACCTTCTAAAAAACGTGGAGGATGCAGAGGTGCGTGGCGTGGTGATAGCGTACGATTCCAGGCATAAGTCGCCCGAGTTCGCTATGGAAGCCGCAAGGGTGTTTGCGGCAAACAATATCGTCTCGTACCTCTTTGACGAACTCCGCCCGACTCCTGAGCTCTCATTTGCCGTCCGGCATCTCGGGGCCGCCGCCGGCGTGGTGATCACGGCGAGCCATAACCCGAAGCAGTATAACGGCTACAAGGTCTATGGAGAGGATGGAGGACAGCTCCCGCCCGAAGGGTCCGAAGCGGTCCTCAGGGAGATCGGTGCCATAACCGACATCACGACGATTAAGCCTGCCGATGGAAAAGAGGCGGTGGAAAATGGCCTGATCAGGATGATCGGCAGGGATGTGGACGACGTTTATATCGAAAGCCTGAAAACCCTGCTGGTGGATCCCGGCGAGATCGAGAAGGCCGCAGATTCGATGAAGATCGTTTACACACCGCTGCACGGTTCCGGCAACAAACCGGTCAGGAGGATCCTTGCCGAGGCAGGCTTCAAAAACGTGCTCGTGGTGAAGGAACAGGAACTTCCCGATCCCGAGTTCAGCACAGTGAAGTATCCGAACCCCGAGGAGAAGGAAGCGTTCAGGCTGGCGATAGATCTTGCCCGGAAGGAAGATGTGGACCTGATAATCGGCACGGATCCCGACTGCGACAGGGTAGGGGTCGTCGTAAGGAATTCAGCCGGCGAATACGTGGTACTCACGGGCAACCAGACCGGGTGCCTGCTGATGGAATATATATTGTCGCAGAAAAAGGCAGCCGGATGCCTGCCTGAAAACGGCTTTGTCGTAAAGACCATAGTTACCAGCGAACTTGCAAGGCAGATAGCGGGCCATTACGGCGTCGAACTGATAGAGGTGCTGACTGGCTTCAAATTCATAGGAGAAAAGATAAAGGAACTCGACGATCCGGGGATCAAGAAATTCCTCTTTGGTTTCGAGGAGAGTTACGGGTACCTGGCCGGTACCTTTGCAAGGGACAAGGACGCGGTGGTGGCAAGCATGCTCATATGCGAGATGGCCGCTTATTACAGGAACAGGGGCATGTCCCTGTATGAAGGGCTGCAGGAGATCTTCCGCAAGTACGGGTATTATGTCGAGGGCATCACCTCGTTCACGCTGGAAGGGAAGGAAGGCCTGGAAAAGATCGGCGATGCGATGGACACTCTCAGAGGCATGGAGTCATATGATCTCGAAGGTTGCGAAATCAGGGCCGTCAGGGATTACCTGTCGGGCAGGAGGAGGTGCCTGGCCGACGGAAGCATCACAGCACTCGATTTGCCGGAATCCAACGTACTGTACTATGAACTGGAGGACCGGTCATGGTTCTGCATCAGGCCGTCCGGCACGGAGCCGAAAATAAAGATATATTACGGCGTAGCGGAAAAAACGATGGAAGAAGCACAGCACAGGCTTGAGAAGATAAAGGGCAGTGTAACGGGGCTGATAAGCAGCCTGCTTGGACTATGATGGCAGCTATACAGGCGATCCCGCGACATGGTGACCGCAGCGTCGGACGGTTCCGGCGCTGCGGTTTTAAGTGCGCGGCATGCAAGGACCTCCGTGCTGATGGTTTTCCTATACCGCCGATCTTGAGGCTTTCTGCCTGCCGACCGGCTGGCTCATGTAGATTTTTTTCAGTTCACGAGCGATCCTTGTGCATGGGGCTTTAGCATCGAAATCCGGCCGGCCCGTGCAACGCCTGTAAAGGCCGTAATCGACGGTCGCGCATATGTGGCACGGCCTTGTGCCGGAGGACAGACCTCTTTCCAGTCCTTCGAGAGTTTCATAATTGCTGAGGGCTATCGAGTGGAACACTGAATACATGTTGCGCCAATACAGGTACAGGGGCAGCCTTTTGAAGCCCGGGCACGTTTTTTTGAAATACCATGGGACCGGCAGCCCATCCCCTTCATCCGTGTCCACGGGAACTGCGTACAGGAGGCCCGGCAACGGAGGGCAGCACTTTATGTACGTGCCGGCGCCGCACTTGAGGCAGTACCGGTGGCATCCCGACTTTATGAGCCTGGAGCAGAAGAGGCAGTTTTTATGATACCTTTTGACGTGCCTGCGGTACAGTTCGGGCAGGTAATTCCTGAAAAAATGCAACTGGTATTTCATGTCTTCAGACAGAAGGTCGCTGAACCTGAAAGACAGGAGGCGCTTTAGTGCTTTCCCGGCTTTTGCAGTTATCCGGGCCAGCAATCCGTGTATTGCGGCATACCCGGTCAAAGTCCTGATCATGGCAAAAACCCCTTTATGGCTATATATGCATATTATACCATAAAAAGGCTTATGGTAGATTATTGCCCGGAGAAAATTTTAAAACAGCCGAAACCGTGAAGGATTTTATACTGTTATGTCGAATATCTGACTATTATGCCAAAAGCCATGAATACACAAAAGAATAAGACCGGAGGAACTAATGAGAAGAGTGAGGGTCGACTCGGTGCCTGCCGGTGCAAAGCTTGCCCGCACGGTATTCAGCTCCGATGGCGGGGTTTTGCTCATGCAGGGCGTCGAACTGAAAGAAAGCTACCTGGAAATGCTCAAAAAACGCGGTATAAATGAGATATACCTGGAAGACGGCCTGTCGGAAGGCATCGAGGTCCGCGACGTCGTGAGCGAAACCACGCGCAATGAAGCGGTGGTGCTGGTAAAGGACATAATGACCGGGTACAGCTTTTCTGACACCATCGACGTGGAAAATGTCAAGGCGATCGTGAACAGGATCGTTGACGAACTGCTCGCGAATGATGACATCCTGTACAACCTTACTGAGATAAAGACGGTGGATGACTATACTTTCAAGCATTCTGTCAGTGTCTGTATCCTTTCGATAATAACCGGCATAGGCCTGGGGTTTGACACCGTCCAACTGCGCGAACTCGGGCTTGGCGCCATACTCCACGATATAGGCAAACTCTGCATCCCAAGGGAGATACTGAAAAAACCGGGCCAGCTTACCATGAAGGAATTCGAGGAAATAAAAAGGCATACAATACTCGGGTATGAACTGCTGAAAAAGAGCGGGCAGTTGTACCTCTCGTCGTCATATATCGCACTGGGCCACCATGAAAGGTATGACGGCAGCGGTTATCCGTTCCGCCTCAAAAACGAAGAAATACAGGTATATGCCAGGATAGTGGCGGTGGCAGATGTATATGACGCCCTTACTTCGGACCGTGTTTACAGGAAGAAGCTCAAAGCCCTTGAAGTCTATGAATATATAACTTCCCTTGGCATCCACCATTTCGACCCCCTGGTCGTCGAGAATTTCGTCAGGTTCGTGACCATATACCCGGTGGGAACGGGCGTACTGCTCAACACCAGGGAACGCGCCATTGTCGTGAAGCACAACAGGAGAGTGCCCACACGCCCTGTTGTGCGTATCGTCTATGATGAGGACATGAAGCGCCGGACGAAGGAAGTCGACCTCTCTGAGGATACAGGCATCTTCATCGTAGATACATGCGAGATATAGGGACACTTCTCATCCCGCAAAGGCTTTCTCCTTGCAGAGAAGTGTCCCTCTTACCTTAGTATCGGTCTCTGCGGGAAGTCTAGCTTTGCGGGACGAGAAGTGTCCCCTTTTGAATCTTTCTTTTTTCTCATAAGAGAAGTAAAATTAGTAGGGAGGGATGAGGAGTGTCCGGATTATCGGACAGAGATACTCCTCATCCCGCGGAGCACTACTACATGGAGAGGAGTGTCCCCCTTACCTATGTCTTTCGTCCATTTGCACGTCCATACCGAATACAGTCTCCTTGACGGGGCCAACAGGATACGCGACCTGATAGCCAGGACCGCGGAACTCGGCATGGATGCGCTGGCCATCACGGACCATGGCGTCATGTACGGAGTGGTGGATTTTTATAAAGAAGCCATCAAAAATGGCATAAAACCGATACTGGGCTGCGAGGTGTATACCGCGAAGCGGACGCGTTTTGACAGGCAGCCCGGCATCGATGCCGACCAGGGCCATCTCGTGCTGCTTGCCATGGACAATGAAGGTTACAGGAACCTCATGAAGATCGTCTCCATAGGCTTTACCGAGGGATTTTACTACAAGCCGAGGATCGACATGGAAGTCCTCGGGAAATACTCCCGCGGCCTCATCGCTCTTAGTGCATGCCTGTCGGGAGACATACCCGCTGCCATCCTGGACGGGAATTATGACAAGGCTCGTGAAAAAGCCCTCGAATTCAACAGGATTTTCGGCCAGGGAAACTTCTACCTTGAATTGCAGAACAACGGGCTGAGAGAGCAGAACCTGGTCAACCAGGGCCTGATCAGGCTGTCGAGGGAGACCGGCATACCGCTGGTCGCCACAAATGACGCCCATTATCTCAGGCGCGAGGACGCAAAAGCCCATGAAGTGCTCCTTTGCATCCAGACAGGAAAGAAGATCACGGATGAGGACCGCATGAGGTTCGATTCCGACCAGCTTTACATAAAGTCGCCCGAGGAAATGGCCGAAGCGTTCAGGAATATACCCGAAGCCATCGAGAACACTGTCAGGATAGCCGAAAGATGCAATGTCGAACTTGAGTTCAACAGGCTCCACCTCCCAAAGTTCGATGTCCCCGGCAACAGGGATCCTTACGAGTTCCTTTGCAGCCTCTGTGAAGAGGGGCTGAAAAAGCGTTGCGGTGAAGCCGCGTCCAGCCCGGAATACCGCCAGAGGCTCGAATACGAACTGCAGGTCATCAGGCAAATGGGATACGTGGATTATTTCCTTATCGTCTGGGATTTTATCAGGTATGCAAGGGAAAACGGGATACGCGTCGGACCGGGCAGGGGCTCGGCCGCGGGCAGCCTCGTAGCCTATACGCTCGAGATAACCAGCGTAGACCCGATAAGATACAGCCTCCTGTTTGAAAGGTTCCTCAACCCGGAAAGGGTTACGATGCCCGATATCGATATCGATTTCTGCTATGAACGGCGTTCCGAGGTCATCGATTATGTCGTTCACAAGTACGGGGAAGACAGGGTGGCGCAGATCATCACGTTCGGTACGATGGCGGCGCGGGCCGTCATAAGGGACGTGGGCCGGGCGCTGGACATCCCGTACGCAGAGGCCGACCAGATAGCCAAGATGATCCCGTTCCAGATCGGGATGACCATAGACAAGGCGCTGGAACTGAACCCGGAACTCAAGGCAAGGTATGAAGAGGACGAAACCACCGCCGAACTCATAAACACCGCAAAGCTGCTCGAAGGGATGCCAAGGCATGCCAGTACCCATGCGGCGGGCGTCGTCATTTCAAAAGACCCGATAACGGAGTATGTACCGCTGCAAAAAAACGATGACATCATTACGACCCAGTTCCCGATGGGTCAACTGGAGGAGCTCGGACTGCTCAAGATGGACTTTCTCGGGCTCCGGACGCTGACCGTGATAAGGGACGCGGTGGACCTGGTGCAAAAAAACCACGGCGTCAGGGTGGATATCGACAATCTCGACATGAACGACCCCAACGTCTACAGGCTCATTGGCGAGGGCAGGACGTCGGGCATATTCCAGCTTGAAAGCGCCGGGATGACCCAGTTCATGAAGGAACTGCAGCCGTCTTCCCTCGAGGACATAATAGCGGGCATTTCGCTGTACAGGCCGGGCCCGATGGACTCCATACCCAAGTACATCAGGAACAAGAACAACCCGGACCAGGTCACGTATGAACACCCGCTGCTGGAGAAGATACTTGATGTGACGTACGGGTGCATCGTGTACCAGGAGCAGGTGATGCAGATAGTACGGGAACTTGCCGGATACTCGTACGGCAGGTCGGACCTGGTGCGCAGGGCCATGGCAAAGAAAAAACATGACATCATGGAGAAGGAACGCGAGAATTTCATCTACGGCATAACTGACGACGAGGGCAACGTGATCGTGGAAGGCGCCGTCAGGAACGGCGTCGACGAGAAGACGGCAAGCAGGATATTCGACCAGATGATGGATTTTGCCAGCTATGCCTTCAACAAGTCCCACGCGGCGGCGTATGCAGTCGTGGCTTACCAGACCGCCTGGCTCAAGCATTACTACCCGGTCGAGTTCATGGCGGCGACGCTCAACAGCTTCGTCGGCAACAGCGACAAGATTTCATTCTATGTGCAGGAGTGCAGGCAGGAAGGCATCGAGGTGCTGCCGCCGGACGTCAACGAGAGCGACGTCAGGTTCACGGTGGTGAACGGCAAGATAAGGTTCGGGATGGCCGCCGTCAAGAATGTCGGAGAAAACGCCGTGCGCGAACTGATCGATGAAAGGAACAGCAGGGGGCCGTTCAAAAGCTTCTACGATTTTTGCGAGCGCATCGGGGAGAGGGATATCAACAAGAGATGCGTCGAAAGCCTTATAAAATGCGGAGCGTTCGACTCGTTCGGAGTGTACAGGTCTAAAATGATGGCCGTTTATGAAAAGCTTCTTGAAAGCGCCCAACAGAGCAAAAGGAACAGGGTGGAAGGACAGATGTCGCTGTTCGAGATGTCCGGGCAGATGGGATCGATGAAGGCCGAGGAAAGTTATCCCGATCTTAAAGAATTTTCAAGGGAAATGCTGCTTTCGATGGAAAAAGAGATGCTGGGCCTGTACATATCCGGCCATCCCCTTGATGAGTTCAGGGATGAACTGATGGAACAGGTTACGGTCAACAGCAGGGACATCAATTCGCACGGCAGCGAAGGTGAGGTTGAAGGCTCGGACGGGACGGGACTTATCGACGGGATGCTTGTCACGGTGGGCGGCATTATCGCCGATGTAAAGGCCAAAACGACCAGGAGCAACAACCTGATGGCTTTCGTGACGCTCGAGGACCTGTACGGGAGCATGGAAGTGATCGTGTTCCCGACAGTGCTGAGCAGGTACAGGAACCTGCTGGCCGGTGACAATACTGTGGTTATAGACGGACGGATCAGTATAAAGGAAGAAGAAGCGCCCAAAATCATATGCGAAAACGTCAGGCTGCTGAGGAAAAAGGAGGCGCAGGGCAACGGCAACGGCGATGCCAACGGGGAGAACAGCCCGTCGCCCGGAACGGGGCGTCAGGAGATACTCTATATAAAAAGCAGCCTGCCTGAAAACAGCAGCGAGATGAGATCGGCGCTTTCATTGCTTAAATTCTTCAGCGGGAAAATCCCCGTGGTATTTTGCCATGCTGACGCTGTGGGAAATATTTCCAAAATGGATATCGGGGAATATCGCGTCGATTGGTGTGAAACACTGCGAAGAGAGCTTGCGGAAAGGTTCGGGGAGGAAAACGTCAGGCTGGTGGCGAAGGACCGGCAAAAGGGGTGAAAATTCGGAAAAGCGCTCTGCAATAGGGTTTTGCCGTCTGAGATGCCCAAATACCATGTTGATTTTTCAGGTGAAATAATATATAGTAATTTCGAGGTGGTTTATTTGGAGTGGGAGCTGGACAGGCTGATGGGAGAATTCATCGTAGTAAAGGCTGAAGAAAACGGCGTAAACGTCATAGGTCTTACCAGAGGCAGGGACACCAAGTTCCATCATACGGAAAAACTCGATAAGGGAGAGGTTTTGCTGGCACAGTTTACTGAGAACACTTCGGCGATAAAGGTGAGAGGTAAATCAAGGATATTATGCCGCCACGGTGAGATCATTTCCGGTGAATAGTCCGAAAAGGGGCGTGTTTTTTATGTGGACTGTAGTATACATGGCACAAAGCAAGGAAATAGCGACCGCACTGCAGGAGTTGCTCACTGAGGAAGGAATTCTCGTGAAACTGAGACCGATCAGCAAAAGTCATGACAACAGCGACAATTACTATGAAGTGCTGGTTCCGGAAGCCGAAGTGGAGGAAGCCCACAGTGTCATTATCGAAAAGGGCTACTGATGGGGCCGCGCAAACGGATAACTCGAGTAAGACCCGTGTATTCAATGACACGGGCTTAATTTTTGGAAAGGATGCAGGATAGGGGAGGAATCATGTTCGTATCTGAAACTCCACTTGTTGTGAGATACGCGGAGACAGACCAGATGGGCGTGGTGCACCATTCCAATTACCCGGTATGGTTCGAAGCCGGAAGGACGGATTTCATAAAAAAGGTGGGCATGCCCTATTCGGTGATCGAGCAGAAAGGAGCGATGCTCCCGCTGCTTGAGCTCAGGTGCCGGTACATGGGATTTGCCAGGTATGAAGACAACATAATAATAAGGACGAGCATAAAGGAGTACACCGGAACAAGGCTGTGCTTCAGCTATCAGGCTGTGCGGGCGGAAGACGGCAGGGTGCTTGCCGAGGGTGAGACGCTGCACTGCTGGACAAGGCGGGATCTGAAGCCAGTTAACATCAAAAAATACATGCCCGACGTATATGAACTGATAGAAAGGGCGGCAAAAGACATTTGATCCCGCCGCCCGTATAATATCACGGACCGCTTGATTGTACAACAGCGGATTTGTATGGTAAACTATTCTGTATAAACGAGACAGGCGGTGAAACATGAATATCCCGAACATACTGACAGTATTGCGGTTTCTGCTGATACCTGTATTTGGATATTTCCTCAGCGTACGCAACTACATCGTTGCGGTGCTGCTTTTCCTTGCCGGCGGGCTTACCGATGTTCTGGACGGTTACATCGCCAGGAGATACAACCTGATCACATCATGGGGGAAGATAGCTGACCCGCTGGCGGACAAACTGATGCAGATAACGGCAATCGTCATATTGTCTCTGGGATTAAAGATAATTCCCATAGAACTCGTACTGGTGATACTGGCAAAGGAGCTCCTGATGGGCATCGGCGCCCTGGTCCTTTACAGGCAGAAAAAATACGTGGTTTCCGCCAACTGGTATGGGAAAATGTCTACGGTGGTCTTTTACCTTGCGATCATAATGCTGATCTTCAATGAGCCTTTCGGCAGATGGACGCTGTTCGGCATAGCAGTGAACCAGTTGGTGTTCATACTGGCCGTGATAGCTGCGTTGTTCGCTTTTTTCATGTATTTCAGATCATATCTCAGGATCAAGCGGCAGGAAAAGTAAAGGGATCCTATGTTCGGGTACATAGTTCCGGAAAAACCGGAGATGAAAATAAAAGAGTACGAACTTTTCAGGGCATATTACTGCGGGATATGCAGATCCATGGGCAGGCGCTTCGGCCAGTTGAAGAGGCTTACACTGAGTTATGACACCACGTTCCTTGCAGTACTGCTTTCGGCTGTGTCGGGCGAGAAGCTGCAGGTCCTGAGGAAAAGGTGCGCCCTGCACCCCTTTGAAAAAAGGCATGTGGCAAGCGGAAGTCCCGCCGTGGACTACGCTGCAGACATAAACATCATACTGGCATATTATAATCTGGAAGACAAAAAGCGTGACAGGGATTCGTATGTTCCGGCCGCGGCCCTCGTCATGCTGAAAGGCGCCTACAGACGGCTCAGGAAGAAGTACCCAGCCATGTGCGGCATGATCGGGCAGCGGCTCGATGAACTCGTCCGGCTGGAAAACCAGGAATGTGATTCGATCGATATAGCTGCGGAGCCGTTTGCGAGGCTGATGGAGGAAATCACCGCATATGAGCCCATGTGCGCCGGCGGGAATACAGAGAAGATACTCAGGTGGCTGGGCTACAACCTTGGCAAATGGATATACCTGCTGGACGCATACGACGATATCGGGAAAGATATAAAAAGCGGGAACTATAATCCGTTTGTCTGCAGGTTTGGCTTCAGCGGCCAGGACGTGGACGGATTCAGGGACAGGATAAGGGAAGAAGCGGCATTTACGCTGTTTTATACGCTCAACGAGATATCGAAGGCTTTCGAACTGCTCGATGTCAAGCTGAACAGGGGCATACTGGAAAATATCATATATATCGGGATGCTCAGAAAAACGGAAAACATTCTTGGTATAAGGAGATGCGGCGAAGTTGAAGAATCCGTATGAAGTGCTCGGCATCAGGGAAGGCGCGAGCGAGGAAGAGATAAAAAAGGCATACAGGGAACTGGTCAAGAAATACCATCCCGACCAGTACAGGGACAACCCGTTGTCCAAACTGGCCGAGGAAAAGCTCAGGGAAATAAATGAGGCCTATGATTACCTGATGAAAAACATCTCCTCCGGCGGAAGCGGCCAGTACGGCGGAGCATCATACGGCCGCGGCGACGGCGGATGGAGCGGCAGCGGGAGTGATTTCTTCAGGCAGGTCAAGTCCCACATCAACAGCGGGAATATCAGGCTGGCCGAAGACATGCTGGACAGTTCGCGCAGCCGCCCTGCCGAATGGTTTTATCTCAAGGGCCTGATATTCATGCGCAAAGGCTGGTATAACGAAGCATACACGCATATCCAGAGGGCCGTGAACATGGATCCGGCCAATTACGAATACAGGAGCGCGCTGGAAAGGATGAACGCTTCGTACCAGGCTTACCGGATGAACCCGTTCGGAAGCCGGCCTTACAGGAGCGAGCCGGATCTGTGTACGATCTGCCAGTGCCTGTGGTGTTCGGACTGCTGCTGCGAATGCATGGGTGGTGACCTGATCAGTTGCTGCTGAAATCCAGGAACATTGCACTGAACGGGATCCTCGGGGCACTTGCGGTGATTTGCCTGTTACTGGCCGACGTGATGCCTGTAAGCAAGATATCCCTGTATGTGCTCAGCTCCTTTTTTGTTTCCGTTGTAATAATAGAAGGAAGCGTCAAATCAGGCTGGATATTCTACGCGGCCACCTCCATACTGGGATCCATCATCGTGCCGGACAAAATCAGCATGGTCCCATATGCGCTTTTCTTCGGGGGATACGGTATAATCAAATTTTACATTGAAAAACTGGACCGCATTGTAATAGAATATGTCCTGAAGGTCATCTTTTTCAATGCATGCGCCGCCGTTGTGTATCTGGCTGCCAGGAGCCTGTTTGAAGCAGAGATGACCAGCAGGTTCCCATGGGTGGTCCTGGTGGTTGTCGGCGAAATCATTTTCCTGGTCTATGATTTCGTGTACACCCTGTTCATAAATTACTACCGTGACAGGCTCAGGGCGAAAATACTGAAAAAATGACCGGAATACGACAGACAGGGAACAGGATGCCATGGAAGAGAGAACGTTTCGCGTACTGGAATTCGTTAAGATAAAAGAAAAGCTGGTATCATCATGCACTTCCGGGCTGGGAAAAGAGCTCGCCAATGCGCTCATGCCACGGACAGAGCCCGAAGAAGTGGAGATGATGCTGAAAGAGACCACCGATGCGGTGGATTTTATCATGAGGAGAGGGAGCCCCCCGCTCGGAGGCATCCATGATATCAGGGATACGCTCAGGAGAGCGGAGATCGGTATTACCCTCAACCCCGGAGAGCTCCTCAGGGTGGCCGATACGCTGAGAGCAGCCCGCAACCTGAAGAATTATGCCTCTGAGGCTGACCCTACTGCGGATGAGGGCTGCAATCTCATCAGGGGCCTCATCGCGTCCCTCACGCCGAACAAGCGGATCGAGGACAGCATCAACGCGGCGATCATCAGCGAAGAGGAGATTTCCGACAATGCCAGCAGTACGCTGGCGGGCATAAGGCGAAGGATCAGGCAGGAGCAGGAATCGCTGAAAGACAGGCTCAACTCGATGATCCATTCCGCAAAATACCAGAAGTACATGCAGGAGGCCATCGTCACCATCAGGGGAGACCGGTATGTGATCCCTGTAAAGGCCGAGTACAGGAACGAGATACCCGGCCTGGTGCACGATTCGTCGGCCAGCGGAGCCACGGTATATATCGAGCCGATGGCAGTCGTCGAAGCCAACAACAACATAAAGCAGCTCAGGATAAAGGAACAGCAGGAAATAGAGAGGATACTCCAGGAACTGACAGGTGAAGTCGCAGGTATCATCGAACCGCTGAAGACTAACGTAGATCTGTTCGCACAGCTGGATTTCGCATTTGCCAAGGCAAGGCTCAGCCTTGATCTCGATTGCGTCTGCCCGAAACTCAACAGGGAGAAAAGGATAAACATCAAAAAAGGCCGGCATCCCCTCCTTGACAGCAGGACCGTCGTTCCCATCGACCTGTGGATAGGGGACGGGTTCACAACACTGGTCATCACGGGGCCGAATACCGGCGGCAAGACGGTGACCCTTAAAACCGTCGGCCTGTTTACCCTCATGGTCCAGTCCGGACTGCATGTCCCGGCTGCAGAAGGCACGGAGATGAGCATTTTTGACAGCGTATTCGCAGACATAGGCGATGAGCAGAGTATCGAGCAGAGCCTCAGCACTTTCTCGTCCCACATGAAGAACATAGTCGACATACTGTCCAGGGCGGACGACATGTCCCTGGTGCTTTTTGACGAACTCGGTGCCGGCACCGATCCCGTGGAAGGCGCCGCCCTCGCCATGTCCATACTTGAGTATCTCCACAGGAAGGGGACCATCACTATCGCGACGACGCACTACAGCGAACTGAAAGTGTACGCATTGACAACGGATGGCGTGGAAAACGCCTGCTGCGAATTCGACGTGGAAACACTGAGGCCGACATACCGTCTCCTTATCGGTGTGCCCGGGAAAAGCAACGCGTTTGCCATTTCCAAAAGGCTCGGCCTTTCCGGGGAAATACTTGAAAGGGCCAGGGAATTCCTTACAGGTGAAGAGATCCAGTTCGAAGATATCCTGATGACCATCGAAAAGAACCGGAGGGCGTCCGAGCGGGAAAGACTGCAGGCTGAAAGCCTCAGGCTGGAGATAGAGCAGCTCAAAAAGGAACTCGAGGAGCAAAAGCACAGGCTCAGTTCGCAAAGGGAGAAGTTCCTGCGCGAAGCGCGGGAAGAGGCCAGGAAGATACTGCTGGATGCGAGGAAGGAAGCCGAGGATATCCTGGAGGAACTGAAGCAGGCCATAAAACTCCAGGATGAAAAGGAGAGGAGAAAAGCGGCAGAAGAGGCAAAAGCCAGGCTCAGGGGCAGCATAGGCAGGATAGAGGAGACGCTTGCGGAAAGCCTTTTCCCGCGCAAAGGCCTTGTGAAGCCGCCGGAAAACTTAAAGCCCGGCGACACCGTGCAGATAATCGACCTCAACCGGAAAGGGACCGTCATATCACCGCCGGACAAGGACGGGGAAGCCGTCATCCAGGCCGGGATATTGAAGATAAATGTGCATGTCTCGAATCTGAAACTGGTGGACGAACAGTCTCACGAGTTCCAGAGGAGCGGCACCGCATCTATCGGGGTGTCCAAGGCAATGAACATATCGCCGCGTACGGATATCAGGGGCATGAACGTGGAAGAAGCGGTCATCGTCCTGGGCAAGTACCTTGATGATGCGGTGCTTGCCGGGCTTTCCGAGGTGACCATCGTTCACGGCAAAGGCACCGGCGCTCTCAGGAGCGGTGTCCATCAGTTCCTTAAGAAGAACCATCATGTCAAAAGCTTCCGGCTCGGCCAGTACGGTGAAGGAGAGACCGGAGTGACCATAGTAACGCTGAAATGACAGCAAGCAGCTATCCTGAGATCACAGCAGTCAAGGTACGGAAATCAAACACTCCCACGTCTGCAGCAAAAAGGAAGTCTTTAACTCCTCGAGATATATACGAAGCAGGCTGCCTCGTCCATCAACAATGCGTTCCTCCATTCGCTGGTGAACATGAAGAACGAGGAACT
>DGEQ01000028.1:6869-8287 GCA_002386045.1 Hungateiclostridiaceae bacterium UBA3922 | reverse complement strand
TGATGATAGGGGAAGCTCTGTGCCTGTCTCCGGAAGAACTTGAAACGCTGAGGATCGGAGGTATTTTTCACGATATAGGCAAAATAGGAACTTCCGACGATATCCTGCTCAAAACCGACAAACTGACCGAAGAAGAACTTAAGGAGATACAGAAGCATCCGCTGAAGGGTGCGAGGATCCTGTCCGCTGTTTCCATGTTCAAAGATGTGGTGCCTGTCGTTAAATGCCATCATGAGCGGATTGACGGCACAGGGTATCCCGAAGGGCTCAGGGGAGACTCGATACCGTTGCTTGCCAGGATAATCTCGGTTGCTGATGCCTTTGATGCAATGCTGTCCGACAGGGCATACAGGTCCAGGCTGACTTTTGAGGAAGCAAAACAGCAATTGCTGAACGGTGCAGGCACACAGTTCGATCGCCATATTGTTTCGGTTTTCCTTGAGATAATCGATAATATGAAAGATCCAGGCTTTTTGAATGGGACGCCGCATTGTCGTCGTGAATGACCGCAGCGGTGGTCTGCGGACCTGCCATATAGCTGCATTTTACTCCCGGCGACGGCTTTGCCCGGGAGTTTTCATTTTATTGACATGGATGATATGATATTTTAAAATTTATTTTGCTGCTTCCGGGAAACGGCATTATCGGTACGGATGCGGCAAATCAGGGCAAATGCGGCTGAAAAGACGCATCATTGGCAACTGACAGAAAGGAAAGGATAATGTGACGGAAAAAAGGGATAATATAAGGAATATAGCAATAATTGCACATGTCGATCACGGAAAGACGACCCTTGTTGACGCGATGCTCCGCCAGAGCGGCATTTTCAGGGAAAACGAGCAGGTGCAGGAACGGGTGATGGATTCCAATGACCTGGAAAGGGAACGTGGTATCACCATACTGGCAAAAAATACGTCGGTCAGATATAAAAATATAAAGATAAATATTGTGGACACACCGGGACATGCGGATTTTGGAGGCGAAGTCGAAAGGTCGCTCAAAATGGTGGATGGTGTGCTGCTTCTGGTCGATGCATTCGAAGGACCGATGCCGCAGACACGTTTTGTTTTGAGAAAAGCGCTCCAGTTGAACTTAAAACCCATTGTCGTCGTCAATAAGATTGACAGGCCGGAAGCAAGGCCCGCCGAAGTGGTGGATGAAGTGCTCGACCTGTTCATAGAACTGGGTGCTGACGATGACCAGCTTGAATTCCCTGTTGTGTATGCCTCTGCCAGGGAAGGATATGCGTCATTCGATCCCGGCAATGAGGGAAGTGACATGGAGCCGCTGTTCAGGATCATCACGGAACATGTCCCGGCACCTGCGGGTGATGAGGAAAAACCGTTGCAGTTGCTTGTATCCAATATAGATTATGATGACTATGTCGGCAGGATAGCCATCGGCAGGGTCGACAGGGG
>DGEQ01000028.1:2463-6609 GCA_002386045.1 Hungateiclostridiaceae bacterium UBA3922 | reverse complement strand
GTCAATGACAGTCCTTTTGCCGGAAAGGAAGGGACATATGTCACATCCAGGCATCTGAGGGACCGTCTTTTCAGGGAACTTGAGACCAATGTGAGCCTCCGTGTGGAGGAGACTGAAAGCCCGGACTCCTTCAAGGTTTCAGGCAGGGGCGAACTCCATCTCTCGATCCTGATCGAGACGATGAGAAGGCAGGGATATGAGTTCCAGGTCTCGAAGCCAAAAGTTATCCTGAAGGAGATCGACGGGGTTGTATGTGAGCCGATGGAACTGCTGATGATCGATGTACCGGAAGAATACATGGGTACAGTGATGGAGAAGCTGGGCAGCCGCAAGGGCGAACTGCTGGATATGAGGTCGGCGGCGGACGGATACATGAGGCTTGAGTTCAAGATACCTGCAAGGGGCCTGATCGGATACAGGTCGGAGTTTTTGACCGATACGAAGGGCAATGGTATAATGAATCACGTATTCTATGGTTATGAACCATACAAGGGAGAAATAACGCAGAGACAGAGAGGTTCACTGGTGGCATGGGAAGACGGGGAAGCAGTGACATACGGGCTGTACAATGCCCAGGAAAGAGGCACCCTTTTCATTACACCGGGGACCATGGTATACGAGGGCATGATCGTTGGCGAGAATTCCCGGAATGAGGACATCGTCGTGAATGTCTGCAAGAAGAAGCATGTGACCAACATGCGGGCGGCTGGCTCCGATGAGGCGCTCAGGCTCACGCCTCCGAGGATCCTGAGCCTTGAGCAGGCGCTGGAATTCATTGCGGACGATGAACTGGTAGAAGTGACGCCGAAGAATATGCGTCTCAGGAAGAGGATACTCGACACGGAGCAGCGGGCCAAGGCGAGGAGCAGGTCCGCGTCTGGCCAGGACAGGTGAGGAGGTCCGGCCGGAACAGGTGATGAGCGGCAGCAGGAGGTGAAATGATGGACTGGGAGGACGTAAAGGTCTCAGGCAGCAAGGCAGGCAGGAGCACAGGAAAAACAGGCAGCCGGCATGCCGGCAGCAGTACGCGCAGGACCAGCAGTGCACAGGGCGCAGGAAAGAACGGGAAGTCAAAGAAGCAGCCTTCGAAGAAACGCAATTACAGGAAAATCAGACGGATCCTGGTCTGCGTGCTGATTATCGCGGTGATGGTCTCCATCATAGTAGTCACCGGCACGCTCTCGTATGAATACGTTATGAAAAACGAGCGGGAAGCCAGCATGAAGCCCGAGATCGTGATCGAAGAGGGCAAAGGCGTGGAATTCGTCGTGGAAAGAGGAGCCTCGACTTCGCAGATAGCCAGGAAATTGTATGAACAGGGCCTGATAAAGAACGAGACCGTATTCAAGCTGCTCTCGAAGATCAACGGGTATGACGGGACTTACAAGTCCGGTACGCATATCGTCAGTCCCGACCTTTCATATGACGAGATGATGAGGGTCCTCTCGTCCGCGCCCGTGACCAGGAAGGTCACGATACCTGAAGGCAAGACTTTCCTGCAGGTCGTTGACATTCTGTACAACAACAAGATCATAAAGGACAAGAAGAAATTCATCGAATGTGCAAACAACGAGGAATTCGACTATGATTTCCTCAAGGACATCCCGGCGGGCAGGGAATACAGGCTGGAAGGCTACCTTTTCCCGGATACCTATGAATACGATTACAACGCCAGCGACCGGGAGATCATAACGAAAATGCTGGACAATTTCGACAGGAAGTTCAAACAGCAGTACAGGGACATGATCCAGAACCTTCCGGTGGAGATGACCATGGACGATGTGGTCATACTGGCATCAATAATAGAAAGGGAGGCAAAGGATCCGGACGACCGCCACATAATAGCCGGAGTACTTTACAACAGGCTTTCCAACAAGGATGCGACGCTGAGAAAACTCCAGGTCGATGCCACGATACAGTATATTTACTTCAAAAGGACCGGTGCGTACAAGGAAAGGCTGCTTTATGAAGACTACGAAATAGAGGATGAATACAACACCTACCTTCATGAAGGGCTCCCGCCCGGGCCGATATGCTGTCCCGGCGAGGCATCGATAAGAGCGGCGGTCAATCCTGACGACACTCCTTACCTCTACTACGTCGCAAAGGGCGACGGTTCCCATGCCTTCGCACGGACGTACAGGGAACACCAGGCCAACGTCAGGAAATACGTACAGAACAATTGAGGGGCTGCAACTGCAGCCTCTTTACTTAGGGCACAGCCTCCGGAAGGGGATCGATATGACTGGACCGGAACGAATCGACGCATCCTGCGGGGCCGATGGCTGCGGCGGGAAAATACTGAAACCGGGTGAAGGGCTGCTGAAAGAGATGGAGCAGTATGCAGCCCGCAATTACGTGCCCATCGTAAACCGTGACACTGCTGAACTGCTCATTGTGCTGGGAAGGCTGATAAAGCCCGTCCGGATACTCGAGGTAGGGACTGCGATCGGCTATTCCGCCATACTTCTTTCGGGGATACTTGCGCCCGGCGGAAGGATAGATACCATCGAACGCGATGAAGATATGGTTTTGAAGGCCCACGAATACATCAGGAGGGCCGGGCTGGCAGACACTATAGCCGTGATAGCCGGCGAGGCTTCCGAAGTGCTGGCATGCCTGGACAAGACATATGACATGATATTCCTGGATGCGGCAAAGGGGCAATATCCTGCATTCCTGCCGGAGTGCCTGAGACTGCTGAAGGGCGGGGGACTCCTGGTGAGCGACAATGTCCTGTTCATGGGAATGGTAGACAGCGGGGAGCCGGTGGGAAGGAAAAAGAGGACTATAGTCAACAACATGCGAACATACCTTGATATGCTGCGCAGCGATCCGTCGCTGGATACGTGCATACTGCCCGTCGGGGACGGCGTGGCGCTGTCGTATAAGCGGATGGAAACGGAGATGGATGATGAACAGGGACAAAACAGTCAGGAAACCTGAACTCCTGGCTCCGGCCGGGAATCTCGAGAAACTGAAGATGGCCGTCATCTACGGGGCCGATGCCGTGTACCTCGGGGGAGAAGAATATGGCCTCAGGGCTTATGCCGGCAATTTTTCCGACGGGGAACTCCGGGAAGGGATCGCTTTTGCCCATGCCCGCGGCAGGAAAGTCTATCTCACGATGAATATAATCCCTCATAATAAAGATCTCGAGGGTATGGCCGAATACATCTCCAGGGTAAGAGGCATGGGGGTGGATGCGGTCATATTTTCGGATCCGGGCATTTTCGAACTGCTGCGCGAGCATGCACCTGACATGGAACTGCACCTCAGCACGCAGGCAAACAACACCAACTGGAGGAGCGCTGCATTCTGGCACAGGCATGGAGTCAAAAGGATAATACTGGCCAGGGAGCTCTCGATAGACGAGATCCGGGAGATCAGGAGGAATGTCCCGGAGGACCTGGAACTTGAGATATTCGTCCACGGCGCGATGTGCATCTCTTACTCGGGACGCTGCCTGCTGAGCAACTACATGGCCGGCCGCGACTCGAACAGGGGACAGTGCGCCCATCCATGCAGATGGAAGTATCACCTGGTCGAAGAAAAACGTCCCGGGCAGTACTTTCCCGTCTTTGAGAACGAAAGGGGAACATATATATTCAACTCGAAGGACCTGTGCCTGATAGAGCACATACCAGAAATAGCGGAAAGCGGCATCTCGAGCCTCAAGATAGAAGGAAGGATGAAAAGCTCGTATTACGTCGCCACGGTCGTGAAAGCATACAGGGAAGCGTTGGATGCGTATTTTGCTGACCCCGGGGGATACACCTTCGACAGGAAGTGGCTCGAAGAGATATCGAAGGCCAGCCACAGGGAATACACGACCGGGTTCCTTTTCGGCAGGCCTGACGGAAACGGCCAGGTGTACGGATCAAGTTCATATATAAGGGAGTATGATTTCGTCGGGCTCGTGACGGACTATGACGAAAAGACGGGTACGGCCGTCATCGAACAGCGCAACAGGTTCACCGTAGGAGATGAGCTTGAAGTCGTACCTCCCAGGGGGCCGTACAGCATCCACAAAGTCACGGAAATGCGCAATGCCGACGGAGAAGCCATAGAGGCAGCCCCTCACCCACAGATGACGGTATACATGCGCATGGACCCGCCGGTGGAGCCGTTTACGATGCTGAGGCG
>DGEQ01000028.1:0-2256 GCA_002386045.1 Hungateiclostridiaceae bacterium UBA3922 | reverse complement strand
ATCCCCTTTGCGGCGGCAAAAATCATTGTATCACCGCTGAAAGGGGATTTTGATTGCAAGTCAGGAGGATCCACATACTTGGCGGCATATTTACGCTGTTGTTCCTGCTCCTGCTGGCGAGGATCGCCATGCTTCAGTTCGCGCCTGACAGGACGATGGAAGAGGCCGCGTTCAGGCAAAGAGTCGCCGGCATGGATATAGAGAGGATCAGGGGCAACATACTCGACCGGAACGATATCCCGTTCACAAACAGGGAAATCAAATACATGGCGCTGGTGAAGACATCAGACATGCCGTTGTCGGAAGCTGAAAAGAAGATGGTTTTCGACGCTATGGGCGTAGATGTGCCTTATGGCCTTACCACGAGGAGCGGGCCTGCACTGCTCGAAATCAGCGAAGATGCCGCGGAAGCGCTGAAAGAGATTGATCCGGACTGGGTCGCGGTCATCCGTTCGCTGGAACGGTACGGTAAGGATTCGCTGGCCAGGCATGTGACCGGCTATGTGAACAAAAGCGACCAGGCGGGCATGGCAGGCATCGAGAAGGCTTATGAAGATGTTCTGAAGGACAGGGCGGTCTTTGGGATAGGCATGGTCACGGATGCGGTCAGGGAACCGATAAAGGGGTTCGGTTACAGGCTTAAGGACTGGAGCAGCGGAAACGGGCTGAATGTCAGGCTGACACTGGACTATCATATACAGAAGATCGTCGAGGACGTGATGGACAAAAACGGTTTGTCTGGGGCCGTCGTCGTCGAGGACGTCGTGACCGGCGACATACTTGCCATGGCGAGCAGGCCGCATTTTGACCAGGGTGCCGTGGAGAAGTACCTGGACAGCACGGGAAAGGAACTGTTCAACAAGGCGACAGCGGCCTATAACCTTGGCTCCGTGTTCAAGATCATAGACCTGGCGGCCTTTTTCGAAAATGAAGACGAGATCCTGTACGGAGATGATAAAGACGATACGGCAGGTGACGGAGGAGGCCGGGAGGAGGCCGGCGGTCCGGCCGACATATACAGGTTTTTTGACGGTTTTTCATATGTCCCGTTTCCTTTCGAAGATCCCGTCAGCGCGTTTCCGGGCTCAGGGCGGCACGAGTTCACCGATCCTGACGATTATTACTGCAGCGGCGCCGTTGAAATCAACGGGCGCACGTTCAGGTGCTATTCCTATTATGAGGGCGGGCACGGCAGCCTGGACCTCAAGAGAGCGTTCGCGCTGTCATGCAACTCATATTTTATCGAACTTGGACAGAAGATAGGCTACAGGAGGCTCGTTGAAACTGCCATGAAATTCGGGCTTGGTTCCAGGACCGGGATATCGGAGCAGGGAGTGCCTGAAGCGCCAGGTAACCTGCCTGATGCAAATGCATATCACAGCCGGGCCGATATTGCCAATATCGCCATCGGCCAGGGCGAGATACTGGCAACGCCGGTACAGGTCGCCGACATTACGGCGACGGTAGCCAACGGTGGAATAAAGAACAGGATCAACATTGTCGATGCGATCGTTGATGAAAACGGCAGGATCGTTAAAAAGATAAAGGTAAGCGAAGGCCGCAGGATCATATCGAAGGAAACCTCCGACAGGATCAGGGAAATGATGGAGGAAGTGACGATCAGCGGCACCGGCACCGAGGCCGTCACAGGATATTACGGAGGCGCCGGCGGCAAGACAGGCAGCGCTGAGACAGGATCACCGGGTGTCGTGCATGCCTGGTTCGCAGGATATTTTCCCGCGGCCGAGCCCAGGTACGCAATCGCTGTTTTCGCGGAGGACGGCCGCCTTGGCGGCAGATCGGCAGCACCGGTGTTTGCCGGGATCGCGGAAGCCATGCTCGAAAAGGGCTACTAGCGCGCTTTACGGGCAGGATCCGTGCTGCCCGCGGTGCAGGCAGCCGGTAAACAGCCGGGAAACGGGTTGACTTGATTTTATGAAAGATTATACTTAAAGCAGTCGCTTAAGTATGATCTTTTTTTACGGGAGATGGTCTGATGCAGTTTATGGTATTGGTACTGAACAAGGTGGAAGTGCTTGACACGCTGCTGGAAAGATTCATGGAAAACAGCATCTGCGGTGCGACTATCCTCAACAGCACCGGCATGGTGAGGGAACTGGCGAAAAGCAGCGAGGATTTCCCCATCTTCGGGGGATCGCTGCGAATGCTGATAGACCCGGAAAGAAAGGAAAGCAAGACGGTGTTCATGGTACTGACGGATGAGAAAGCCGAGCAGGCAAAGAAGATCATCCGGGA
>DGEQ01000133.1 GCA_002386045.1 Hungateiclostridiaceae bacterium UBA3922 | reverse complement strand
ATGCAGGGCGGTATTGACGACGTAGGCCTCGGGGTGCTGTTCGGGCTCGAATCATACCGCTACGAATTCGCGGCGCTGCTGATGCATGCCGAGCACCTGGAAGCGGTTTACGGCGTTGGTCCGCACACTATCAGTGTCCCCAGGATAAGGCGTGCGGATGACATCGACCCGTCGATGTTCAGCAATGCCGTCGACGACGAAACCTTTTACAAGGTAGTGGCATGCATACGCGTAGCAGTCCCCTATACAGGCATGATCGTATCGACCAGGGAAAGCAGGGAGTGCAGGGAACGCCTGCTGCACCTCGGGGTCTCACAGATCAGCGGAGGTTCAAGAACCAGTGTGGGCGGGTATTGTGAACCCGAACCGGAGGATGAGAATTCTGCGCAGTTCGAAGTAAGCGACAGGAGGACGCTGGATGAGGTCGTAAGGTGGCTTATCGACCTGGGCTACATCCCGAGCTTCTGCACTGCCTGCTACAGGGAAGGAAGGACCGGCGACAGGTTCATGAGCCTGTGCAAGAGCGGCCAGATACAGAACTGCTGTCATCCCAACGCGCTGATGACGCTGATGGAGTACCTGGAAGACTATGCTTCCGCCGAAACGAAGGCGGCCGGCGAAGCGCTCATCCTGAAGGAACTGGGCAGCATACCCAGTGAGAAGGTCAGGCAGATCGTCGTGCATAACCTGGAAAAAATCCGGAACGGGAGCCGTGATTTCAGGCTCTGACAGCTATCTGACAATATCCCGGCTGACAGACGTCAGCAGAAGCTGGATTTCATGACCATAGAAATGTGGATTTACAGGCAGTATGCAAATGGCAGCATGTGGACCTGGACGGCACTATCACAGGAGATATGGTCGGAAAGCATACCAGGAGGAGTATGGTTTATGAGTTTGAATGCGACACCTTCATCGGAACGTTTCCATATAGGGTTTTTCGGCAGCATGAATTCAGGAAAGTCAAGCATCGTCAATGCCGTGACCGGCCAGGACCTTTCCGTTGTCTCGGATGTGAAAGGGACCACGACCGATCCGGTCTTTAAGGCAATGGAACTGCTGCCTGCCGGGCCGGTCGTCATCATCGACACCCCGGGATATGATGATACCGGTGCCCTTGGTGAACTGCGGGTCAAAAAGACCCTCAAGGCGCTGACCAGGACGGACCTTGCCGTCCTGGTCATAGATTCCGCTGCCGGCATGACAGCAAAGGATGAAGAGCTTATCGGCCTTTTCAAGGAGAAAGGCATCGACTACCTGGTCGTCTGGAACAAGACCGACCTGGTCGGACACAGAGAGGATGTGGCAACAGGAGCCGTGAGCAGGTACGATACAGGGATGGACCGGGATGGTGGCGGAAGCGGAGCGGCGACGGAAGTCGGAAACAGCACGGCAAGTGAGAGGCGGCAGTCCGGGGATACAGAGGAAAATCCGGCCGGACCGGGCGGCGGAGCGGGAAGCGATACGGCTAAGTACCACGAGATACACGTCAGCGCAAAAACAGGTTACCATATACACGAACTGAAAGAAATGATAGCGGCCTTTGCATCGAAGCAAGGACCGAAACGCAGGCTGCTCGGTGATATCATCAGACCGCATGATTTTGTCGTGCTGGTGGTCCCTATAGACAGTGCGGCCCCGAAAGGACGGCTCATTTTGCCACAGCAGCAGGCGATCCGTGACATACTGGATTCGGGGGCAACGGCAGTGGTGGTGAAAGATACGGAACTTGAGGACACCCTGGCCGGCCTTGGCAGGAAGCCTGCCCTTGTCGTGACCGACAGCCAGGTGTTTGGCAAGGTCTCGGCGATCGTGCCCGAAGATATACCGCTCACTTCATTTTCCATCCTTTTTGCCAGGTACAGGGGCGGCCTGTACCCTGCCGTAAAAGGTGCAAAAGTGCTGAATGAGCTCCGGGAAGGCGATACCATACTCATTTCGGAAGGGTGCACTCACCACAGGCAGTGTGAAGATATCGGCACTGTTAAGCTGCCCCGCTGGATAAGGGAGTTCACGAAAAAGGATCTCAACTTCATGTTCACATCCGGGACGGAGTTTCCGGACGACCTTTCCGGGGTGAAGCTGGTGGTGCACTGCGGGGGATGCATGCTCAACGAGAGGGAGATGGCTTACAGGCGAAAGAGCGCGCAGGACCTGGGCGTGCCGATGACCAACTACGGCGTCCTTATCGCGTATATGCAGGGCATACTCGACAGGTGCATCGCCGTGTTCGGCAGTGCCGCAGGGCAGCCGGACTGATCAGCCCTGAAAATTCCATCCGTGGGGATATCCGGCCCTTCGAACTGTATCTATCTTACGTGCCGGGATGGTTAAATACTGCCCTGTCCGCCAGTTCCCTGTCTGCGAAAATGTGCCGGATCACCCTTTTTTCTCCGGGGTCCACGACCCAGTACTTGCCAACGCCGCCGGCCATGTATACGTTCAGCTTCTTTACGGGATAACGGCTCCTTGTAAAAGCCTGGTTTGCATGTTTTTCCATGCAGGTCCGGAACATCAGTTATCCGGAAGGGATATCAGCCGTTCTTCAGCCGTTCTTTTTATGATCCCTGTAGCTGTCTCTTATACACATCT
>DGEQ01000079.1:650-49186 GCA_002386045.1 Hungateiclostridiaceae bacterium UBA3922 | reverse complement strand
AGACAGACCCTCCATCATGTAACAGTGGAGCAGGTGCCGAAACGGTTCCGGCGGTCCGTTGACCGTCCGGCGGCATCGGCTCCTCTGTTTTTTCTGCATAACGCCGGCAGGGTGAAAATAATATATTAGGGGAAATCACCTGCCTTTGCGGAGGTAGCATGCAATGAAGCTATGTGTCGTCGACAGGAAAAGGGTCCTGGCATGTCTGCTGCTGGCAGGCATTTGTCTGCTCATATTCCTGTCTGTGTCCCATATGGATTTTGTGGAGGTTCTTGCATCGAAGAGAGAAATCCCCATTTATTCGGTCGAAACGGATGAGAAACTGGCTGCGATAACATTTGACTGCGCCTGGGGCGCCGACGACATCCCGCAGATACTGGATACGCTGAAGGAGGCAGATGTCAGGGCGACTTTTTTCCTGGTGGGGCATTGGGCCGAAAAGAACCAGGAGATGGTAAAGGCTATGGCCATGGAGGGCCACGATGTCGCCAACCACTCTTATTCGCACTTCAGGATGGGGAGCCTTGGCAGCGAAATGCAGAGCAGTGAAATAAAGAAATGCGGTGATGCGATCGAGAGGATAACGGGGCAAAAGTGCGACCTTTTCAGGGCGCCTTACGGGGACTACAACAACTCCCTCATCCAGGAAGCCCGCAAGCTCGGCTATTTTACGATCCAGTGGGACGTCGATTCACTGGACTGGAAACCAGGCATAAGCAGGGAGGAGATCATGCAGAGGATACGCTCCAGGGTCAGGAACGGTTCCATAATACTGTTCCATAACGACACCCCACATACCGCCGCGCTGTTGCCAGGGATCATTGAAGAACTGAAGTCGGCAGGATATAAACTGGTGCCGGTTTCCCGTCTAATTCTAAGAGAAAACTACATGATCGACCACGAAGGGCGTCAGAAAAAAGCCCCGTAAACACATAAAAATGCTGAAAAAGCATATCATAGGAGTGTGTTTCCCGATTTTCCGACCGATGGGGTTGAAATAATGCTAATTGTGGGTATCCTTGGCAGCGAAGGCAAATGGCAGCCTGCCGGAATAATCAGTTCCATGCTTGCGTCAAAAGGAGAAAAAGCCAGCATCATTGACCCTGCGGGCCTGCCGGGGATCGACAGCAGGATGTTGAGCGCTTATGTAAACGAGCTTGAGAAGAACAACGTGAGCGTGCTGATCCTGAAAATGAACATTCCTGGGATAGACAAGCTCCTGCCTGACGATATCAGGTTCGATATACTGATATATGCAGGCAGGACACATTTCTGCAAAAACAGCCAAAGAGCCTTGTCGGACTGTGTGAAAAGAGTGTTTTCCCTCCTGGACGACAGGGGCGTCGCCATAGTAAACGTAGACGACGGTGAACTCATAAAGATTCTCGAGGGCATGAAACACAGGTTCATAACTTACGGGTTCAACACTAAGGCCTGCGTTACCACGTCCAGCATCGGCGACACCGTATCGGAAGACGGATTCATATGCTGCCTCCAGAGATCGGTATCCACGAAGGACGGCAAGGTTGTAGGACCCCAGGAATATAAAATGCGTCTCGATGCAGGCGGATACGACAGCCACGACCTCCTGGCGGCCGCCGCTTTTTCCATCGTAATCGGCTTTGACCCGGACCAATAATATTTTGGGGATTTGCAAGTTGCAAAATATGTAATATAATATAACTTGACAGCCTGGCAGTCATTTTGATTCTAAAACAAGCCGTTCTCGAATAAACATACATTAGATAAATCCAGCGATGCACAGATGAACCGAGAGGAGAGTGGGGGCGGATGGTCGGAAACATAATAGAGAACAACATGGCGACTGTTGCCGGGAAAGTCGTTTCCAATGTCGAGTTCAGTCACGCCGTGTACGGTGAAGGGTTTTACAGTTTCATGCTTGAAGTGCCCAGGCTGAGCGAGAGCTGCGATGTGATACCCGTAACCATATCAGAAAGGCTTACGAGCAAGGAAAGGCTCACACCGGGAACACTCGTCGAGGTGGAGGGACAGTTCCGTTCTTACAACAGCTACACCAGTGAAGGCAACAAGCTTCTTTTGACTGTTTTCGCAAGAGAGATCACGTTCCTTGATGATGACAAGAAGGTGAAAAATCCGAACCAGATATTCCTGAACGGTTTCATATGCAAGAAACCGATCTACAGGACAACGCCGTTCGGCAGAGAGATAACCGACATATTGCTGGCTGTCAATCGCCCCTACAACAAGTCGGATTACATACCATGCATCGCATGGGGCCGGAATGCCAGGTTCTCCGAGAAGCTCAACGTAGGAGACAATATAAAGATCTGGGGAAGGATACAGAGCAGGGAATACCAGAAAAAATACGAGTCGGGCGAAGTAGTGACCAAGGTGGCATATGAAGTATCGATATCGAAAATGGAAGTGGTGGAGCGGGACAAGGAAAGCCCCGGCAGCGGTGACAGCCCGAAGACGTAAGATGAGCCGGTGAAAACCGGCTTTTAGTTTACTATAAAGAAAAGGGAAGGCATGGTGGGATGATAAAAGTCATATACGGCCCGAAGGGCACGGGCAAGACGAAGCTGCTTGTCGATTCAGCCAACAGGATGGCTAAGCAGGCGAAAGGCACGGTGGTATTCATAGATGACAGTACGAAACTCATATATGACCTTTCGCACAGGATAAGGTTCGTGAACGTGTCGGAATACCCTCCGCTAAACCATGAAAGCTTTTTCGGGTTCATATGCGGGATCCTCTCCCAGGATTACGATATCGAGGGGATCTTCATCGACAGGATCAACTTCATCACGAAAGAGAATATCGAGGAATTCGAATCATTCTTCAAAAAGCTGAAGGTGCTTGCGGAAAACCATAAGACCCTGTTCTTCATTACCCTCAACGGGCCGGCGGAAAAAATGCCGGATTTCCTCAGGCAATATACTGAGTGAACATGGGCACACTATGGAGTGATATGATCATCATTCCATAAGATAAGGGTGGTGCCTGTGGATACTCAAACTACCGTAAAAGAACTAAGTACCATGCTCAGTGGTGAACTGATGGCTGCTGAGTCATACGACCTGTTTATAGCACATGCCGATGACGAAAAGATCAGGCGGATTTTCGAGCAATTCAGGGCTGATCACAAGGAGCATGCCGAACTGCTGCGAGAGAGGATCAGGAGCCTTGGTGCGGTCCCCGGCAAGGGGACGGGCATACAGGGCATGTTCTCGCAGGTCATGCTGGAGCTTGAGACAAAAGGGAAAGATTCCGAAGAAATACTCAAGAAAGCTTATTACGGAGAAGACAAGGGAGTGAAAATGGTAGAGGAGATCGTGAAAGGCGATCTTGACCCCGAAAGTGCGGACCTTGTCGGAAGGATCCTGCAGAAGGACCGAGAGCATCTTATAGCAATGATGGAAATCATGCAGGAAAAACTGAAACGGGAAAACAAGGACCAGAAACAGGAGCGCCTGAACTGAAGGCGCTTTGCTTAAACAGGCCGGCCTATATCTTTTTCTCGTATGATTCTGCGAGCCCGCTGATGTTGTTCAGTACGATCCTGCCCTTTATGACGGCAAGCTGCCCGTTTTTTTCAGATACTACCTTTTTCAGTTCGTAAATCGAAAGATCCAGCTTGTCGCCGATTTTTTTCTGCTCTTCCTCCAGCGTGTTCCTTAGCAGTGACCAGGATTTTTCAAGGGACTCCATGTCCTTGCCTGTCTGTTCCCAGGCATCCTTTTCTGATCCCAGTACGATATTCCTCGTATAGTACACCATTCTTTTCAGTTCAGGAGACATTTTCAGGCGATAAAGGGAAAACAGGTCCGGTATGTGTGAGTACAGCCTGTTGGCTGCCGCCATGACTTTGTCCCTGTCCCTGGACCCTGCCTTGGTCGTAAGGCTGTTCAGCGACCCTGCAAAGGCATCTGAAAGCTTCATGTCGGCGCCTTTTTTTGTGATCTCGGGCATCAGGTCATTCCACAGGTAGTGGAGGTCGTTTATGATTTTGTCGACTTCCTTCCATTTGTCTTCTTCTTTCTGCTTGTCTTCCTTTTGCCCGCCATGATCCTGGCTGCCTTTCCGGCCGCTTTCCTTCCCGTTTTTCTGCTGTTCGTTTTCCTGCTTTCCGTCTTCTTTCTGCCCGCTTTCCTGCTGTTTGTTTTCGCTTTCCTGCCGGCTGTCTCCCTGGCCATGTGATTGCTTACCATGCTCTTCATGCTGCCGGTCTTCCTGTTTTTCACCTGTTTCGGTCTTCATTGCCGGACCGCCCAGTGTTTCGAAAAGGCTCTCGATTTTTGCCTCCAGCTTTTTCAGCTTTTCCGATTCCTTTTCCTCCGTCATTTTTTCCTGGGCTGCCTTGAGCTGTTCGCCCTGCTGCCGGCCGCTGCCGCCGGAGCAGCCCGACACCACTGCCGGCATTGAGAGCAACAGGGATGTAAGTAAAACATATGCAAAAGTATTACGGCCGAACAATTCCATTACCTCCATTGCGAGTGTACGACGGCTGTTTTATTATGGGTAAAAACCGAATCATTCATACGGCTGATGACCATTTTACATGCAGCATCTGATGCATGGAATAAATTACATCGTGGTTTTTTCAAATTATCCGCCCACTTTGACGGACGATGTTGTATACTGAAGGGGACATTCCTCTGCCCCAGCGGAATACTCCCCTGCTGAGGAGTGTCCCCCTTACATTAGAAAAGGAGAACAAACATGAGTCTTACGGTCAATTTGTGGTCAAGGAAAGAAGGGGAACTGAAACGGTTCCTCAGGAGCTATTATGAACGTGACGTGGAAATAGCCGATGATGCCGGAGGCTGGTTCCATGAATATACAAGGCCTGCAGAAGCGGTGGATATCATAAGCGCTGTCATAGACAACAGCGACAGGTTCCAGCTGAGCATGTACATACAGCTCCATGACGGACGGCTGTATCGTGTGACTGAGGCTAACCACAACGATGTGATAAGGGACATATTCATGCTTTTCTGCAATGACAGCGCGCCGTTCCGGGAATACCTGGCCAGGCAATGACCAGGAGAGCATTCCGGACATTTCCATGATGCCGCTGCCTGAACTTTCGGGCTCACTTTTGGAATTGCCCGGCATTTCGTCCGCCACATCATTGAGGAGCTTCTTGCCCAGCATTTCCGCCGGGGCCAGGTCATCGTTGAGTACATATCCTGACTCGGTTATTCCGGTACAGTCCCTGATCACGTTTCCGGCAAGCGGGAACGGTCCTTGGCAAAAGTGCCCGTTCCCATACCGGGACCGGTACGTCGAAGGATCTTCCGGCGCTGCCGTCTTTCGGGAAAAGTGGAAACGGCAGGTTGTGAAGTACCGGGTGCTCATGCTAATATGATTGATGGGTTCCATGAAATCGGCCGCGGATGGAGTTGACTAAGGGGATGGACGCAACCTATGCACGGTATCTGCTTCTGGTAATACTGGTCACGGCAGCCACAGCCGCGCTTGGCACGCTGCTGTACATCTCCACAGGGGGCAGGAAGAGCGGCAAAAAAGGCGCCGCCGTTTCCGGCAGGACAAAAAAAGTCGGTCCACAGGACGTGATCGACAGCGGCAATGTGAGCGTCTTTTTTGACAGATACCGCAATGCAGTGCTTATTCCTTACGTCCCGGACCTGTTCGGATCCGGGAAGGCAACAGCCGATATAATTTGGCTGGACATGCCATATAATGCCGATGACCTCGGCCGGGCCGTGAAGTCAGCCATGGCATCGTGCAGGAACGGAAAGCCGGCTGACAGCGCGACGCTGATGAGGCTTCTCCGGGCACCAGACTGGAAAGGATTTTCGAAAGGCAGGCCCAGCATATCGATATACTGCAGGGACCGCAGGAACGTTATGCTGCATTCCACAGCAAAGACCCAGGAGGGGGTTTATGTCTATATCACGAAAAACCCTGAGATATGCCTGCCGACAGATGTCAGCAACGCGAAACTCGGGGAATCCGTACTGGAACTGCTCAAAAGATGCAGGTAGCCACACCCTGAAAACCATGAAAAAACGTTGCCTGCCACCCGGCATGGGGTGACAGGCATTTTTTAAGGTAATTTTAAGGCTGCGTAAAACATGTTTAAAGCTTTCACCTCTATGATAAAAAGCGTGGAGGTGAAAGCTTTGAAGATACTGGAATGCTGTGGGCTGGTCAAGACATATGGCAGGACGAAGGCAGTCGACGGCCTTTCATTCAGCGTTGAAAAGGGCGAGGTGCTTGGGTTCCTGGGACCAAACGGAGCCGGAAAGACGACGACTATAAAAATGATACTCGGACTTACCAGGCCGTCCGGCGGGAAGGTGCTCATCGACAGGAACACGAAGACAGGTTATTCCCCTGAAACTCCTTATTTCCATCCGTTCCTGACCGGTCACGAGGTAATGCGGTTCTATTCGAGACTGCAGAAGCTGGACAGGCAGACAGCCGGCCGGCAGATCGCAGAACTGCTGGAGCTTGTCGGATTGTCCGGCGCAGCCGGTATCAGGGTCAGAAACTATTCAAAGGGAATGCTGCAGAGGCTTGCATTTGCACAGGCCCTGCTGGGAGACCCCGAACTCCTGGTACTCGATGAGCCCACGTCAGGCCTTGACGCCGTCGGAAGGATAGAAATGCTCGGACTGATCGGACGGCTGAAACGTGAAGGCAAAACCATCATCATGAATTCCCATATATTGGGCGATGTAGAAAAAGTCGCAGACAGGATACTGATCATCGTGAACGGAAAACCGGCCGGCATGGCGGACAGGAGCGACCTGGCCGGCGCCGGTCTTGAAGAAATGTTTGTAAAAACCGTGGGAGGTGCCGGACATGCTTGCGCTGATACATAATACGTTCAGGGAACGGATACGCGGGAAGACATTTCATGTCGTTGCATTCATCGGCATGGCGATCATGCTGCTGGTCACCACCGGGGACAGCAACCTTATGATAAACGGGAGAAAGGTTTCGGGATTCGAACAGATGGTGCCTGTGGCCCTCTCGATAACAGGTTTCGTATCGGGCCTGCTCGCCGTGATGGTATCGCTTCGGACGATCCCTGATGAGTTTGAAAGGAAAACGACGCATCTTGTGCTTGTAAGGGGGATAAAACCGTGGCAGTACATGTTTTCGCTCACTGTCGGCAATATGCTCGCAAGCCTTTTCTGCATGCTTTCGTTTTATGTATCGCTTGTCGTTTTCTGCGTAGCTTATGGCAGGCCCGGGCTCATTCTGCCGACATTCCTGTGTATCATCGTCATGAGCATCAATTCGTTGTTCCTGAGCGCGGCCGTAAGCGTCGTGAGCATAAGGGCGCCCGTGTATGTTGCAGGAGTTGCCGGCATTCTCGTTTATGCCGCAGGGATACTCCATGGCGTGCTGGACACCCTTGCCGACACTGCACAAGGCGTCGGCGCAGCAGCCGCACGTATCCTGCTGTTTTTGACACCGGACTTATCTGCAGTACAGCAGCAGGCTTCGAACATCCTGACAGGAGCTCCCGTGGATCCCGGACCTGTACTTGCCACGCTGTTGCTGCTGTACCTGGTCCTTTCCCTTACATTTGTCCTTTTCAGGAAGGAGGTGTGACATGAAAGCATTCAGGCCGATCTACCTGCTCATCGGTGTCCTGCTGGCGGCCGGCGTGCTGGTGACTTCCTTACGGGGACTGCCCGGGGAGGACCTGGTATTGTATGAAAAAGCATGCACACTGGAGGACGGGAGGCTGGGGCAGATATGGCCGGGTCTTTCCGTAAGCCGTTACCCGGTCGCAATACGTAAAGGCAACGCGGAGTACGTGGTCTTTGACGGGGAAGTCAGGAAAAGGAAGCCGGTCCTGCCTGTCATCGCATGCACGGTATATCCTGACGAAGACAGGATATATATCCTGGTGCCGTCCAAATCGGTGATGGATTCGGTCGGACAGATCGTGGAGGGCTTTTCCGGCAGCATTGAAGACTTTTTGATCGATCGGTTCTCGATCGAGGGCAAAAAGATGTCGGAGAGCCAGTATATATCGATACTATGCCATGAGGCGATGCATGCCTGCCAGTTAAGCCGCTGGGAGGAGAAAATAAAGGCATTGGCTGAAGGGATCGCAGATCCCGGTATCGAGGCAAGGATCGAGGAAAGCGAATCCGATCCGGAAATACGTGCCATGTACGAAAAACAGGCAGATCTATTGTACCGGCTGGTGGTTTCGGACGAAGGCATGCCTGATGCCGAAGCTGTAGCGGAGTATATCAGGACAAGAAAAGATACGCTGGCGCTGGTAAGTGAAAAGGCAGGGATCGATGCCAATGCTGTGGAAAGTCACGCCGACCTGTATGAACTGCTGGAGGGAACGGCGAGGTATGTCGAGGCAAAGACTGCGCTCGCGCTTTCCGATGAAGAACTGTACGGACAATATCTTCACTCATTGAAGGAAACTTCCTTTGGAAAGGAGAAGTATTACAAGAGCGGCATGGGTATCTGTATGCTCCTGGACAGGCTCGACCCGGACTGGAAACAGGACATGCATGCCGGGAGCCTGTCACTGGCCGGGCTGCTGGAAAACACGGGCAGGTGACTGCCCGGGCATGGATGGAGGATTTCCTGGAATGGAGGACAGAAAGTATACGATCCTGCTGGCTGACGATGAAAAGGAAATAGTGGACCTGCTGAGCCTTTATCTTGAAAATGCCGGGTTCAGCGTGATAGGTGTTTTCAACGGGAAAGAGGCTTTTGATGTGCTTTGCAGGAAAGATGCGTTCATCGACGCGGCGGTGCTTGACATAATGATGCCGGGGATGGACGGGTACACGCTTGTGAGGAAAATCCGCGAAACAAGCAACATGCCGATACTGATACTTTCAGCCAGGAGCGACGACAGCGGGAAGATACTCGGGCTCGACCTCGGCGCGGACGATTACATAACAAAACCGTTCAATCCGCTGGAAATCACGGCGAGGGTCCAGGCGCAGCTCCGCAGGTATTACAGGCTGAACGCGCCGGCAGCACAGGCGCAGGAACGCATCACGGCGGGAGGACTGGTGCTTGACAGGGCAAGCTGCACGCTGACGAAAAACGGCAGGGAGATACCCCTTACCGCCATCGAATACAGGATACTGTGCCTGCTGATGGAAAACAGGGGCAGGGTATTCACTAAAAGCCGAATCTACGAGCATGTATGGGGCGGAGATTTCTATGAAAGCGATGACAATACGGTCATGGTGCATATAAGTAAGCTCCGCGACAAGATCGAGGACGATCCGAGGAACCCCGTGTATCTTAAAACCGTAAGAGGGCTCGGCTACCGGTTCGAAAAGGAGAAATGACGGTGAGGAAGAAAAGCCTTCATGGCACGCTTCTTAAAAACTACGTAACTTTCGTCATGATAATGCTTGCTGCCGCAGTCCTGTCCATGGCATTCCTGGGGTATTCGCTGATGAAGAGCATGTCCGGGGAGGCAGCCCCGGCGCTGACGGCTGACCAGGTGGCAAGAGCAGACTACGAGAGTATGGATATCACGGACATTGCCACACTGGGCGGATGGGCGGAGATACTTGATGAAGAAAACAGGGTCGTATTCGTAAAAGGCGACAAGAAGACGGTGGAATATGAGTACAGCAGCAAACAGCTGTACGAAATGCTGAGCTATCCCGGTGACGGCGGCGAATGGCTCTGTACTGCGGCCAATTTCACCGCCGGAGACGGCCGTGCTTACACATGCCTTGTTATGATCCCGAGCCGCAGCGTGGAAATACGACTCAATATGACGGATTTTCGCCTTCCTGCCGCAAAAAAGGTCGTTAAGGCAGTCATCGCATCATTTTTCCTGTTTTTGGTCCTGTTCCTTCTGAATATATTCCTTTACAGCAAATGGACATCCATAAGGATAAGCAGGCCGTTGTCCGGGATAACCGACGCCATAAATGAGCTCAGGGCGGGAAAACTGGACGTCCGCATGGATTTCCGGGCTGAGGACGAATTCCTGCAGATAAGGGATGCATTCAATGAAATGGCTGAAAAGCTTGAGGCTGCACGGGAAGAAAAAATAAGGATGGAAGAAGCGAGGAACAGGATGTTCATCGATATATCCCACGACCTGAAGACGCCGGTGACAGTGATCAGCGGATATAGCAGGGCGCTGGCGGAAAACATGGTAAAGGACGAAGAAAGGAAGAAAAGGTATATCGAAACCATCTACAGCAAATCCATGTATGTATCGAAACTAACAGAGGATCTGTTCGAACTGGCAAAACTGGATTTCCGTGAAACGGGCCTGGACTTGGAAAATACCGATCTTGCCGGGTTTCTGAGAGAATTGGCCGCGGAACACTATGAACAGATGGAAGAAAAAGGGATCGAGCCCGAACTGGACATTCCCCGGGGAAAGGTCATGCTCATGATCGACAGGAAAGAGATGACCAGGGCCGTCTCCAATATCATCGTCAACGCCGTCCGGCACAATCCTCCCGGAACTTCCGTGCTCATCGGGCTATATGATATGCCGGACCGGACCGACATAGTGATCGCGGACAACGGGACCGGCATCGCTGAAGAGATCCGCCGGACCATATTCGATCCTTTCGTAAAGGCAGACGGTTCCAGGAGCAGCGGAGGAACGGGACTTGGACTCGCCATTGCCAGCAAGATCGTTGAAAAGCATGGGGGCGTTCTGGTGCTGGACGACGGTTCCGGGCAATTGGTCCAACGGCTGCGGCAGGGCACCCTGGAGCCCGGTTCCGGTCATGATACCGATACCAGTAAATACAGGACCTTTTTCATCATATCTTTTGGCAGGCCTGATGCCTGATCTGCATCCGAACCTCTTTACACGAGTCACATGAGCATCCTGATCGGTCGGCTTTTTTCCTGCAGGGATATGTGCAGTTTTCCATGTGACGTGCTGCTTACTTGGTGTTTTTATTGAAATACTCAATTTCAGGCAACATAATACGAATTGTATCTTGTATACAATAAACGTTTTGTATATAATAAAACATGGCTGAAATGCCTGATATAAGCTGATGTTAGAACCAGGTGATAATTAAGCACTTCGGTTTATATCGGACTAAACACTTCAGATCAGGGCAGAATAAACCTGTCCCGAATTTGCTTGAAAGGGGTCTTGCAATTGAAATTTCTTGAACAGATCAGTGAACGCGCAAAAAAAGACATCAAAACCATCGTACTGCCTGAAAGCTCGGATATAAGGACGATCAGGGCCGCGGCAATGGTGCTGGAAAAGGGTATAGCAAAGATCGTCCTGGTGGGCAGGGAGGCCGAGATCAAAAATCTGGCCGGCGATCTGGACATCTCGAAGGCGAAGATAGTCGATCCTGAAACATCACCCGACTTCAACAGGTATGCAGAAGCGCTTTATGAAATCAGGAAAGACAAGGGGATGACACCTGAAAAAGCCCGCGAGATCCTGAAAGACGAGCTTTACTGGGGAGTAATGATGGTAAAGATGGGCGATGCGGACGGAATGGTCGCCGGAGCCATACATTCGACGGCTGAAACACTCAGGCCGGCTTTGCAGATACTCAAGACCGCTCCGGGCACGAAACTGGTTTCGGCATTTTTCGTAATGGTAGTGCCGGATTGTGAATATGGCAGCAACGGCACTTTTATATATGCTGACAGCGGCCTGGTCGAAAACCCGGACGCAGAACAACTTTCCGAAATTGCTGTCTCATCTGCGAAAACATTCAGGAACCTCATACAGGATGAACCGGTCGTCGCAATGCTGTCCTACTCCACCTATGGCAGCGCTGACAGCGAACTCGTGAGGAAAGTCCGCGAAGCAACGAAGCTGGCGAAAGAAAAGGCCCCTGATCTGCTGATCGACGGAGAGCTTCAGGCCGACGCGGCACTCGTGCCATCGGTCGGACAGTTCAAGGCAAAGGGAAGCCCTGTTGCCGGCAAGGCAAACGTGCTTATTTTCCCGGACCTCAACTGCGGCAACATAGCATACAAGCTGACACAGAGGCTTGCAAAGGCCGAGGCCTACGGACCTATCACACAGGGCATAGCAAAACCGGTGAACGACCTCTCAAGGGGATGTTCGGCTGAAGATATCGTGGGCGTCGTTGCAATAACGGCAGTCCAGGCACAAATGAGCTGAAGGAGTTGTATGTAAATGAAGATATTGGTTATAAACACAGGAAGTTCGTCATTGAAGTACCAGCTTATAGACATGGAAAACGAGGCCGTCCTGGCCAGGGGCCTCTGTGACAGGATCGGCATAGACAACTCGTTCATAAAGCACACCAGGACGGGGTGTGACCCTATCGTCATCGAGGTCGACATGACCAGCCATAAGGCGGCGATCAGGCAGGTCATCGACGTACTGACTAATGGAAATACCGGCGTGATCAGTGACATGTCCGAAATAGCGGCAGTAGGGCACCGCATAGTCCATGGCGGAGAAAAATTCCATGAGTCGGTCATAATCGATGAAAATGTAATGGCTGCCATAAGGGAATGCATAGACCTGGCCCCGCTCCACAATCCGCCGAACATCATAGGGATCGAGGCATGCATGCACATTATGCCGGATACTCCGATGGTGGCCGTGTTTGACACAGCGTTCCACCAGACGATACCCCAGCATGCCTACCTGTACGCACTGCCGTACGAAATGTATGAAAAACACGGGATCAGGAAGTACGGCTTCCACGGCACATCGCACAAGTATGTAGCGCAGCGTGCCGCGGTGATGCTTGCAAGACCGCTCGAGGAACTGAAGCTGGTGACATGCCACCTGGGCAACGGGGCAAGCGTCTGCGCCGTTGAGTTTGGAAAGTCCGTCGATACAAGCATGGGCTTCACCCCGCTTGATGGTCTTGTGATGGGGACCAGGAGCGGTTCGGTGGATCCGGCGGTAGTGAAGTTCCTGATGGAAAATGAAAAAATGACCCCGAAGGAAATAGACGAGTATCTCAACAAGAAATCCGGGGTCCTCGGCATTTCGGGCGTCAGCAGCGATTTCAGGGACCTGGAGGAAGCATTCGATGCCGGCAATGAAAGAGCACGTCTGGCCATCAGGATATTCTGCTACCGGGTCAAGCAGTACATCGGCAGCTATGCAGCCGTCATGAACGGCCTGGATGCCGTCGTCTTTACGGCGGGTATAGGCGAGAACAATCCGCTGGTCAGGAGAATTATCATGGAAAACATGGATTTCCTTGGGCTGCGCATCGACCCTGAGAAAAATACGGTCAGGGGCCGTGAAATGGATATAAGTGCGGCGGATGCGAAGGTCAGGACGCTTGTCATACCCACCAACGAAGAACTTGCAATAGCAAGGGAGACGCTGCGGCTGGTATCGAAATGATTGCCTTGACAATGCGGGTATTAGTTAGTATAATGTTCCTTGTTGCTGATTCAAGGGGTATCGCTTATGAAGGTTGATATTTCGGATATTATAACGATCAACGGTGCCTGCCTGAAGATCGACTGGACAGGTGGACCGCCGGAGAGGGAGCCTGTGGAAGGCTGCACCATCGAGGGCGATGTCATTTTTTCAGGCACGCTGACCAACAATAGCGGTATCCTGCATCTTGACGGATGGCTCGAAGCCGCATACAAAAGTGCGTGTTACAGGTGTCTTGGTGAAGTCAGGGGCGCGCTTAGGCTAAGGATAAAAGAGGATTTCTCGGGCAGCGCCGATTCGGAACAGAACGACATGTATCTCTTTGAAGGGAAAAAACTTGACATCAGCAGGGCACTTAATGATAATATAATCCTGAACCTTCCGATGAAGCATTTGTGTTCGGAACAATGCAGGGGATTATGCAGCAGTTGCGGCGCAAACCTCAACGAGGTCCGGTGCGGTTGCTCCGGTGACAGCATCGATCCGCGCATGGAAGGTCTGAGAAGCTTTTTTGAAAAATCGTGACATTCGATTATCAGGGGAGGTGTTAGAATATGGCGAATCCGAAACGTAAATGGTCCAAAGCCAGGACATGCAAAAGGAGATCTCAGTGGAAGCTGTCCCAGCCTACTCTGGTCAGCTGCCCTCAGTGTCATACGCTGAAAGCTCCCCACATAGTCTGCAGGGAATGCGGATATTATGATGGCAAGGAAGTCCTCAGGGTAGTCGAGGCAAAATAATCCGGTCGCAGGCCGGATCTCAGCGACGAAAAAGGCTGTCTTGAAAAGACAGCCTTTTTAAGTGTCAAGGTGCGGTGACACTTCTCTGCAGTGAGGTATTCTTCTGTGGTTGAGGAATGTCACGCATGAACAAGGTGCGGTGACACTTCTCAGCACGACAGCATCCCTTTGTGAGTTGAGAAGTGTCACTCGTTTGAATTATAATACCTTAAAAAGGCTGGTATTGGATCAAGGTAGGTACGGATGAAGAAAAAGATCGTAATAGCAAACGTACAACCGAACAGCGCCGCGATGGAAGCCGGGATAGAACCCGGGGATATCCTGCTGTCCGTAAATGGCCGGCAGATAACCGATATATTCGATTACCGTTTCCTTGTCGCGGACCCGAACATCGTCGTGGAGATAGGGAAAAAGAACGGCGAAGTATGGGAAATCGAGATCGAGAAGGACGAATATGAAGACCTCGGTCTTGAGTTTGAAGATCCCCTGATAACGGGCCCGAAGCACTGCAACAACAAATGCCTGTTCTGTTTCATCGACCAGCTCCCGAAAGGGATGCGCCAGACCCTTTACTTCAAGGACGACGATTCAAGGCTGTCTTTCCTGGACGGCAACTATGTGACGCTGACCAACATGAAAAGGGACGAACTCGAAAGGATAGTGCGGTACAGGATGACGCCCGTCAATGTTTCCGTACACACTACCGACCCCGGACTCAGGGTGAAAATGCTGGGGAACCGTTTTGCAGGCGATGTACTGGAGAAAATGAAGATACTGACGGACGGCGGCATAAACGTAAATGCCCAGATAGTACTGTGTAAAGGGCTCAACGACGGTGCGGAACTGGACAGGACCCTAAATGACCTGTCTGAGCTGTGGCCCGGCCTTGCAAGCATATCAGTCGTGCCGGTCGGGCTGACGAAATGGCGGGAAGGGCTGTATCCTCTTGAACCCTTCACTGCCGACGAATCCGCCCGTGTGATAGAACAGGTCGAACAGTGGCAGCGCAGGTTTCTTGACAAATTCGGGACGAGACTCGTATACGCGGCAGATGAACTTTACATCAAGGCCGGGATCGAACTGCCGTCCTGCGAAGAATACGAGGAATTTCCGCAGATAGAGAATGGTGTGGGGATGATGGCCCGGTTCATATACGAGTTCGACAGCTTTCTCGGAACTGAAGGCGGGAAACTGGACATGCTTTGGAAACGGCAGCCGGACAGGACCGTGAGCATAGCGACAGGCAGATGTGCCGCCGGGTATATCGGGAAGCTGGCCAGGACACTGGAAAACAGGTTTGACGGGCTTAAGATAAATGTGTACGCGATAGAAAATGAATTTTTTGGAGAAAATGTGACGGTGACGGGACTTCTGACCGGCCGTGACATAGCATGCCAGCTCAGGGGCAGACCGCTGGGCAGCGAACTGCTTGTTTCCAGGACCATGTTCAAATCAGGCGAAGAACTGTTCCTGGACGACTGTACCGTCGACGGGCTGAGTTCGGAACTGGGCATAAAGATCACCGTTATCGACAATGACGGTGCCGACTTCATCACCGGGGTACTCGGAACAACATTCAGAGAGGGTGAAACATTTGGCAAAACCGATCGTAGCGATAGTTGGCAGGCCTAATGTCGGCAAATCCACATTTTTCAATTATATATGCGGCAAAAGGATCTCTATCGTCGAGGATACGCCGGGTGTCACCAGGGACAGGATCTACGGTGAAGCGGAGTGGAGGAACAGGAAATTCACGCTTATAGATACCGGCGGCATCGAACCCTATTCAGAAGACGAGATAATGCAGCAGATGCGCCGGCAGGCTGAAGTCGCGATAGAGCTGGCCGACGTCATTATCTTCATGGTCGATGCAAAGGAAGGAATGACGGCCTCAGACAAGGAAATAGCAGCGATGCTGCGGAAGACCAGCAAACCTGTCGTCCTGGTCGCCAATAAGGTTGACAGCGTCGGTGATCCGCCGCCGGAAGTTTATGAGTTCTACAACCTTGCCATGGGTGACGTGGAAGTGGTGTCTTCCGTCCACGGACTTGGCATGGGTGACCTGCTGGACAAGATCTACAGTTTCTTCCCCGACGAGGTCCATGAAGAGACCGAAGAGGACATCATAAAAGTTGCTGTCGTCGGGAAGCCCAACTCCGGGAAGTCCTCGCTGGTCAACAGGCTGACCGGTGAAGAGAGGGTGATAGTAAGCGACATCCCCGGGACCACGCGGGATGCTATAGACACATACATCGAGAAAGACGGCGGCAAATTCGTGCTCATCGACACTGCGGGCATACGCAGGAAAAGCAAAATAACCGAGAACATCGAAAGGTATAGTGTGCTGAGGGCGCTGACGGCAATAGAGAGGTCCGATGTCTGCGTGATCATGATAGACGCACAGGACGGTGTGACGGAACAGGACGCGAAGATAGCGGGATATGCCCATGAGCAGGGAAAGGCCTCGGTCGTGGTCATAAACAAGTGGGACCTTATCGAGAAGGAAACCGGCACGGTGGAGGAATACCGGAAGCAGGTCATGGAAAAGCTTAGTTTCATGCAGTATGCCCCGGTGCTGTTCATTTCTGTGAAGACCGGGCAGAGGGTACACAGGGTGCTGGAACTGGTAAGATCCGTGTATGGACAGGCGTCGCTCAGGATATCGACTGGAATGCTCAACGACCTGCTCAACGAAGCCACGGCCATGGTCCAGCCGCCTTCCGACAAGGGCAGGAGGCTGAAACTGTACTATGCCGTACAGTCGACGGTCAGGCCGCCTACATTCATCATTTTCATGAATGACATGAAGCTATTCCACTATTCATATGAACGTTACCTGGAAAACCAGCTCAGGAAGAGCTACGGTTTTGAAGGTACGCCGATCAGGTTCATACCGAGGGAACGCGGCGAGGGATGACCCGGCCTGTCGATGCCCGTGCTGTATCCGGCAGGAAATGGCCCGGAGCAAAACGTTTGGTCCGGTAAACCCGAATACCGATAAAAATCCTGGCATATGGGGGAGTCAAGTATGTATCTCCGTGCAGCACTTGCAGTGATAGCAGGTTACCTGCTGGGAAGCCTCAACACGTCACTGATAATAGGCAGGTTCTACAAGGTTGATGTGAGAAAGCATGGCAGCGGGAACGCAGGCATGACGAACACACTGAGGACACTTGGCAGGAAAGCTGCCTTGTTCGTCATAATCGGCGATATGGCAAAGGGCATCCTGGCCTACCTTGCAGGTTTTTACATATACAGCGGCCAGCCTGGCGGGCTGATCGGCGGCACTGCATGCATAACCGGGCACATATGGCCTGCCTTTTTCAGGTTCAGGGGAGGCAAGGGAGTCCTGACGGCATTCGCGGTACTGCTTATGTTTGACTGGATGATAGCGCTCGGGCTTTTCGCAGTCTTTCTCGTGATACTGCTTGCCACACGTTATGTTTCACTCGGCTCGATCACGGCAGCGTCTCTTTTTCCGATAGCGGCCGCGGTTTTTGGCAGGGGGGCCCTGACAATGGTCTTTTCAGGCATGATCGCTGTGGTCATAATCATAAAGCACCATGAGAACATCAAAAGGCTGCTCAGCGGTACCGAATCGAAGTTTTCTCTCGGAAGCAGGAAATGAACGGAGGGATCGCTATGGGAAGGAAAGTTTCTGTCCTTGGAGCAGGAAGCATGGGTACGGCTGTTTCCGTGCTGCTTGCCGGCAACGGGCACGAGGTGATGATGTGGTCATTGTTCAAAGATGAGGTGGACATGATCAATGAACTCAGGGAACAGAAGGAAAAGCTTCCGGGAGTGATCGTGCCGGAGAGTGTAAGGTGTACCGGCGACCTGGAGGAATCGCTGCGCTTTTCCGACATATGCGTCATTGCCATACCGGCGCAGAAAGTCAGGGAAAACATGAAGGCCGTCGCCTCGGTGAACAGGTACAGACCGTCCGTGATAAGCTGTTTTTCAAAAGGGCTTGAGAAAGATACGGGTCTGAGGATGTCGGAAGTCATCAGGGAAGAACTGCCTGATGCCACGGTCGTGGCTATGTCCGGGCCATGTCATGCCGAGGAGCTTTCAAAAGGCATACCGACCGCCTACGTCGCTGCTTCAGGGAGCAGGAAGGCTGCGGAAATGATCCAGGACATATTCATGTCGCCAATGTTCAGGGTATATACGAATCCCGACATCATCGGTGTCGAACTGGGAGGAGCGATAAAAAACGTAATAGCGCTTTGCGCCGGTATATCCGACGGGCTCGGCTACGGAGACAATACCAAGGCAGCACTGATGACCAGGGGACTGGCGGAGATGTCCAGGCTTGGATGTGCAATTGGAGCCAAAAAGCAGACATTTTCAGGCCTTGCAGGGATCGGGGATCTCATCGTGACCTGTACGAGCATGCACAGCAGGAACAGGCGGGCAGGGATACTCATCGGGAAGGGCATGCCCGTGGACAAGGCTATGGAAGAAGTAAAGATGGTCGTGGAAGGAGTATACACGACGGTACCCGTCTATAACCTTTCAAAAAAGTACGGGGTCAGGATGCCTATAACTGCCGAGGCTTATGCGGTACTGTTCGAAGGGAAGGATCCCGGAAGCGCCGTTTCCGCGCTGATGAACAGGGACCGGACATGTGAGCACGAGGCGAAGGACCTGGACGATAACTGGAGATGATCCGGACAAAATTGCCCGTGATGTTTACCGCCGGAAGAAAAATCCGGCCGGTCAGGCCTTATTGCCTGCGTTTTCATGGACATGCAACCCGCGGGGTTACATAAGCATAATATGGTATAGCATGAGTAGCAGCGGAACCGGAGGCTTCAGGCCATGTATTTCAATTGTCCGGGCCAGGGATGGACGTCTGCCTGGGTGACGTATCCGTCATTCCAGGGAAAGGTGGACGGCCGGATGGCGTACCCGGCCTGCCCGAAGGGATACAAAGCAGCGTATGCGATGTTGATCGCCGGCCCTGATTACCCGTCCATAACCGGGATGATCACGTTTGCCGATACTCCTGCCGGTACAATGGTATGTGCAGACGTGAGGGGTTTGCCCGAATACAGGCCTGCCGAAGACGGCAAAAGCCCGGTGGGGCCGTTTGGATTCCATATACATGAAGGTGGTCATTGTGATATAGGTGATCCGGAAAAACCGTTTGAAAGCTGCGGAGGACACTGGAACCCGACGAACCAGCCCCATGGCAATCATGCGGGAGACTTTCCGGTATTGGTGGCAAGCAACGGCAGGGCATGGATGTGCTTTATGACAGACCGCTTTACCGTCGATGAAATAACAGGCAGGTCCGTTATCATACATGAAAATCCGGACGACTACAGGACCCAGCCTTCCGGGGATTCGGGCAGGCGGATAGCGTGCGGCAGCATCAGGCTGATGGATCTGCGCCGGGATCCGAACAGCGCCTGCTGAAGAGCGGCCGGCAGTTAAAAAGCCGGTCATGTCACCGGCTCATATCATTTTTGAAAACGATCATTCAGGAGGAACCTGTCCATAAGCTCGTGCCCCTGTCCTATGAATATCCCTGTCTTATGGGCCTCGAATTCGTCATAGCCTGCGGCTCCTGATGGCTTTGCACTACGTTTCCTGTAAATGACATATGGCACCGGGTCCGCCGTATGCGTTCGCAGCGAAAGCGGAGTCGGGTGGTCCGGGAGCACCATAAGGCTGAAATCGTCAAAATCTGCCAGGCCTTCAAGCAATGTGCCCACGACGAGCTCATCGATCAATTCGATGGACCTGACCTTGTTTTCGACTTCAAACCTGTGTCCGCACTCATCCGGAGCTTCTATATGGATATAAACGAAGTCCTTGCCCTTTCTGAGTTCATCAAGCGCGGCTTCCGCCTTTCCCCGGAAGTTGGTGTTTATATTGCCGGTCACGCCTTCTACATCGACCGTATCCAGCCCGGCGCAGATACCGATTCCTTTTATCAGGTCCACGGCAGCTATGACGGAACCGCTTAGACCGTATTTCTCGGCAAAGGACGGCAATGAAGGCTTTTTGCCTTCGCCCCAGAGCCATATCGAGTTGGCGGGACGAAGCCCGCGGGATATCCTTGACATGTTGACCGGATGATCGGCCAGGATCCTGTAACTGCTTTTCATGAGGCTTATGAACATCTCGCTGTCATCGCCTGAAGGCAGGTATTGCTTGATCCTTTTTTCAAGGATGTCGTGCGGAGGGGTCAGGCTCCTTGTGCCGGAACCGCCGTGCCACACCATGCAGTGCCTGTAACTGATGCCGGCATGGAAGCTGATCCGGTCGCTGGAAAGCTGCCTGTTCAGTTCATCGATCAGTACGGCGGATTCAGACGTGGGTATCTCATCCGAACTGTAGTCGGCCATGACTGCAGATTCGTAGTCTCCGTCGGTATCGAGCGTTACCAGGTTGCATCTGAAAGAAAGATCGGCATCGGAAAGTTTCACTCCCATACTGACGGCCTCGAGGGGAGACCTGCCGGTATAGTATTTCCGGGGATCGTAGCCCATCACGGACAGGTTGGCCGTATCGCTGCCCGGTGACATGCCTTCCGGTATTGTCCTGACCATGCCGAGCTCACCGTTTGCTGCAAGAAAATCGATATTGGGCTTGCGGGCATATTGCAGCGGTGTCCTCTGCCCCAGCCGGGGCATTCGGTAGTCTGCCATCCCGTCGCCCAGAACCACGACATATTTCATGACTGTCATTACCCCATTCTGTTGAAGGTTGAGGGTATACCCCTTTTTATCCACTTTCCCTATTATAGCAGACCTGGCCGGGATAGCCAAGAAAATCGCGCAAGGTGTTGGTTTGCGCGTGAATAAATCTTACTGTATAATATAAACATAATATAGAACGGATGGATATATTGTCCTGAAAGACATTACCGGCTGATCCGGCCGGATGGGCTCAGGTGATCGAAGTGAAGGCAAAAAGACAGCTGATCGTTTTTGTTGTCGCCGTTATGATGCTTGCGGCGGCAATCATATATTTCGATACGCGACTGCTGGATCATGTGAAGCAGGCTTCACGACAGCAGGAAAACCTGGCGGATGAAGAGGCAGGCGACACCGCGGGCATCCTGGAACCCGGCGTGCCCCCGGAAGATGAGGAAGCATCCGGGGAAGACCAGGAGACCGAAGAGGACGGTGCCGATGCGGGAGAGGAAGAAAACCTGCTGATCTTCAGGGAAAACGTGACCGTAAGGTATAATACCCCGGAATATGACCTTGCATTGATGCTTTGCGAGAACAGGGACAACAAGACTTTCATCAGGATGCGTTATTACAGGGACGGCGCAAGCTTCGTTACTGAGCTCGACCAGGAGCAGATACCCGAACTTACGGGCATCTTTGAAAACAGGGGAGATGCAGGACAGGGAGACGGACAGCAGGAAGGCGATCAGGGACAGGATCCATTCCCTGAAGAAGACAGGCCGTATGCGATAGGGCAGGCTCTGCTCAATCCTGTGCAGGGACAGCTTTACCTGATGGTGAACGGAGCGCAGCTGGACCGTTATATCCAGTCATATTTCTACATGGTCGATCTGAATGACCTTTCGGTCAAAAAGCTTTTCTCATATCCTGCGAAATACGGCAGGATGCAGTTCAACAGGGATTTCAGCAAACTTGCGTACAGCTTCTCGGATCCGCCGAAATCAGGCGTGTACCCGGAAAACAGCCTGGTTGAGGTTTTCGACTGCATAAACGCTGAGTTCCTGGTACGGGGGAGCAGGAAGGAAGATGATTCGATAATAGGGAAAAACAGCCCGGCCGGCTATGTTTATGATTACGTGTTCGAGGGATGGCATGCCGCCGACGTGCTGAGGCTGACGCAGGCAGCGCGGCCTTCCGGCGATGCCGGGGCTGAGCCGGTACGGTCGGAAGTGCTGTACGATATCGGGAGGGACCTTCTCCTGAACCCTGACGGCACCGAGATCACGGCGCCGGGATCTGCCGGGACCGGCGGCAGCGGGGAAGACGCAGGTCCTGCTGTGACCGGCGGGCCGGGCGCGGCCGAAGGGGATACCATGGACCAGGACGACCCTGTCGGGCAACTGAAGCTGTTCTATAAATACCTTGGATCTGATGCGGATTACCCGAAAGCCCTGCTCATGCTTGCCGATGATTTTGTGTTCAGGATGGGGATGCTGACGCAGTTCGGCATCGATGAAATACGCAAGTCGGACATAGAAGCAAACCAGGAAAACGCCGCGATGTATGCCGGGTTCCTGAAGGCGGCGAAGTTCGGCAGCCTGGTCGAAGTCGCGATGCCTGACGGGAATACGGCTGAAATAAGCTATACCCATACGATAGCGCTGACCGGGGATTCGCAGTTTACCCAACTGATGAAGGCAAGGATGGAAAAACAGGGCGAAAACTGGGTCATTACACTGATAGAGGATGGTAGCTGATAATGCGGCATGCATTCACGAGGTTCGAACTGCTGGTGGGGCCAGAGGTGTTGAAAAAGCTGGCACAGTCACGGGTGGCGGTATTCGGGATAGGCGGCGTAGGGAGTTTTGCCGTGGAAGGGCTGGTCCGCGGCGGAGTGGGAAAATTCATACTTGTCGATGATGACTATGTCTGCATCACTAATCTCAACAGGCAGATCCATGCCGCCGGGAGCACCATAGGCCGGCCAAAGGTAGAGGTGATGAAAGAAAGGATACTGGACATCAATCCTGATGCAGAGGTCACGACGCACCAGCTTTTTTATCTGCCTGAAACGGCCGGACAGGTCTTCGACGGCAGGATAGATTACGTCATCGATGCTGTCGACACAGTCACAGCCAAGCTCGACATAGTTATGAGAGCGAAACAGTCGGGCATACCTGTCATAAGCAGCATGGGGATGGGCAACAAACTGGACCCGACCAGGATTGTGATAACGGACATCAGCAAGACGTACACGGATCCGCTGGCAAAGGTGATGAGGAAGGAACTCAGGACAAGGGGCATCACGTCACTCAAAGTGGCATTCTCACCGGAAGTGCCGGCGGAGCCGATAATTCAGGGAATGACAGGCGGCGGGGAAATATGCACATGCCCGAAATGCAGGGGTGAAAAAACGGAAACAAAAAGGAGGATACCGGGCAGCACGTCTTTCGTGCCTCCGGTCGCCGGGTTCATGATCGCCGGAGAAGTGATCCGGGACCTGGCAGGCATAGAGCGCGGCAAATAAAAGGGCAGTGCTATTTCGAAACGGACAGGGAATCACAGGGAAACGAGGGAGAGCAGATGTTCGATGAAAGGATCACGATATTCACCGGCCACTTTGGCAGCGGTAAAACCGAAGTGGCCGTCAATTATGCCCGCCAGACCGCCAGGGCAGGGAAAAAGACAGCCATAGTCGATCTTGACATAGTCAACCCGTTTTTCAGGACGGCAGATGTCAGAAGCGGGCTGGAAGCCGAGGGCATCAGGGTGATAACGCCCGTATATGCCAATACGAATGTGGATGTGCCTTCTCTTCCAGCTGAGATCAGCACCATGTTCGAAGACAGAAGCTACAGCGTCATATTCGACGTTGGCGGTGACGACCTCGGGGCAAGGGCCGTATCGAGGTACAGGGACCAGATAGTCCGTGAGGATTACATACATTACTTCGTTGTGAATACCCGGCGGCCGATGACGAGGACCCCGGAGGAAATCATAAGGATGATCCTGGAAATACAGGACAGCGCAGGCCTGAAAGTGGACAAGCTTGTGAACAATGCCAACATGCTCGGCGAGAGCACCCCCGAACTGCTGGCCGAGGCTTCGGAAATACTCGGAGTCGTAAGCGACAGGCTCTCTATACCCGTCGGATTCATCAGCGGCATGGAGGAAGTCCTGTCCTCGTATGAAGGAGACAGGGGGATCGAAAGGCTTTACATGAAAAAAAACATCAGGCTGCCCTGGGAACTGCCATAATACTGCAAAATCGCTCCTGCCGGCCCATTCGGGCCTTGCCGCTGCCGTGGAGGCGGGTCTGTTTACTTGCAATTGAAAAAAATGAGGTTTATAATATGTAAGATCGTTTATAGGCTTAAAGATTGTGAGGTGCGACATAGAAGAAATGGCAAGGGTTACTTTCGATGAGGATCGCTGCAAGGGATGCAGGCTGTGCGTATCCGTGTGTCCCAAGAAGATAGTCATGATGGACGAAGAGAAACTCAATCTCAAAGGTTTTCATCCGGCAACGGTGAAGGAAATGGAAAAATGCATCGGCTGCGCATTCTGTGCAACGATTTGTCCTGACTGTGTCATTACGGTCGAGAAGTGACAAGGGGGTAAGTAGGATGGGAGAAAAGATACTTATGAAGGGCAACGAGGTGATCGCCGAAGCTGCACTGAGAGCAGGCTGCAGGCACTATTTCGGTTATCCAATCACACCTCAGACCGAGATAGCCCATTATTTCGCAAAAAAAATGCCCCAGTACGGGGGCACTTTCATACAGGCCGAGAGCGAAGTCGCTGCGATGAACATGGTCTACGGCGCGGCCAGTGCAGGCGCGAGGGTAATGACATCGTCCTCGAGCCCGGGCATCAGCCTCAAGCAGGAAGCGATATCTTATGCGGCCTGCGCCGAACTGCCGGCAGTTATCGTCAATATCATGAGGGCAGGTCCGGGGCTCGGCGGGATCCTGGCTGCCCAGAGCGATTATTTCCAGGCTACCAAGGGCGGAGGCCACGGTGATTACAGGATGGTGGTGCTTGCGCCGAGCAGCGTCCAGGAACTGTATGAACTCGTGGTGGAAGCTTTCAACATAGCGGACAGGTACCGCACCCTTTGCATGATCATGGGCGACGGCATGCTGGGACAGATGATGGAAGCCGTCGAGTTCAAAGATAAGGAAGATATATACCAGGCAGACAAGAGCTGGGCCGTGACGGGCACGGAGATGAAAAGGGACCACAATATAATAACATCCATATATATCGATCCCGAGGTGCTTGAAAAGCACAACCTGAAGCTCCAGGAAAAATACAGGAAAATCGCTGAGAATGAGACGAGGGTCGAGGCATACAACTGCGACGGCGCCGATGTCATTGTGGCTGCATACGGCACCGTGGCAAGGATAATAAAGAATGTGATCAAAACTGCTGAAAAGGAAGGGATAAAGGTCGGATTGATAAGACCGATCACGCTGTGGCCCTTCCCGGCGGCAGCCTTCGAAAAGTATGCGGAGGTCCCGCAGGCCTTCCTTACCGTGGAGATGAGCTCAGGCCAGATGGTCGAGGACGTCAGGCTTGCGGTGAACGGCAAAAGGCCTGTACACTTCCTTGGAAGGATGGGCGGCATGATACCGACCCAGAAGGAGATACTCGAAAAAATCAGGGAAATTCTGAAGTAAAGGGGAATGACGATGGCTATAGTATTTCAGAGGCCGCATGCCTTGAGAGAAACACAGATGCACTATTGCCCGGGCTGCACCCATGGCATAGTGCACCGGCTGATAGCGGAAGTGATCGACGAACTCGGCGTCGAGGGAAAGACGATCGGTGTGTCCCCCGTGGGATGTGCATATAACAACTACCTGTATTTCAACTGCGATATGGTACAGGCTGCCCATGGCAGGGCGCCGGCCGTTGCGACAGGCATCAAGCGCGTCCATCCGGACAACGTGGTCTTTACCTACCAGGGCGACGGCGATCTTGCCGCCATCGGTACGGCAGAGATCATCCATGCCGCCAACAGGGGAGAGAAGATAACGACCATATTCATAAACAACGCTATCTATGGCATGACGTCAGGCCAGATGGCGCCCACGACGCTTATCGGGCAGGTGACTACGACTTCTCCTTTCGGCAGGAAACCTGAACTGCACGGTTACCCGCTGAATGTGTGTGAAATGCTTTCCACGCTGAAGGGAGCAGCTTACGTGGAACGCGTGTCCATGCATGACATAAAGAACATCAGGAATGCCAAAAACGCGATAAAGAAAGCTTTCAAGGTGCAGATCGCCGGTCTTGGGTTTTCCATAGTCGAAGTGCTTTCGTCGTGTCCGACCAACTGGGGGACCGATCCCGTGAATGCGCTGAAATGGATCGGGGAGAAGATGATACCGCAATATCCGCTTGGCAACTTCAAGGGAAAGGATCTGGAGGTGTAGCATATGGCCCAGACTGATATGATTTTTGCAGGTTTTGGCGGCCAGGGGATACAGGCTGCCGGAAAACTGATAGCATATGCCGGGATACTTGAGGACAAGCACGTTTCGTTCCTTCCTTCATACGGCCCTGAAATGCGAGGAGGGACCTCCAACTGCCATGTCATCGTGTCTGACGAACCCATAGGTTCGCCGATCCTGAACAGTGCGGCTGTAGTGATGGCGATGAACCGGCCGTCGATGGACAAGTTCGAGAGTTACCTGGAACCCGGAGGGATATTGATCTACGACAGTTCCCTGGTGAACAGGGAACCGGCCAGGAAGGACATAAAGGCATTCGGGATACCTGCGACGCAGATCGCCTCCGACATGGGCAACCTGGCGTTCGCAAACATAATACTGCTGGGCAAGCTGATAAAGGAAACGGGCGTCGTTTCGGCAGGGAGTTTCGAAAGCGGGCTGAGAAAGGTCCTGCCCGAGAGAAAGCATCACCTGATCCCTGATGAAATGAAAGCGCTCAGGATAGGGATGGATTACTGAGCAAAAGCCTGTTTTTTGCTGCGCTGTTTTTTACTGCCGGTCCGGCCAGGGAAACCACAGGACCGCGGACCGGCCGGCTCAGCGGACGAACCCGATGACCTGGGCAGAAGGGATGCAGGATATCTCTTCGGAGGTATACCCCTTGTATACGTGTTCATGCATGTCGTTGTATTCAAGTATGCCTTCCATCTTGTGTATATGCCCGTTTTCAGTCTTCCGGGGCATACCCGTGATGCCGCAGAAGTAATGGGTGTGATTACGGTAGGACGAGACGCCGTAGTAAAAATGGATATGGAAGCTGCCCAGACCGATCATGCCGCTTGCATAGCCAAGCAGCCTGTGGTTGTGGCCGTTTGCGAACCTGCTGTCGAATTTGAATTTGTGCATGTGCGATCTCATATGAGCCTCCATATCATTTCCTGTATATTATGATGTGTTTTTCTTGCCCATATATGAGTTGCATATCCTGTAAATTTTCTGTTTATGCGCCGGACTGTGTGGTAATTATTGAATGATCCGCAATAGTCATTATAATCCATTTCAAGGACTGCTTGCAATATAATGCAAATATAAGGATCGTCGAAGACTGCCGGATATACGACATCCGACCCCTTATTGCCTGCTGTATGCCCGAAGCATACAGCTTTTTTTATGCCGGGGTGACAGATCACATAATAAGTGTTATTATATGCTGAGAAAGCGATCAGGAAGAAAACCATCCAGGAGAAGATCATGAAAAAAACCAGGATATTAACAGCTGCAGCGCTGTTCATACTGGCTGCGGCAATCGTGACCATCGCGGTCATTTACCACAGCGATGCATACAGGGACAGGCAGGCATTGAGTGAACTGCCGCACGAACAGGACGCGGAAGACGGAGCCGTGGAAGGGGCTGCCCACGACGGCGGAAGCCCGGACGGACAGGGACCTGCCGCAGGAGGCGGGCCGGAAGCGGGCGGAAGCCCGGAAGGTCAGCTGTCAGGCGACAGCGGCCAGGCCGATGGCGGGGCCGAGGAAGCCGAAGAGCCCGAGGTGCCGGAACTCAGGTTTATCGCAGTAGGCGATATAATGCTCGGCAGAGGCGTCGAGTACTGGATAAAGAAAAACGGCGGGGGTTACGAGTCGGCATTCGCAAAGGTAAAGCCGCTGCTGGAACAGGGCGACATAGTGTTCGGGAACCTGGAATGCCCGCTTACACCGAGCACCAAAGGCTTGTACAAAACGGGGAAGATAGTGCTGAGAGCCGAGCCCGAATCTGTCACGGCCCTGACCAGCGCCGGTTTCAACATGCTGAGCCTGGCCAACAACCATATACTGGACTACTATGAAAAAGGCCTTTTCGACACCATGGAACTGCTGGACCTCCACGGGATAGCACATGCCGGCGGCGGCAGGAATATCGACGAGGCAAGGGAAATGGCCGTAATAGAGAAAAACGGGATGAAGATCGGACTGCTTGCGTACACGGACATGGCCGAAATCGTCTTTGCCGGCGATCCGTACCTGTCGTTCGTGGCAGGTCCCAAAAAATCCGGTGTTGCACCGAGGAAGTACGAAATGATAAAAGAAGACATCGAGAAGAACCGCGACAAGGTGGACCTGCTGGCAGTGTCGCTCCACTGGGGCATAGAGGACAGCTTCAGGGTGACGGACGAGCAGGTGGATTTCGCCCACAGGCTGATAGACGACGGCGCGGACATCATCCTCGGCCACCATCCTCACCAGTTCCAGGGGATCGAGATATACAACGGAAAGCCTATCCTGTACAGCCTGGGGAATTTCCTCTTCGATCAGAACGAATCTGAAAACATGGAGTCGTTCATTGTCGATATGGAATACAGGGGCACGGAACTGGTCGGCCTTACGGCAGTTCCCGTAAGGATCCTGAAAAAATCATATGTTGAGGTCCAGACGGGCAGCGATGCGGCCGAACTGCTTGCCAGGCAGGCGGATCTCAGCCGGAGGCTCGGGACCGAACCTGTGATCGAAAACGACATCCTCGTTTACAAATGATGTCATTGAGCTTTGCCCGCCAGGGCCTTCCTTGCAGCCGGCACGACTGAGGCGCCGGCGAACGCGGTCATGACGAAAAGGACCGTATCCTTTACCAGGTACGGCAGGTTTCCCGAAAGGACCGCCAGGAGGCCTGCCTGTTCGTCTCCCAGGTAAACGCGCATTATCAGCAGCATATGTGCGATACCCGGTATGTATATTGCAGCCAGCCCGGGCAGCAAAGCCTTAAGGTTGTTGGCGGGCGTCGGCTTTCCAAGCCTTTCAGATATCCTGCCGATAACGTATGCACCGGCTATGAAGCCCACGATAAATCCGAAAGTCCTCCCGAATACCGCCGTGAGCCCGCTGCCGCCGGCAAATACCGGAAGCCCGGCCAGACCGAGCAGCATGTAGACCGTCATGGACAATGCGGCGGGCCTTGCCCCCAGGACCAGCCCGGAAAGGGCACATATGAAAGGCTGCAGCGTTACCGGCAGAAGCGGGAATGGGATACGGATATAAGCCCCGGCAACCATCAAAGCCGTGAACAGTGCGCAGAGCATATATTCCTTCAATGTTATCTTTTTCATAGTGCAGCTTCCTTTCTTACGGATATGCCAGGCATTCATCCTAAGGATATATGCTTTGAAACAAATTGTCAACCCAAAATAACAGACAGGTTGACGATGTGTTTCAAATAATCTGTTGACCTCGTTTCAGTAAAGGTGTATATTTGTAATAAAGATGAACATCATTGATTACATGGGGCTGTAACTCAGTGGGAGAGTGTCACATTCGCATTGTGAAAGTCGTGGGTTCGAATCCCATCAGCTCCACCATGATCAACAGAAAACCCGCAACGACGCGGGTTATTTCGTGCCTGTGGCTTTTTCCCGGATGTCAGGCATTTGGCAAATCAGCCAAAATGCCCGGAGAAAATCGAGTTTATTTTTCATATTTCATCAAAAAAAGCCTTTTTAGAAGAATTTGTGCGCCCTGATATTGCCCGGTCCAAAAAAACATGGTATGCTAAAAACGCTTGGTAATGTACATATTAGATATACATAATATTGTTCAGGAAAGTTGATGGCTGATGACTGTTACACTGACGGATTTTTTAAGCGATCTGGTTACGAATCCGGCATTGATGGTGATAGTTGCACTGACACTGGGAGTCATACTGGTTAATGGGTGGACAGATGCGCCCAATGCGATCGCCACATGCATATCCACTCGTTCGATGAGTCCGAGGCCTGCCATTATAATGGCCGCTGTCTTCAATTTCCTCGGCGTCCTTGTTATGACACTGGTCAACTCAAAAGTTGCCGAAACGATCTACAAAATGGTCGATTTCAGGGGAGACAGCCACGAGGCGCTCGTTGCGCTGTGTGCAGCCATGGTCGCCATTGTCCTTTGGGCCACGGCCGCATGGTGGTTCGGCATCCCGACCAGCGAGAGCCATGCGCTGATCGCCGGTATTTCCGGGGCTGCGATAGCGCTTCAGAGGGGGATCGGAGGCATAAATCCGAAGGAATGGGTCAAGGTCATTTACGGGCTTTTCCTTTCGGTCATAATGGGTTTCATCGGCGGGATACTGGTAGTCAAGCTTGTTGAAGCCATATTCCGCGGCTTTAACAGGAGAAAGACCTATACATTCTTCAAATACGCACAGATTTCCGGTGCTGCGGGAATGGCTTTCATGCACGGGGCACAGGACGGACAAAAATTCATGGGCGTATTCATGCTTGGCGTATTCCTGGCGCAGGGGAAAGCGGACGTCACGACCTTTACCATCCCGCTGTGGCTGATATTCCTTTGCTCTGCAGTGATGGGACTCGGTACGTCGATCGGTGGCATGAGGATCATAAAATCGGTCGGGATGGATATGGTCAAGCTTGAGGCATACCAGGGTTTTTCCGCAGACGCAGTCGGCGCCCTGAGCCTGTTGACCGCGAACTTCCTTGGGATCCCGGTAAGCACGACTCACACGAAGACAACGGCTATAATGGGCGTCGGAGCTGCCAGGAGGTTGACGTCGGTCAACTGGGGCGTCGTGAAAGAAATGCTTACAGCGTGGATACTTACTTTCCCAGGTTGCGGCCTGATAGGTTTCCTGATGGCATCACTGTTTATGAAGATATTCTAGCATAAAAATATGGTTGATGAGGATGGTCTGGAAATGGCAAAGAAAAAGGGAGAAACCTATTTTGACACTTTTGTCGAGCTGGTAAGCTATTCCTGCAGGGCAGCAGACCTGCTCAAGGAGATATTGTACGATTTCAATGCGGAAATGCTGCCTCAAAAAATGAAAGAAATGCATGAAATAGAACACGGCGGGGACGAGGCAAGGCACAGGATGATAAAGAGGCTGGCCAGGGAATTCATCACTCCCATAGACAGGGAGGATATCGTGGCGTTGGCCGACACCATCGATACGGTTACCGATACGATCGAGGACGTGCTCATGAGGATGTATATGTTCAATATCAGCAAGGTGACCGTGCAGGCGCTGAAAATGACCGATGTCATAGTAAAGTGCTGCAACGCCCTGAAGACCGCGCTGGACGAATTCAGCAATTTCCGCAAGTCATCGAAGCTGCACGACCTGGTCGTGGAGGTGAACAGGCTGGAAGAAGAGGGAGATGCCCTGTACATGGATGCGACCAGGAAACTTTACGTGGAGTGTGACAACTACAAGGAACTTGCAGCCTGGGATACGATATACCATTACCTCGAGAAATGCTGCGATTCCTGCGAAGATGTCGCCGATGCGATAGAGAGCGTCATAATGAAGAACTCCTGACGATTTGATTCATCTAAGCTATCAATATACACGGGGGGATCATATTGCAGGCCTGGATAGAAGAGCGCGTCAAAAGCCTCGGTGCGGCTGGCGAAACATCGGCAGTGCTGACCACTGTGATCGTAGTGGTAGCTATTGCTGTGCTCTGCGTGCTGGGCAACCTGATCGCCCGGAAAGTCCTGCTTCGCCTGGTGCCGAAACTGATCAGGCAGAACAAGTATACATGGGACGACAAGCTTTATGAGAATAAAGTGTTCCATCGCACCGCACACCTGGTCACACCGCTGATCATCGGTTTTTTCACCGGGTTTTTCCCTGACCTTGAAATATGGTTAAAACGGATCCTGTCCGCGTATGTCACGTTCGTGCTGCTGCTCATCATCGATTCGCTGCTCAATGCGGCGGACGATATATACAGGTCATTCGACATCTCAAAAACCAGGCCCATAAAAGGTATCCTCCAAGTTATCAAGATAATCGCGTTTGTCGTAGGTGCTATCGTCATAGTGTCTTCGCTGATCGGCCAGAATCCGCTTATCCTGCTTGGCGGTCTCGGAGCGCTGTCTGCCGTTATACTGCTGGTATTCCAGAATGCTATCCTGGGATTTGTGGCAGGCATACAGCTTACATCGAATGACATGATCCGCATCGGCGACTGGATCGAGATGCCGAAATACGATGCGGACGGCTTCGTTACTGACATCATGCTGACAACGGTGAAGGTCCGGAACTTCGACAACACCATAACGACGATACCTGCCCATGCGATGGTCCAGGATTCCTTCAGGAACTGGAGGGGCATGAAGATGTCCGGAGGAAGGCGGATCAAGCGCAGCATCTTCATAGATGTGACCAGTATCAGGTTCCTGTCCGAGGAAATGATCGAAGAACTGTCAGGGATAGAATACCTGAAGGAATATATAGCGAATAAGCGAAGGGAAATAGATATATATAATAAAGAGAGGAATATAGATGTGTCGGTGCCGGTAAACGGGAGAAGGATGACCAATATCGGGACCTTCCGTTTTTACGTATATAATTATCTCAGGAACCATCCGGGCATACACAAGGGCATGACGCTGATGGTCAGGCAGCTTGCGCCGGGCCCGAACGGTCTCCCGCTGGAGATATACGCGTTTACGGCGACGACGGAATGGACAGAATATGAAAATATACAGTCCGATATTTTCGATCACCTTTTTGCGGTGCTGCCGCATTTCGGACTGAGGGCATTCCAGGATCCGTCAGGATACGATATAGTGTCTTTGGGGAAAAAAGAGGTATCTGGATAATATGCATGGAAAAGTAGTGGTCCTGACAGGCGGGGGGACGTCAGGACATGTCACTCCGAATATCGCATTGCTGCCTTGCCTGAAACAGGAAGGCTATACGATACACTACATTGGTTCGCGCAGCGGCATGGAAAAGGAACTGATCGTGAAAGAAGGCATACCTTACCATGGGATCAGCGCTGGCAAGCTGCGCAGGTATTTCGATCTCAGGAATTTCACCGATGTTTTCAGGGTCGCCGCGGGATTCCTCCAGGCATACTCGCTGCTCGGAAAGCTGAAGCCGTCTGCAGTATTCAGCAAGGGAGGATTTGTGTCCTGTCCCGTGGTCTGGGCTGCGTGGTTGAGAAAGATACCTGTCGTCATACACGAATCCGACATAACGCCCGGGCTTACCAACAGGCTCTCGATGCCGTTCGCCAGGGCAGTGTGCTATACGTTTCCTGAGACTGCTCCGTACATACCCGGAGGAAAGGGTATAAGGACGGGCATGCCGATAAGGCAAAGCCTGCTTGGAGGCGACCGGCGGAAGGGAAGGGAAATATGCGGGTTCACCGATACAAAACCCGTCATCATGGTCATCGGCGGCAGTCTTGGGTCCGAGAACATAAACAATGCGATAAGGAGCGTGCTTGACAGGCTGCTGAAAGATTTCAACGTCTGCCATATCTGCGGGAAAGGCAATGTCAGGGAAGAACTGAACGGCCTGAAGGGATACAGGCAGTTCGAATACGTGAACGAGGAACAGCCTCACCTGTATGCGCTGGCTGATCTTGTCGTATCGAGGGCCGGCGCTACGGTGCTGCATGAACTGCTTGCACTGAAAAAGCCCAATCTTCTCATCCCGCTGTCCAGGGCCGCAAGCCGCGGCGACCAGATACAGAATGCCGCTTCATTTGAAAAACAGGGTTACAGCAAGGTTCTGCAGGAAGAAGGACTGGACCGTGAATCCCTGGTAAATGCTATATATGATCTTTGGAACGATTCAGGCCGCTATGTTGCTGCAATGAAAAAAAACGCGACCGGCGACGGAGTGCAGTCCGTGATGGCGGTCATCAGGAAATATTCGGATGCATGACCGGGAAAAACGCAGGCAACACCCGGGAGAATTACTGCAGGTAGCTCCCTTCGTTCCCGGACAGGATCGAACTGCACTTGTTCAGTATATCGTATGCCGTTTCCCTTTCTGCTTCAGAAGTGAATTGCGAAATGTTTTCTGACAAAAACTGAAGCTTTTTCCTGGTGTGGTTCACGAATTCTTCATAAGTTATCCTTTGCGTGCTGTACATCTCATGGATCACTCTCAGCATGAGCACTGTGCATTCAGCCAATTCGGATAACATATCATGACCTCTTGCTTTTCCATTTTTAGATAGTATGACGAAAATAAAATATCATCATAAGGAATATTTGTCAATAAATATGATAATTTCCCCTGGTATTGCCCGGAACTTCAATTAAAAAAGTACATTTTTTTAATGAAAATTACAATAACCAAAACTATTAGTTTATCAAATGCCCGTTTTTTTGTATAATTGTGATGACAAATCATTTTCGGTCAATGAAAAGTGCCGTTCGATAAAAAATCCCTTAAAGCACCCGAATAGAAAGTATAATAGAAGCAGGTGATGTCGATGTTTGACAAAATCAGCAAATACATGGCTGATATGATCTATTCCACGCTGGACGGTGTCGACCCTGAAAAGCGCGAAATCATCGAATATGGCGTTTACATGACTGTTTCGGAGATAGTCAAGATAAGCATAATCCTGGTGATTTCGCTCGTACTCCGGATCGTGCCGTATGTAGCAGCTGCAGTGGCTGCATATGGGATCCAGAGGACGCTGATGGGAGGTATCCATGCGAAATCGCACATCGGCTGCATGATCGTCCATTCCGCGATCGTTTTCGGCGTCGTTGCGGCATCGGTTTACAGCAATATCGACCGCATATATTTGCTGATGATCATAGCCCCGTTCTCATACCTGTCCGCATACCTGTACGCGCCGGCTGATCTCCCGCAGAAGCCTGTCAAATCCAGAAAGCAGAGGAAGCAACTCAGGATCGGTTGCTTCATATTGCTGACAGGCATGTTTACGGCTTCATGGTTCCTGCCTTCCGTGTGGTCGAATATAATACTCTTCTCCTGCTTCATCCAGGCGTTGTTCATGACGCCATTGGCATACAGGATATCGGGAAACAAATATGGATGGGAGGAGGTGTCTGCATGAAGAAGAATTACTTCAGGGTCCTCGTATGCCTGCTCGCAATGGCAGGCGTATTCGTAGCATCCGCTGTGTCTGCGTATGGATGCTGGTTATGGACATTCTACCAGAAAGAATGCCCGAAGTCGCTGATAAGGGAAGACTAAAGGACGTAGCAGCGTGAATGGGGGGGAGGTCCCCCTTCCTTCATGTTTTCAGGATTTCGATCGTCTGGGTGAATATATTGTCTTCGTATGTAGTGACGTGGAGGATGTTTTTGTACCTGGAGAGGATGTTTTTGGTTATCGCAAGTCCCATGCCCCTGCCTTCTCCTTTCGTGGAATAACCGTCCGCAGCAAGCATCTGCATGTCCGGCGGGGTCTTGCACGTGTTCGAGATGGACATCTCGATGAAGTTGTTCCCTTCTCTCATATCGATGTTTATCACCCTGTCGGACTGGACCGCTTCTTCGATGGCGTTGTCCAGGAAGATCCCGATCACTTCGCAAAAATCGGATATCCTGACTCCCGGGATGTTTTCCAGTTCACCGGTGACGGTCATGTTTACCGATACGCCTTTTTCGTGGGCAAGGCTTACCTTGGAGGAAAGGATGCCAAACAAAGCGGCGTTCCTGATGGAATAGATCTGTGTGTTCGTATGTGCCCAGCAATGCCCTATGAGTTCGGAGACGTACTGCTTCAGTTCGTTGATTTTGTTCATCTTCAGCATCGAGTCTATCACCGTAAGGTTATTGACCCAGTCGTGCCTGAACCGCCTCAGTTCAAAAAGGGTGGAGCGGAGCGATTCATTGTAAAATTTCTGCTGCTTCAGATCTTCATCCCTGATGACTTTCCTTAGCGTCGAGATCCACATCAGGATTATGAATACGCAGTAGGAAATGCTTATAGACGCTATTATCAGGCAGGCTGTCATGTCAAGGGTCCTGGTGTACAGGTACATAGCGAATGTTGAAGTTATGACCAGGATCGTTGCAACGGTGAGCACTAGGAGGAACTTATCCCTGCTCAGCAGCTTCGTGTAATCGATTACCGGCTTGATCAGGAGGAACAGCAGGAATACGAGCAGGTTGACGAAAACGTTAGCGCCGATCACAAGCAGCGGATCGGACAACACTTCTTCCACCGTCATTCCGGGATATGCCAGTTTTATCAGGATGGGCACCAGTGAATTGCCTATCGCCGAAGCGACAGTATAGATGGAAAATGACAGGAATGCCTGGATCACGGGTGCTTTCAGCAAAACCGCGATTATGGATGTGCTCAGTGCTATAAGGACCAGCGGTTTGTACACCGATACCTGCATGATGGAAGAAATGAATCCGTTCAGCAGTGCAAACACGACGGAAAAACTTACCTTTTGGCTCCTTGACATCCTGAGGCCGCTTACGGCGCTATGGTAATAGATGACATAAAGGCTTGCCAGAAAAGCAGAACCCGTATTTATCAGCAGTGTTTCAACCTTCATTGTCAGAAGCTCCTTTCAACAGGCGGGATGCATTCATACGGCTGAACTTTCCCACATATCCGTTTGTCAGTATTATTTTTCTGTTTGCCTTATCTATCTGCCTGATATAATCTTTGTTGATTATTTCAGATCTGCAGCTTTTGAAAAACTTTTCCCTCCCAAGTTTCTCAATGAGTGAATCCAGGCTGTCATACACTTCATATACACTGCCGGACGAAAATATCACGGATTTGCTTTTTCGTCTTACCACATGCGATATCGAATCGCGGGCAATGTAGTAGATATTCGATTTTGTTTTCAGTTCGATTATGTTTTTCCTGTTCTGCCTTGCCTCCATTTCCCTGTGAAGTTTCACGAGACATTTTTCGAGATTTCTCCCTATAGGTTTTATTATATAGTGATACGCGTTCACGTCAAATGCCCTGTGCATGAACTCGAGCATGCCAGTGCAGAAGATGATCTCGGCGTCCAGCTTTTCCTCCCTGATTTTCCGGGCTATGTAAAGCCCGCTTACCTCGGATTGCAGGTTGATGTCGATGATGCATACGTTGACCGAACGTCCTCTTACCGCCTTGAGGAACTCGTTGTGATCGCCGGTGGCCATGACGATGCGTCCGTCGATCCCGTTCCTGGCAAACCATTTGGGTATCAGTTCTTCGTACAATTCAAGGACTTTTATGTTGTCATCAAGGATGGCTAAGGAAAGCACTTTTGTTCTCCTTTCCTGCTGAAGTATGATACTTTTTCTTCCTATTTACATAATCAGTATACTATCACGAACAGGCGTTGAAAAGCAGAATTTAGACCTATGGACCATGGTCCTGTGTAATATATGTTTTGGTGATACGACAGAAGGATTTGATATGCGACTGTCGAATTAATAATATTTATCAGCCCGTCATGTGCAGATTCGAGAGGTGATGCCGCTGTGGCAGAAAAGTATCACGGCACGAGCCCGAAAAAAGCGGGGAAAGGTAAAAACACGAACCCGAAACGTACCGGCAGGGTGATAAGGCTGGCAGGCATGGATGTCGGGAATGCTGCCGATATAAAGGATTTTGCGCCGGATGACGTCGTATTCGCCCTGGACATCGGGACCCGTACCATCGCCGGCGTCGTTGGGAGGCAGGAAGGAGACTTTTTCCGCGTGCTTGCCGCAGAAGTATGTGAGCATAAAGGCCGGGCGATGATGGACGGACAGATACATGACATAGACCAGGCTGCCGCCACAGCCATGGAAGTAAAGCAGCGGCTTGAGGCAAGGATGGGCTTCAGGTTCGCAAAGGTGGCCATTGCGGCAGCCGGAAGGGTACTGAAGACATGCCAGGTCAAGGTGGAGAGGAGCCTGGAACAGGACGCCGAGATCGACGCCGACCTTGTGAGCAGCATGGAAATAGAAGGTATCCAGCGGGCCCAGATGATACTTGACGGATCTTCGGACAGCGATGGGAAAAACCAGTATTACTGCGTCGGATACAGTGTCATCAACTATTACCTCAACGGGTACATTATGTCGAAGCTGACAGGTCACAGGGGCAGGTCCGCGGGGGTGGAACTGCTGGCTACGTTCCTTCCGCTGACGGTGGTGGACAGCCTTTATTCCGTAGTGAACAGGATCGGCCTTGAAGTTGCGAGCCTCACCCTTGAGCCGATAGCGGCATTGAACGTGGCGATCGCTCCGGACCTGAGGCTGCTTAATCTTGCGCTCGTGGACATAGGTGCCGGCACTTCGGATATAGCCCTTACAAAGGATGGAAGCGTGTTCGCGTATGCAATGGTACCGGTCGCCGGTGATGAAATAACAGAAAGCATTTCACAGCATTACCTCGTCGATTTTGCTACCGCGGAAAAGATCAAGATATCGCTGTCTTCAGGTAAAGAAAGAATCGGCTTTACCGACATACTCAGAAAGAAGCATGAAGTATCGGCCCGGGATGTACTGGATGGAATAGAGGACACGATCAGGATGCTTGCATCGACGATCTCGGGCAAGATACTCGAATACAACCGCAAGGCTCCCAACGCGGTGTTCCTTGTGGGAGGCGGAAGCCGCATCCCGCTGCTGCCGAAGTTCCTGGCAGAACAGCTTGGCCTGCCGGAAGAAAGGGTCGCCGTGAGGGGGCGTGATGTGATCAGGGGAGTCAGGTTCGCCGACAAAAAGCTGTACGGGCCTGAGGTTGTCACACCGGTCGGTATAGCGGTAACAGCACAGCTATACTCTGGGAAGGATTTCATTTCTGTAACAGTAAATGACAGGAAGCTGAAACTGTTCAATACGAAAAGGCTCAAGGTTTCTGATGCGCTGGTCCTGTATGGTTTCGGCGCGGAGGACCTGATAGGTCGTTCCGGCAAAAGCATAACCTGTACTGTCAACGGTGAAGTGCGCAGGTTCAGGGGCGAATTCGGAAAAGCCGCGGAAATATGGCTTAACGGAAAGATGTCAAGCCTCGATGCCCCGCTGTCATTCGGAGACAACATAACCGTCGTTCCGGCACAGAACGGAAGGGATGCGTCGGTGAAGGCACATGGACTGGTGCCTGATTATTCTGTCGGTTCTGTTTTCCTAAACGGCAAACCTGTGGACATAGGCACCGTCATAACCGTCAACGGCGTGCATGTCGGCGCCGATACCGAAATAAAGGACGGTGACGTCGTCCATCATTCGAGGATAAAGACACTTGGAGACCTGCTGGAAGCAGCAGGCTGCACCGGCGGGGATAAGGAAGTCACGGTCAACGGCAGCAGTGATGTCGGTACAGACTACGTGCTGCAGGACGGGGATGATATAACGTGTGTTGAAAGGCACGATGGATATCCTGCCTCTCCCGGTGAAGCATCCGATCCTGACACCACATCTGCCGCAGCAGCCGAAACAGAGACCGCACGCGGAAACGGAGCCGAAACCGGTGATATATCCGCAGGCGGGACCGGGGCCGGCAACGGAGACGTGTTGGGCACAGATATATCATCCGGACCTGATGACTGGTTCGACGTGACGGTGAACGGAAAAACCGTTTCGCTGAGGAAGACCCAGGCCAGGCATATGTTCGTGGATATATTCAACTATATAGATTTTGACCTGACAAAACCGCAGGGAACGATAGAACTCAGGCTGAACGGCAGGCCTGCGGCCTTTACCGATCCGATCGGCGAAGGGGACGTAATAGAAATATACTGGCGCAGGTAATACTGGGGGGGAATTGCAACTGGATCGTATCAAAGGCGCAAACCTGGATAAATACGAAGCATATGAACTTATCTACCTGAAGACGTCCGTGGTTTTCCTTGCTGCTTCAGCTGTCATTTATTTCATTGACAACCTGTTCCTGAAAAGCGTGGATTTCGCGTCAGATCCCGGCCAGGGGACACGGATGGTACTCAGTGCGGCAGTATGCCTTCTCATGTTTGGCGTGATGCTGCTCAGGTATAAATTGCTTCGTGGTTTCCTGCTCAATAACGCGCCGGCATACTGCGCCGAAAAAATACTGTTCAGTTCCGTTATATCCGCGATAGCCATATATTCAGGCATAGGCGTGTGGTTTTATATAGGCTACCTGCTGCCGATGTGCGTGACTACATATATCAAAGGCCCCAAATACGGGTATTGCGTGGCGTTGACGTCGGCAATCATACATATATCCCTGCTGTACGGCAAGATACGGAGGATGACGGAAGCCGGAGGCGGGATCTCTGCCGATGTCAGGAGGACCGTCGGCATGGCAGCCGGCCTGTATATAATTTCCTTCATAATCGTGTATTTTTTCGGCGAACTGTACAGGAACAGGATCGAGGAGGAATTCCAGGCCACGTATGTCACCGAACAGTTCAATGAGCGTTACGAGATGCTCAAAAGCGAAATGGACGAAATCATCCGGAAATACAGCAGCCTCATAACCAATTCGGGCAAACTCGAAGAGTCGAACAAATCCCTTTCAAAAAGCATTGCCGAATTTTACACGCTGAACCAGATCAGCCAGGCCATCGGTTCGATCCTTGACACGAAAGAACTTCTGAAACGCCTCAACGACATAATACTCGGCGTCGTCGGAGGCAGTTATTCCACCATCATATTGCACGATGAGGAATCCGGGCGGCTGAAAGTACATACGACAAATGTCATGGATCCCAATGAGCTCGCAACGATGACGGACAATATCAACTGCAGCATCCTCCAGGATGTCCTGGAGAAAGGCGAATGCCTGCTCGAAAACAACGTCGACTACTATCAATACCTTTTCACGTGCGGCAGGAACATAAACTCCCTGATGTGCATACCGCTGACGACGAGTTCCAGGAAATTCGGGCTGATACTGGTCGAACATACGATGAACAACGCATTCGACAATGAAAACATAAGATTTCTCAGGATAATCGCGCAGCAGGTAGGTATCGTGATGGAAAACGCAGAACTCTACCTGAAGATGAAGGAAATGGCCCGCAAAGACGGACTGACGGGGATCTACAACCGACAGTATTTCCAGGAAAGACTCCAGGCGGAGTTCAAGGAAGCCCAGAAAAATGGCTGGCCGCTGTCGCTTGTAATGTATGACATCGACCATTTCAAGAAATTCAATGATATGTACGGTCACCTTTTCGGCGACAAGGTACTGAAATCGGTTGCCGAGGTGGTCGCATCCACGCTGAGGAAAAACGACGTGCTTGCCAGGTTCGGAGGAGAGGAATTCACCATACTGCTTCCGCAGACCAGCCTGGATGAAGCCTTCGAAAAGGTGGAGACACTCAGGAAACTCATATCCGAACACGTTATAGAGGACAATCTCATCAGCGTATCGGTGACTGCAAGTTTCGGGATATCATCATATGATGAATGCGCGCTGACCGAAAACGATCTCGTGCGTACCGCGGACGACGCGCTGTACGAGGCAAAGGCGGCAGGGCGCAACTGTGTCGTTGCAGCCAACAGGCTCTATGAGTCGAGGCACTGATCCCCGACGACGGCTTCCCGTCAGAACGAAGGTCTGCGGACATGCACAAAATGCCGGTTCCGGAGTATTGTGATACTAACAGACCTTTCGGGGAGGAAACGTTTATGAGGATAATGGTCGTAAAGCTGCCCAGGTTTTTCGGCAATCTGATCAGAAAAGTGCTCAGGATGAACTGAAATGCGTAAAATCAAAGCGACATAAACGCGTTTGACAAGGCCTTTATGTCGCTTCGATATATGCTCATAATCATTACAAGCTGTGCCATGACTGCTCAGATGGCTCTCGTTACTCTGTTGGAACGCAGGCATCTGGAGCAGACAGTGATGGTCCTGGGTGTGCCGTTTTCTATGACCCTGACTTTTCTTATGTTGGGCTTCCAGGACCTGTTGGTCCTTCTCACGGAGTGACTCACATTATGACCGAATACGGTACCTTTATCGCATATCACACATCTTGCCATCTATAATCCACCTCCCTAAAGCCGGAGCTTATGATCGCAAAAAGCATAACTATTTTAACACAACAGTTCCGGGTACTGCAAGTGCTTTTTACACCGAAATGCATGCATTGTTGCAGTCCCATCCCGTTCCGATGTCCCGCATAAGCTTGACAGTCAATCCGGCCAGGCAATCCAGGGGACAACGGTCGCAGGGACAGCCGGTCAGGCATTGATGGGATGCGAGTTCTACAGATTCGGCCGGGTCATGCCGCTCGAATGAGGCCACAGGAACCACAACCGGCAGCATGGATGCTGGCGGCGCTGGTCCCGAGCCATGGACGGCGAGTGACCTGCGCCCTCATTGGAGCAAATGAGCCGGCCAGTAGCTGTTAACGAAGCATCCCCAAAATGCATGGCCGGCCATCCCTGCGCCTGTAGTTATCGGAATTGCCCGGACGGCTGTAACGAGTATCATACCGTTGCTGGAAACTGCCTGCCAGGCCGTACCGGGGCAGGAACCTGCAATACGGTGTGGAAAATAAGGACATGATATATTAGAATTAAATATATGACTATTCTGCCAACTGGAGATGAACGATGCAAAAAGGCCCGGAACTGCTGGACAAACCGCTTCAGTACCTGAAAGGCGTCGGCGAAGCGAGGGCTGCGCTTTTCAGGAAGCTTGGCATACATACCGTCGGCGATGTGATCTCCCATTACCCGAGGAATTATGAAGACCGCAGCATGCTGAAAAAGATAATCCAGCTGCAGGATGGCGACCAATGCTCGTTTGAGGGGATCATCGCGTCGAGGGTCATCGTCTCGAGACCGAGAAAAGGCCTGAGCATAAGCAAGGTAAGCATCAGGGACGATACGGGCCTGGTGAACGCCGTGTGGTTCAACAAGCCGTATCTCAAGGATCAGCTCAAGCCGGGCGAAAAATACATATTCTTCGGGAAGGTGACAAGGAGAGGGACATTCGAGGTCCTGAACCCGGTATACGAAAAAGTTGATGAAACCGGTCCGGTGAATACGTGCAGGATAATCCCGATCTACCCGTCGACAGGGAAGCTGACCCAGAATGTCATCCGTACCGTTATACGAAATGCTCTTGGCTATGCCGGGAACTGCATCGAGGACATAATGCCGGCGTGGGTAAGGGAACGGTATGACCTGGCCGGCGCACTGTATTCGATCAACAACATCCACTTTCCCGAAAGCGACGATGCTTTTCTTAAAGCCCGCGAGCGGCTCGTTTTTGAAGAACTGCTGGTACTCCAACTGGCCCTGATGTCGGTCAGGAACGCGCACGAAAATGCCGTCCCGGGGATTACGTTCGGCGCGCGGGAAGAAGTCCGGAGCTTCGTCGAAGGATTGCCGTTCAGGCTGACCAACGCCCAGCTCAGGGTGCTGGAGGAGATCGAACGCGATATGGAAAGCAGCAGGGTGATGAACCGGCTGGTACAGGGCGATGTGGGGTCTGGAAAGACCATAGTCGCAACGGCTGCTCTCGTCAAGGCTGTAAAAAGCGGGTACCAGGGAGCTTTCATGGTCCCCACGGAAATACTCGCCGCCCAGCACTATTCATCGCTGAGGGAACTGCTGGAGCCGCTCGGCGTCAATGTAGCACTCCTGACAGGCAGCGTCGGGGCGAAGGAATCAAGGAGGATCCTGGAAGGCCTCGCATCAGGAGAGATCGATATCGCCGTAGGCACCCACGCCCTGATCGAGGAGAGGGTCGTCTTCGATAACCTTGGCCTCGTCATCACCGATGAACAGCACAGGTTCGGTGTCAGGCAGCGGGCTGCTCTCGGAAGGAAGGGCACGAGCCCCGACATGCTGGTCATGACGGCCACACCGATACCAAGGACCCTTGCCCTGATTCTGTACGGGGACCTGGATATATCGATAATCGACGAACTGCCTCCCGGCAGGAAAAAGGTGCTTACATACGCCGTGGACTCGTCGATGCGTGAAAGGGTCTACAATTTCATAAGAAAGCAGGTGAAGGAAGGCCGGCAGGTCTACATAGTCTGTCCGCTGGTGGAGGAATCCGAAACCGTCGACGCGGTCTCGGCATCCGAACTGGCCTTCCGGCTCGCCACCAAAACATTCAGCGATCTTAGGGTCGGGCTGATCCACGGCAGGATGAAGCCTGCCGAGAAGGATGAAGTGATGAAGAGCTTCATATCGGGGGAAACGGATATCCTGGTTTCGACCACCGTGATCGAGGTCGGCGTCAACGTGCCCAACGCGACGCTGATGGTCATCGAAAATGCCGAAAGATTCGGGCTTTCGCAGCTGCACCAGCTGAGGGGCAGGGTCGGAAGGGGCTCTCACCAGTCATACTGCATCCTGTTCAACGACAGCAGGTCCGAAATAGCCAGTGAAAGGATGAAGGTCATGACGGAGACCCATGACGGCTTCGTGATATCGGAGAAGGACCTGGAACTGAGAGGACCGGGTGATTTCTTCGGAACGAGGCAGCACGGGATACCGGATCTTAAAATCGCAAACCTGTACAGGGATATGGATATACTGAAAAAAGCACAGGAAGCGGCGGAGATCATCATCAGCAATGACCGGCTGCTTGAAACCCCGGAAAACCGGCTGCTTGGGCAGGTTGTCCGCGACAGGTACAGCAGGGTGATGAAAACGATAACCATGAACTGAAGCCCGTGCAAAACCTCACACAGGAAGGAGGTTGTTTTTTGAGGGTAATATCAGGCTCGGCGAAAGGACACAGACTCAAAACGCTGAAGGGAATGGCCACGAGGCCAACCTCGGGAATGGTGAAGGAAGCGCTTTTCAACATCATATCGTCAAGAGTGGCAGGCAGCCACGTGCTGGACCTTTTTGCCGGTTCGGGCGGCCTTGGCATCGAGGCGCTCAGCAGGGGAGCCGTCCGAGCGGTATTCATCGACCTGAGTCCTGTTTGCTGCAGGATAATAAGGGAAAACCTGGCACACACCAGGCTTGCCGGCAAGGCCGAAGTGTATGCGATGGATTATTCCGACGCCATCCTGAAAATGTGCAGGGAGCGGCGTAAATTTGACATAATAATGATGGATCCGCCATATCGTAAAAATTTTGTGCAGGAAGCATTAAAACTATTGACAAATAATGATATAATGATGGACGATGGGATGATAATCGCCGAACACGGTGCTTCGGACGACGTGCCCGACGCCTGCGACAGGTTCAGGGCGGTCGACAGGAGAACATACGGCGATACGATGATCACTATATACAAGGACGGTAATGACGGCTTATGACACTCGTGTACCCGGGGAGTTTTGACCCGATAACGAACGGACATCTCGATATAATAGTGAGAGCGGCATGCATCTGCGACAAGCTTATCGTTGCGGTAGGCAACAACGAAAGCAAAAGGCCTGCGTTCACGGTGGAGGAAAGGGTCGAAATGATCAGGGCATCGATAGGCGACAGGGAAGATATCGAGGTAACAAGCTTCACGGGACTGCTTGCCGATTTTGCCAAAAAGGTCGGGGCCCGCGCAGTCATCAAGGGTCTCAGGGCCATGTCCGATTTTGAATACGAGTTCCAGATGGCCCTGCTCAACAAAAAACTTGAGCCGGAACTGGAAACGCTGTTCATGATGACAAGCGTGCAGTATTCTTTCCTGAGTTCGAGCGCCGTCAAGGAAATAGCGAGGAACGGCGGATGCATCGATGGGCTGGTGCCCGACTGCATCAGGGAAAGGATAGCGAGAAAGCTGACCTGCAGATAGATCATTGGGAGGTTAAAACCATGGAAATTCTCTCGATACTTGAGACACTGGAAGACCTGGTCGAAAAAAGCGTCACTGTCCCTTTAACAGGTAAATGTCTCGTAGATAAGGAAGAGATACTCGAAATCGTAAAGGAACTCAGGCTGAAGCTTCCTGACGACATCAAACAGGCGAAGTGGGTAAAGGAAGAACGGCAGCGGATCCTGCTGGATGCCCAGAAAGAAGCCAACAATATGATCAAGGAAGCCGAAGGAAAGATCGCGTCCATGGTCAATGAACACGAGATAACCAGGAAGGCTTACGAACAGGCCAACGAGATCGTTGCGGCAGCGCAGAAGAATGCCCGCGAGATCAGGCTGGGCACGAAGGAATATGCCGACAATATATTAAATAAAGTGGAAGAGATACTGACTGACACGCTTGCCGTCATCAAGGCGAACAGGGAAGAGCTCAGATAGGGCTCTTTTTTTTTGCCCTTTTCAGCAGACTGGCCAGTGATGCGATACCTGCCCACACTGATATGACCACGGCAAGCATCGATACCGAACGCCCAAGCGTCTGGAAAAAAACGTGCAGATCGGATACCGGCAGCCCAAGGGCCGGCTGCGTGACCATGTTCCCGGGAGGGAGCAGTTTCATGCCTGCCCAGGTATAAAGGGCGCCCGTGATACCCTGGAGGAACTTTCCTGCAAGGTATGGCCTGATATCGAGGTCCGTCCCGGAAATGATGCCCCTTACCTGCAGGTGGACAGATAAGCCCGCCCACCCTATGATAAAGCTAATGGCCGGCAGTTTTATATAGAGCGGGACATTGGCGCACCTGCTGACAGCCCCTGTCCCGTTGGTTATCTCAAGCAGCCCGTTCAAAACTCCCGATACGATGCCTTCCATGTCCCGTGCCGGCATGTCTCCCGGGATCAGCCGCATGGCCGCCGATGCTGCCATCCTGGTCATCCCCGTCTTTTCAAGGAAACTGATCACAACGGAGAAAAGTACGATGAATCCGCCAATTGAGAGCATCGTAAAAGCAGAGTTCCTGACGGCGCCGGCGATCAGTGTTCCCGGATCTTTCCCCGGCTCCGCGGCCTTGTGCTGATTAGCCGGAAAGCCGGCGGCATCCGTTCTCGCCGGGATCTTTCCTGATGCTGCATCGGCGGATGCGCCCGCCGAACGTCTGTAAAACTTGAAAATAAGCCCGACGGTGATGCCGGCCAGGATATGGCAGACAAACAGGAAACGGCCGATGGCGGGCGAACCGAGCATGCCTGTGCCCACGGCGCCTGTTATGAACAGCGGACCCGAGTTGTTCGTGAAGGCAAGCAGCCGTTCTGCCTCAGTCCTGGACAGGGCCTTGCTTTTCCTGAGGTCTGCCGTTACCTTTGCGCCGACGGGGTATCCTGATGCGAAACCCAGGACGAGGGCAAGGGAAGAACATCCCGGCAGCCGGAACAACGGCCTCATGACGGGTTCCAGCAGCGTTCCGGCCTTGTGCGCCAGGTCGGAGACGATAAACAGTTCCGATACTATGAAAAAAGGGAGCAGCGACGGCACGACAACGGAAGCCCAGAGCTCAAGGCCTTTTGATGCGGCTTTTGCGGCAGTATCCGGAAAAATTATCAGGCATGCCGCGAAAAGGATGCACAGCGCAGGAAAGGATCCCCGGCGGATATATATCGCCCTGGAAGGCCGAACGGCCATAAGCGCCGCTACGATTGCCAGGACCAGAATGATAAGCGGGTATACCATCAGCGAAACTGCCTTTTTGTTCTACTATGAAATTTTATTATCGGTTCGGAAAAATATTACCGGATGCAGCAAAAGGCAGTCATCCGCCGCAACCGCGCGGCGCAGCGGCGCCGGATGACTGCCTTTGTCCTGCAGGCGGGTTTATTCGACCACGGTTATCCAACCGAACTCATCTTCGGCCGTACCGTTCTGTATGCCTGTTATCGTATCATACAGCCTCTGTGAGACCGGTCCTATCTTTCCGTCGTTTATCGTGATGATCCTGTCGTTCCAGTTGAGTTCCCCTATGGGAGAGATAACGGCGGCTGTACCGGTTCCGAAGGCTTCATCGAGTTTCCCTTCCGAATGTGCGTCGAACAGTTCCTGTATGGCGAGCTTCCTTTCGGTTACCTTGTATCCCCAATTCTTGAGCAGATGGATGCACGAGTCCCTGGTGATACCGGGGAGTATGCTTCCGTCGAGCATGGGTGTCACGATCTCGTCGCCGATCTTGAAGAATACGTTCATCGATCCGACTTCTTCAACGTATTTCCTTTCGACTCCGTCAAGCCAGAGGACCTGCACATAGCCCTTCTCATATGCGATTTCCTGGGCCTTGAGGCTTGCAGCGTAATTGCCGGGCGTTTTTGCAAAACCTGTACCGCCCCTTACCGCACGCACGTATTCATTCTCGACCATTATCTTCACGGGATTGATGCCGGTCGGATAGTACGCGCCACTTGGGGAGAGTATTATTATGAACTTGTATGTATAGGACGGCCTGACGCCGAGGAAGGGATCCGTGGAAATGATAAACGGCCTGATATAAAGCGATGTTCCCGGTTCAGACGGTATCCAGTCCCTGTCCAGACTGACGAGTGCCTTTGTTGCTTCGACGGCGAACTCCTCATCAATGGGAGGTATCGACATCCTGTCGTTGGAAATGTTGATCCTTTTCATGTTCATGTCAGGTCTGAAGAGGAATATCCTGCCGTCATCAGACTTGTAAGCCTTCAGCCCTTCAAATATAGCCTGGCCGTAGTGGAACACCATTGTGGAGGGTTCCAGGCACAACGGGCCGTACGGGACTATGCGGGGATCATGCCAGCCTTTTTCGGGATTATAGTCCATGATGAACATGTGATCCGTAAAATACCGGCCGAATCCCAGGTTTTTCTGATCCGGC
>DGEQ01000079.1:0-394 GCA_002386045.1 Hungateiclostridiaceae bacterium UBA3922 | reverse complement strand
CTAAAAATAGTATATAATGAAATAAGATACCGCGAATTGTGTCGGGAGGGTCGGATATGGACTATAATGTCGTTTCCAGAAGGAATGTGGATTACAAGTCCGCTTCAAGAAGGGTCAACAAGTTCGTGCTTCTTTTCAACTGGGCGATCGACATTTTTCTCATAGCAGGGTACCTGCTGGAATACCTGAAGGGCGGGAAAACACTGCCGTATTTGCTGGTGTTGACGACGATAGTGATCATACCGATGGCCGTCGCCACATTCATATTCCTGAAAAACAACCGCTCCAACATAATGAAATACGTGACGCTGGCCGGGTATTTCGTGCTTTATGCATATGTGATGTTCACCGCGTCGCCTGACCGGCTGCATGTGTTTGCATACATGTTTCCCAT
>DGEQ01000146.1:1631-3904 GCA_002386045.1 Hungateiclostridiaceae bacterium UBA3922 | reverse complement strand
AAATATGATAACATGAAAGTATCGGATGCGGCAGATCCGTTTTCAGGACACGGCAGACCAGTTTTTCGTGATACTGCAGCCGGCATTGCGGGCTTCACGTAAACAGGCTGTCTGCCAGGGAAGCATCCTTTCATCATTACGGAAGCTGTAAGGATCGGAGGAGAAATATGCGAAGCGAACAGGAAGTCATGGACCTGATCCTCGGAGTGGCCCGGGCCGATGAACGCATCCGGGCAGTGATGCTGTCTGGTTCACGGGCAAACCCCGCCATACCGAAGGACAAGTGGCAGGACTACGACATCACCTATTTCGTTGAGGATGTGACGCCTTTCCGGAACGATCCCGCATGGGTCATTGAACGCTTCGGCAGGCCGCTGATCATGCAGATGCCGGAAGCAATGCGCTGCCCGGAAGGAAACGGTACTTTCGCTTACCTGATGATCTTCCCCGATGGAGTCCGCATCGACCTTACTTTTGACTGCAGGAAATATACCGACAACGGGGAACCTGCAGTCGTCCTGCTCGACAAGGACAACGGGAGGGGGTTCCTGCCGCAGCTCCCGGTCCCGGACGATAAGTGCTGGCATATCGGGCCTCCGTCGCCACTGTTCTATTACTCCTGCTGCAACAACTTCTGGTGGTGCCTCAACAATGTCGCAAAGGGCATAGTGCGCGATGAACTCCCCTATGTAATGCATATGCTCAATGAAGTGGTCCGGCATGAACTGCACGACATGATAAACTACTACATAGGTGTAAAGCACGGGTTCAACCTTTCCACGGGCAAAAACGGCAAGTACTTCAAAAAGTATCTGCCTCCTGAACTGTATAAGCAGTATGCCGCCACTTATTCCGGCAGTGATTACGCCGACATCTGGGCAGCGATCGACGTGATGTGCGGGCTGTTCCATACACTGGCTGCTGAGGTTGCGGCACATTTCGGCTTCACCTACCGCCAGGATGAAGAGGACGGAATGAGAGAGTATCTCAGGATGGTGAGGGAACAGGCATTGTAAAAGAAACGTATCCGTGTGGATCGGCACTGCCAGCCGCTGGGAAGCTGTTGTATGGCATTGTCGTTTGGTTTCCCGGGCATATCATGGAAAATTTCCGAAAACCGTTACCTTTTTGCGGTATTGCTTGTATAAAGTAATGAAATCGTATTTTGACATGCCGGAGGATCAGGTGTGGAAGACAGGCAGATAGTAGATCTGGTACTGAATGGCGATACTGAATGCTTCAGTCTGTTGGTGGACAGGTATTACAGAAAGATACACGGCTTTATATGCAGAACAGGGATCTCGCCTGAGGATGCAGAAGATTTGGCACAGGAAGTATTCATAAGAGCTTACATGAACCTGTTCAGGTATGATGCAAGCTGGAGCTTTTCCACGTGGATTTTCAGGATCGCAGTCAATCTGAGCAAAAATCACCGAAAGCGCAGGCGATTCAAAACTGAAGAACTGAATCAGCTTCATATCGCTGATGAAAGCATTCCGTCCGAAAACCGGCGCCTGGATGACCTGGTCAACAGGCAAATGGTATCGAATATGCTGAACTCGCTCCGGGAACAGACGAGATACATGCTCATCCTCCGGTTTTACAACAACATGTCATACGATGAGATCGGCAAAATATGCGGGATATCCGGCTTACAGGTGATTATGACAAAGGACGGACCGAAGAGGAGATAATTGAAATTATCAAATACGGGATGCGGGGTGCCTGACATGCTCGATCCTGAACAGGTACGCCGGTTCTACAACGATTATGGTGAGAAGGAATGGGAGCGCCTCGATAAATCGGCATATCAAAGGCTGGTTTACCACAACCATGGAGAAAAACGGGATGCGCAGGGAAGCGTGCTTCAGGGAGAACTCCTTCATCAGGGGCGAATGGCGGGACAATTATCAATATGCTATCCTGAGGGAAGAATGGGAGAGTCGATCATGCTGATGCCGCTTGCGTCCTGGTTGCCTATAAAGCTATCCAATGCGGTTTGGAGGTCGAAAGTATGCGATTCCGGGTGATATGCGCTATTTTGCTGGCAATGTACCTGCTGGTTTCAGGATGTCAGCGGGAATCTGCGAAGATACCGGAATCTGAAGAGCCGGCAGAATCTGCAGAGACGCATGAAACCGACAGCCATGAAACTGAAAGGACTCAAGAAACCAACACTCATGAAACTGAGAGCACTTTTGTCCGCTCAGACCAGGAGATCAGGGAAATAGTGGAAGACGCCCTTTTGCGGGGAGAAGAGGTTAACCTTATGT
>DGEQ01000146.1:0-1330 GCA_002386045.1 Hungateiclostridiaceae bacterium UBA3922 | reverse complement strand
GGACGGTTCCTCCATGAATGGCTCGATAAAAAGGCACTGCAGGAATTGAAAAGCACTTTTTCCCTGTACGAAAGGGCAGACAGCTTAAGGGGCCTGATGGCATCGATCGCCCTGTTCCGCAGGATTGCCGTTGAAACAGCTGAAAAACTGCAGCTCAGGTATCCGGAGGATACTGATCATCATATTACCAACTGGATCAGGGAAAACACCCTTACGATATTGCCAGCTTCTCATAATGCTTGTACAACGAATGGAACTTCCCGCTGTAACCCTTGCGCCAGGGCTTCTTCTTACCGCAGAAATGGAGGAACACCGTGTTCCTGATCACGAAGTCCATGTCGCACTTGTTGCTGGTCATTACTTTATAGTAATTGTAAAACCTGGTGTCATAATTGTAGATCTTTTCGTCCAGGCACTTTATCTTATCTGCATAGAGCGCGTTGATGATGTCCTGGTCGGGCATGAATAGCTTTGCGCGGTTTTTTTCTATGAAAGCATAGATCTCTTTTTCGTCTATGTGTTTCCTCTGCAGTTCCAGGTTCATGAGCAGCACGCCCGAATTTATGTATGCGTTGATTTTATAGGGATACAGGCGGATGCGGTTCAGCCCCTTGACGGCTATCACATCATGATAGGCTGCTGCGTAAAGGTACCCGTCCAGGTCGGTTTCGTACATTTCACGGACCGGGTTGAGGACGAGGATATCGGGATCCAGGTAAAGGGTCCGGTCCAGTTCCTCCGGCAGGAACTTGAAAGCCAGCAGCCGGTAATACATTTCCTTCGTGTAATGGAAGATGACGGGCGCGTCCTCGAAGTAAGCGTCGTCTATCCTGATCACCGAGAGCTTCTGCCCGTGGTGTTCCACGAACTTTCCGATATCAGCGATTTCATCGTCTTTTATGCTTGAATGCAGCAGGAAGATGTGGAAACTCTCACCCGGATTGTTCAGGAACATCGACACAAGCATGACTTTCAGCGGGACGATGTATTTCGAATCCAGCGTCACGAGAATGTTTATCAGCATTTATCACCCCTCCGTCGGTTTCCTGATCCCACACATTTTAGTACGTGAACATTAACTGTGCATAAACTTCAGCGCCTGGCAGGTGATAAAAGGATAAATCATTGTCCTGTTTTTGCATGATGTCTGCATCATTTATTTTAGCAATATGGGACCGGACTGTCCATAGATATGGCTGGCAGGTCGTTCCTGCTTTCCTGTACCAGGTGGTCAAACGTTTGACTACATGAATCACTAAGCACTATAATATAATTTGTACAACGATCAAAGGAGTGGTTGCGATGACGAAGAAAAAGCAGGGATTCAACC
>DGEQ01000082.1:2625-2806 GCA_002386045.1 Hungateiclostridiaceae bacterium UBA3922 | reverse complement strand
AGATGTGTATAAGAGACAGGACTACGATCATTTCCTGCTTTTCGAACTGGTGGACACGGTACACACCGCGCTCCTCGATCCCGTGGGCGCCGACTTCCTTGCGGAAGCAGGGCGAATAGCTGGTCAGTGCCTGCGGGAGCTGTTCCTCGTCGATTATCGTATCGATGAATTTCCCGATCAT
>DGEQ01000082.1:0-2340 GCA_002386045.1 Hungateiclostridiaceae bacterium UBA3922 | reverse complement strand
CGGATCATGAACGGCGGGATGTAGTAGGTGAATCCCCTGTCTATCATGAAATCCCGCGCATAGGTAAGGATCGCCGAATGCAGCCTTGCTATGTCGCCGCAGAGGTAATAAAAACCGTTGCCGCTGGTTTTCCTGGCGCTGTCAAGGTCGATGCCTTTCAGGCTTTCCATGATGTCTATATGGTACGGGATCTCGAAATCCGGCACCCTGGGCTCGCCATGGCGCTCTATTTCGACATTCTCGCTGTCGTCCCTTCCGATCGGCACGGAATCGTCGATTATGTTGGGGATCAGCAGCATCCTTTCCCTGATTTCATTCTCCAGCTTTTCCTCAAGCTTTGCCAGTTCTTCAAGCTCCCTGTTTATCCCGACGACCTTCGCCTTGTTCTTCTCGGCTTCTTCTTTAAGCCCCTTGGCCATGAGCGCGCCTATTCCCTTGCTGATGGAATTGCGCTGGCTCCTGAGATCGTCGCAGCGGGTTTTCGTTTCCCTGAACTGCCTGTCCAGTTCCAGGACCTCGTCGACAAGTCCCGTTTTATCATGCTGGAATTTCTTCCGCATGTTTTCCTTCACACGTTCGGGTTCCGTCCTGATAAGCCTGATATCGATCATTTTCCTTCCTCCTTCTGCTGTCTTCCTTCTTCTGTATCAAAAAACCTTCCTGCCCCACATATCGCATGGGACGGAAGGTATCCGCGTTGCCACCCAAATTGCCGGTCCAAAGGACCGACCACTCATCGGTACTTTAAAGGGTACCAACCCCCGGCTCATCACCGGCAGCTCCGGAAGCGGAAAGATCCAGCCTTCTGCCGGTTCGCACCAGCCACCGGCTCTCTGTCAGAAGGGTCATGGACCATTTCTTCCTTCACGGCTGTAAAACATATGGTTCAAGTGTTTCAATACAGTATCTCACTGTAGTATATATTATACACCATAAAACAGATGTCTTTCAACAATCCTGATTTCCGGCATCATGCCGCCGCAACGATGACCATGCAAACTGCCGCCCAGAGCATGACATCGACTCTTCAGCCTGTCTTTGCAGCAGGCTGGCCCTGCTGCAGCCCGTTCGGGCACGAAGACAGCCTCCGGAACTTGCGTCAGTAGTTCTCGAGCAGTTCTATGATGCACTTCAGGTCGGCGGTAGCGTCCATATACGCGTATTCGCCGTTCCCGTCGCCATATTTGCCCCTCTGCAGGCACTTCATCCCGAACTCTTCGCAGGCTTTCACCCTGCTGTCCATGTCCTTCACGTTGAACGCTATATGGTGTATCCCCTCGCCGTGCATGTCCAGGAAGTCCTGCCATGTGCTTTTGGCGCCGTTGGGCTGGATCAGTTCTATCTGGACATTGGGTCCCACGTCGAAAAAGGCCAGGAGACAGTTGGCATCAGGCGCGGGCCTGCCTTCTACCGTAGTCCGGGTCACTTCATATTTCCCCGCCTCGAAATGCGGCGGCGGCTCGACGCCCAGGAACTCCGCGAACTTCCTCTTGGCCTTCTCGATGTCCCTGACGATGAATCCTATCTGGGTAACGACGTTCGTACCGATAATACCTGCCATGTCTGCACTCTCCTTTATGCGTATTGGCTGTCATGTTCAGGAGCATTTCATGTTATGTTCAAATGTACCGCGGGTCATGTTTGCACGGGTCATCCGGGATGTTCCACGTGTCGCCGCATATGCCGGCCTGTCTGCGCCTGTCATCCTAAAACAGCTTCCCGCTGTCCAGCAGTATCGTGACCGGCCCGTCGTTGACCAGTTCCACGTCCATATGCGCGGCAAATACACCTGTTTTCACATCCGTTCCCGCCAGCTGTCCCAGTTTTTCAACGTAATATTCATACAGCGGGATGGCTTTCTCCGGGCGCGCAGAATCGGTAAAGGAAGGCCTCCTGCCTCTCCTGCAGTCGCCGTAAAGCGTGAACTGCGAAACCACCAGCAACTCTCCCTTCACGTCCTTAACGGAAAGGTTCATTTTCCCGCCGTCATCCTCGAATATCCTGAGTTGGGCCGTTTTCTCGGCCAGGTAATCGGCATCGGCCTGCGTGTCGTTATTCCCGACAGCAACCAGTATCAGCAGCCCTTTCGATATTTCCGAATGCAGGCGGCCGTCGATCACGACGCCGGCCCTCTTCACCCTTTGTATGACCGCTCTCATAAAATCACCTTTCCAGTCCGCAGTACAGTGTCGATAATGTAGTGCTATCTCAATTATCTCAAAAAGCAGCCCGGGTGACCACCCCGGCTTTCAAGCTGGATAGCGTCAGTTTACTGTTGGGAAAAGAAGAAAAGAATCATCCTGATGTTTTTAGAGTCAGGAACGCCCTTACCAACAAGCA
>DGEQ01000016.1:11164-19539 GCA_002386045.1 Hungateiclostridiaceae bacterium UBA3922 | reverse complement strand
CCCTCCGGCGGGCCTCTGCAGTCGGAGTTCCGCCATCGGTAGCCTTTAGATCGGGTTCAGCTCAAGGCTACCACTGAACCAGTCCCGGAATTTGACCTTCCCATTCCTAAGGCCTGACTTGATGACGCCAGTGCCCCGGGGCGCAGGAACCCCGGGCTGACGGGCTGCCTTGATTAGGCAGCAGCAAGTGCGTAATTGTCGTTGTTTGCGTTTATTTTTAGTCTCTCGTTTTTTAAAGAGGCCAACGAGAATCCTCTACCCGCTGCACTGACTTCAACGATCCCGTCGAAACCAATACGCCCCCATGTATAAAGTGCACCACTTTTAACTATACCGCAGGCCATCCCGTTCTGAACGGATGAAATGTCCCGCATCCCTGTCAATGTTCACAAACCGGTCACCGCACGGTTTCTTTCATCCTGCGGTCGATCTCGCGCCTTGCATCGCGCTCGGCGATGTCGGCCCGCTTGTCGTACAGCTTTTTGCCCCTGGCGACCGCCAGTTCCACCTTCACCTTACCTCTCCTGAAGTAAACCTTCAGCGGGACCAGTGACATCCCTTTCTGCTGCGTCAGGCCGATGAGCCTGTTGATCTCGCGCTTGTGGAGCAGAAGCTTCCGGTCACGCAACGGGTCCTTGTTGAATATGTTCCCCTGCTCATAAGGACTTATATGCATGCCGTTGAGTATGACCTCGCCATTCCTTATGACGGCATAGCTGTCCTTCAGGTTCACCTTGCCCTGCCTGACCGACTTCACTTCAGTTCCCGAAAGCACGATGCCGGCTTCTATCGTCTGCTCGATAAAGTAATCATGCCTGGCTTTCTTGTTCTGGGCTATGACTTTTATCTCTTCGTTTGCCATAACACAAGCCTTCCGTTAAAATCCCGCCGATAAAAATAACCCTTCGCGAAAAAGGGTCCTGGTGTTTTTCTTTTTCATCCGTCCGAATATCATTATAACTGCTGGACAGTCCCAATGTCAAGCGGCGCAGGCAATGCGGCGCCGGAAATACCAGGGTTCCGGCCTGTCGCCGCAGCAGCGGCCGGAATACAGTCCGGCGTCTGGCTGCATCCGGCTATCCGACAGTACGGCATCCTATTATCCAGTGATCCACATCCGCCTATCCGGCGGTACGGCATCAGACTATCAGGCAACACGGCAGCAGGTCATTCCATGATCGTATCCCTTTTCACCACCGTGCTCTTCTTCCACTTCCCCGTTATATAGTATATGAACTGTATGAACCCTGCGCCCAGGCTGGCTGCCGGCGCAGCGAGCCCAAGCCCCATCAGTCCCTTGTCCAGCACGACTCCGAGGAGTATGGCCAGCGGGATGCGAAAACCAATGGAAGCCATTATCCCGCTTATTGACGAAACGACAGTATGGCCGGCGCCGGTTATCAGGCCGTTAAGGCAGAACGTTGCCGGCACGATGATATAATCCAGGGAAAATGACCTGATATACTCGATGCCGGCCGCGATCATTTCCGGATCATCTCCGAACAGCGCCAGTATATGTCCCGGGAACAACTGGGTCAACACGAATACGACAAACGTGACGGAAAAAGCAAGCGCAAATCCGGTACGGAACGTCTTTTTGGCGCGGTCGACCAGTCCGGCTCCCATGTTCTGCGCCACCATGGCGGAAACCGAAGAGCCCACCGCGATCGCAGGCAGTATGGCAAACCCGTTGTACTTGCCGACGATGCCCACCGCAGCCGAAGCAGTCACTCCCATCCCGTTGGCAATGGTCGTCAGCACCAGGAACGAGAAGTTGGTAATGACATTCTGTATGGAAATCGGTATGCCTATTTTAAGGAGCATCCTGAATCTTTCCGGGTAGAACCTGAAGGATCTGGGCCTGAAATCGAATTCGAACCCGCTGCGCTTCAGGTAGATTATACATGCTATCATGCTAACGGCCTGCGAGATGACCGTGGCTATAGCCGCGCCCGCGGCCTCCATTCCCAGCCCGCCCACAAACAGAAAGTCGAGGACGACATTTATACCGCAGGCTATCGAGACAAAAATCAACGGCCTTTTGCTGTCGCCCAACCCTCTCAGTATGGCCGAAAAAGCATTGTATCCGAAAATGAATATCGTTCCGGTAAGGGTTATGTCCAGGTATTCCCTGGCCTGCTTATATGCCTCCGGAGGAGTCTGCATGAGATGGAGGATAGTATCCGACAGCAGCAGCATCGATCCCGTCAGTACTACTGCCGCAGCCAGCAGGAAAGTGAGCAGCGTCCCGATGGATTCACGCATCCCCTTCCTGTCGCCGGAGCCGAGGTACTGTGCGATCACGACTGTGCCGCCGACACTGAGGCCGATCACTATATTCGTCATGATAAACGTGACCTGTCCGCCGATATTGACTCCCGCGATCCCTTCCGGCCCGCAGTAATTCCCGACGATAAGCATGTCCGCGACATTGTAGAGAGTCTGGATCAGGTTTGAAAGCATGAACGGAAGTGCGAATTTTATAAGCTGTATTGCCACATTGCCCTGTGTCAGATCTTTTTCCAGTGTACCTTTCTGCATATATCCACCGCCTGTGTCCTTGTTGTGCACTTATACTAATATATAGCATCGGCGGCAAATTGGCAATAATATATGTTTCAGCGCCTGCACTTCTTTTTGATCACCTATACTTCTTTTTCATCACCTGCATATCTTTCAGTTCCTCAAGCAGCCTGTACGGGATCTTCAGGTTTCCCCTGCCCGTGCCGATTTTTATCTCAGGCTTGAAAATGCCGTGGAAATCGCTGCCCCCTGTGACCTTAAGGCCTGTTTTTTCGGCAACCTCAAGCAGTTCCCGTGTCTGCTCCGGCGTATTCTCGGAATACAGTGCTTCTATACCTTTCAGGCCTGCTTTTTTCAGCCTTTCAAGCACAGCCGGCAGTTGTCCGCGCTCCAGTCCAAGGAGTACAGGATGCGCCAGGACCGGCACTCCCCCGGCTTCGAGGATCACGGCTATCCCCTGTTCCGGGGTCAGCTTGTCCTTACTGACATATGCAGGCTTGCCGGTTCCAAGATATTTCGCGAACCCTTCCTCCACGCTCGCAGTATATCCTTTCTCCATCAACACCCTTGCAATATGGCCCCGCCCTACGACCCCGCCGGGAGCTTTCGCCGCCACCTCTTCCATCGTGATGTCAATACCCATCCCGTTAAGTTTTTCGATGATTTTCGGGTTGCGCTGCTCCCTTCTCCTGCGCAGGTCTTCAAGCACCGGCTGCAGCGACCTGTAACCGTCGGTGAAAAAATAGCCCAGCAGGTGCATTTCAATTTCATCCGGATTAAAGCCCCATTCCGAGAGCGAAACACTGATCTCGACGCCGGCGATGACTTCGACGCCTGTCCTGGCGCCCTCTTCGAGCGCCTCTTCCACTCCGGCCACCGTATCATGGTCCGTCAGCGCCATGGCCGCAAGGCCACTCTGAAATGCATGCCTGACGAGTTCCGCCGGTGTCATGCTGCCGTCGGACGCCATGGAATGTGTATGGAGATCTATATATTTGCCGTTGTCTTCAGTTATCATGATAGAAAATCATCTCCTGTCGCTTTTGCCGCCGGGGCTAGAATTCCCAGCCTGCACATTCCGGAGGCGGAAAGTTGCCCCCGTATATCATCCTAAGCAGATCATCCAGCGTCTTCAGGGCCTTTGAAGCCTGTTCACAGCTGACGAGCCCTTCTTCCATCGCCTGTGCCATTTCATCCGCGTCGAGCAGTACCACTCTTCCGTCCGGGTATATCTTTATATCCAGCAGCAGGTCGTTTATAGTGTATGTATCGGTCCTGCGGTCATACTCGGTCTCTATTATATCGCAGTACCAGTAGAGGAAGTTCCTGTTGCTGTCGTAAAACCTGCCCACCTTGTAACCCCTGTTCAGAAATGTAAAGGAAATGCCTCCGGAAATATCCATGCGCGGCCTGATGCTTGACCACCTGGTTACGAGCAGATCATCGCTCCTGTGCAGCATTTCATCATCCGAAATATCCACCAGTTCAAGAGGTATGTATCTCCTGCGGAGTACCGTCGGTTTTTTCATGATCCTCACCTTTTCCCGAAGACATTGTATATAATTATACCCCAGTTCTTTACATCACGAAACAGGTTATTCGAATACGCACCGGTACAGGTCGGCCGTTTATTTCCCATTATTTGCCATTTGAGTGCGCATATGCTAAAATGCATAGTACGTATGAGCGATTATTACAGGGCAGGTGGCAAATGATGAAACGCAACGGGAATTGCGGCAATTGCGCCAGGGGAACCAGCATGAAAGTGAACCCGGATATTTTCTGTACCATACACGGGGTGGTTTCAAGAAACTACAGGTGTTCAAAGTATATGAGGAAACCGGCTCAATGGTCCACCGAGGCGCCCGTGGCCGATCCCGGCGAACGCTGGGAAAACAGGTGCATCGACTGTGAATTTTTCCTGGCACGCCATCCCGAACCCGGCCACAGTCCGACCACCGGCTTCTGCAAGCTTTTTACGGTAAGGCATTATGACGGCAGCACCAGGAAAGCCTGCTCCAGGTTCAGCAGGAAACGTGAAAAAAGCATTTCGGCAAGCTGATACGGGCAACACTCCGTCCGGTCCCCCGGTCTGCACGGTAAGTTCCCGGTTTCCGCAACTATAGATACCCGGATCCGGCGCAGGGAGATCCGGGATGGATTCAAGAAAAGCGGTCCGTTTTCCGAAATATAAAACGGAGCCGCTTTATTGTTGCTGCCGGTTATGGTAAAATGGAAGCGTAACGGGGGTATACCATTGATACCAAAGATATCGGACATATTTCAGCAAAAACTAGATGAGATACAAAGCAGGGTACCTGTGAGGATAAAAGGCGCATCTTCAGGCATGTCCTTCCGTCAGTACCTGTCGGATGCCGTAAGCAAGAGTCCTGCAGCGGAAAGCATCGTCCCGCAGGACACTGTTCCGGAGGCGCCGGAAACGGCGGAAATCACGGCTGCCGATACCGGCCTGCCAGGCAATGAAGATGCCGCCGCTGCAGCGAACGTCCAGGGCATGCCCGAATCGCTGCAGAGAGCGCTGAACGCCCTGGCAGCCTACAGGTCCGGCAATATCATCTCCGACAGATCCCATATAAATGAACTTATCGAAAAATGTATCATCGAAAGCGCCCGGAGATATCACGTGGATCCCAACCTGATCAGGGCGGTCATAAAGCAGGAGTCGAATTTCAACCCGTACGCAGTCTCAAGGGCCGGAGCCCAGGGTCTCATGCAGCTTATGCCGGGGACGGCCGACGCGCTTGGAGTGTTGAATCCCTTCGATATTGCCGAAAACATCGACGGCGGTACCAGGTACCTGAGAGACCAGCTTGTAGCATTCGACGGCGATCTCAGGCTAGCCCTGGCAGCATACAATGCCGGTCCCGGCGCTGTCGCGAGGTACAACGGCATACCGCCCTATGCAGAAACCCAGAATTACGTGAAAAAAGTGCTCGAGTATTACATGAAATATTCCAATAATGAGTGATTTTCAACGGATCCCTGCCGCTTTGTCTTCAAATTATGACACCTGTAATCCACACTTTCCACATCGTTATCCACACAAGAAATTCCTGCAATTTACGCGCTTTCTGCGCAATTTCCACATAATTCACAGGCAGGTTTTCACCATATTCAGCACTTTTCTACAAAACGGTTTTCCATGCCGGAATGGCTGTGATCCTGCATCTTATGTACTTTTATTAGTACAATCCGGCTTCTGGCGAGACACGATGGTATCCGACAATTTCTGTCAAATGTCGTTTTCTTCCATAATTCACATTTGATGATCGAAATGTAAAAAACGTAATGAAAAATGTGGAAAATAAAAAGTTATCCACAGGTCGTGCCAAGTTTGAGGCTGGCTGCGGCATTGAGATCGAGACCCGATACTTTCCCTCTTATGTATCCATAATAGGCTGCCGCCCCGATCATCGCTGCATTGTCGGTGCAAAGCAGCGGCCTGGGATAGAACATCTCCGCGCCGATCTTCTCAGCCGCTTCCTTCATGCTGTTCCTGAGATGTGAATTTGCCGCGACCCCTCCTGCCAGTGCGATCTGCCTGACACCTCTCTGCTCGGCCGCGCGGATAGTGTTGTGTACGAGCACATCCACAACGGCTTGCTGGAAGCTGGCACATACATCAGGTATGCTGATTTCAGCGCCTTTCTGTGCATTGCTGTTCAGGTAGTTCAGCACGGCAGTTTTCAGCCCGCTGAAACTGAAATCCAGAGATCCGTCGTTGAAATAGACCCTTGGAAAATCTATGGCAAAAGGATCGCCTTTCCTTGCCTGTGCGTCTATAAGCGGTCCGCCGGGATATCCCAGGCCAAGGGCGCGCGCAGTCTTGTCGAATGCCTCGCCGGCTGCATCGTCACGTGTCTGGCCCATTACTTCGAACCTGTCGTAATCCTCCACGTATACGATATGGCTGTGTCCGCCCGATACCACGAGGCATACGAACGGAGGCTCAAGCGTTTCATGTTCGAGGTAGTTGGCAGCGATATGACCCTCGATATGGTGTACTCCCACCAATGGCTTTCCCGTGGCAAAAGCCAGCGCTTTCGCGGCCGACAGCCCGACCAGGAGGGCTCCGGCAAGGCCGGGTCCGTATGTGACCGCTATCGCATCTATGCTGTCAAGGCCGACCGAAGCTTCCTCCAGCGCCTGTTCCATTACCGGTATGATCAGTTCCACGTGTTTGCGCGATGCTATCTCAGGTACTACGCCCCCGAACTTCTGATGGATATCGATTTGGGACGAGATTATGTTGGACCTGATCTTTCTCCCGTTTTCAACAACGGCAGCGGAAGTTTCGTCACAGCTTGTCTCAACAGCCAGTATGAGTATTTTTTCAGCCTTTGTTTCTGCCAACCGGAACACCTTCGTTTACGAAAATCATGTTCAGCCTGGTATCCTTCCAGCCTGGTATACAATATGTATAATATCCCAAACAGGCCGTATTTACAAGGATGTTTCTTTTCCACAAAAAAAAGGAGCACGGAGCGTAGCTCCATGCACAAACCAGGGAAAACGCTAATGTTCACCTTAATTATAACAAGTTGGCAATGTCGGTTGAATAGTACGTTATTCCCGGAAACGGCAGTAAAATGGTCCCCTGCGTATAGGACCATGGTCCCAGATCCCCGGCAGGACCCTTATAAAAACCATGATATGCCCTGACGTTTTCCGGGTGTCACGGACGTGTTCCACGGTACCGGGACGGTGGTCTGCCACCCGCCGGCTGTACCGCATTGTTACCTCAGCAGGGCCGTGGCAACGACTGCAGCCCCGAGCACGAGCCTGTAAACGGCGAAAACGCCGAACCCTTTCCTTCTCAGGTATTCCAGCAGGAATCTGATGCTGAAGATGCCCACTACTGCCGATGTCAGTATGGCAACCACGAACGGCAGCGGGTCGACCGGAACGCTGATAAGGTCTTTTGCCTTGTAGACACCGCTCAGGAATATGAACGGAGTAGAGAGCAGGAACGTGAACCTGGCCGCGTCCTCCCTTTTGATCTTCATTGTACGGCCTGCGGCCATGGTTATGCCGGAACGCGATACACCGGGTATCATGGCCAGTGCCTGCGAAACGCCTATTAAAAAACTCCTTACGGGCCCGATATCCATAAGCTCGATCTCGGCCTGCGAATACCTGTCTGCAAGGTAGATCACGAAGCCCATCACTATCAGCATTATCCCTATCAGCAGCGGGTTCCTGAACGTGGTCTCCACATGCTCTTCAAAAATCAGCCCGAGTATCCCGCCCGGCACGCATGCCAGCACTATGTACCAGAAAAGCTTTCCCTCGGGCGATTTCGTATTCGTAAGGCCTGCCCTGATGAGGTCGACCCAGTCTCTCCAGAAAAATATGATCACTGCCGCCAATGTGCCCAGGTGCAGTGCTATGTCGAACGCCAGCCCCGGATCCTTCCATCCGAAAAACCACGGCGCCAGTGTTATGTGCGCTGTGCTCGATATCGGCAGGAATTCGCCCAGTCCCTGCAGGATGCCATAAATTATCGCCTCAAGTATGCTCACATTTATCCCCCTTCAGTTGCCTGCTCATAACACATAAATTATATTTGTGACCGCGCCTTTGAAGAACTGTCCCCCAAACCGTAAGGGACTGTCCCTTCGCAAGGACCGTCCTCCGTCCATATCCTGAAGGACCGTCCCCTTGCGAAAGACTGTCCCCGTCCGGTTTCTGAAGAACTGTCCCCCTCCGGACCATCCCCATAAGAATATCACATAATGGGTCTTAAGTATATACATGATTTTTCAGAAGCTTTTGTCGATGGCGGGGGAAGCGGCGAAAACGGATACTGCCGGTTTCTGCACCGGTATACC
>DGEQ01000016.1:9451-11007 GCA_002386045.1 Hungateiclostridiaceae bacterium UBA3922 | reverse complement strand
TCAAACGTTTCCTGCCAGTTTTCCTTCGGGATCAGGACCTTGGTTATGCCTGCCTGCCTTGCGGCCTCGACCTTGGCGACCACTCCGCCAACGGGCTTTACCCTGCCCCTGATGGATATTTCGCCGGTCAGGGCGATATCGCTGCTAACAGGCAGGTTGAATATCGCCGAATATATCGCAGCAGCTATCGCTATGCCTGCAGACGGGCCGTCTATGGGTATCCCGCCGGGGAAGTTGAGGTGGATGTCATATTCCCTGGCATCCACGTCCAGGTATCTCTTCAGGACTGTCAGCACGTTTTCGACGGAAGACTTTGCCGAACTGATCCTTTTCAGCCTGTGTCCTCTGCCGTCCATCTCCTCTTCTTCGACGATGCCGGTCACCTTTATCGTTCCCTTCCCGGACGGCGCTTTCATCGCGGTGACCTCTATATCGATGACGACGCCGGTGGCATTTCCGAAAACGGCAAGCCCGTTTACGCATCCGACCTGTTTTTCCTGTGCAGATACCTTCTTTTCTATCCTGGGGCTGTAGTGCCCGAATTCAAGCACCCATTCAATGTCCTTGCGGGTTATGATGCTGTGCCCTTCCACCTGTATCACACCGCCGGCTATCTGGATTATGTTGACCGCATCCCTGCCGTTCTGGGCATATTTTGCTACCAGGTGTTCGCAGCCTTCCTCCATTTTGAACCCGCCCCTCTTCGCCGCATTTCTGGCTATCAGGGCGATCTCGTCGGCCGTGAGGGGCCTGAAATATATCTCGACGCACCTTGAGCGAAGCGCCGGAGGCAGTTCCTCCGCGGTCCTCGTCGTGGCGCCGACCAGCCTGAAATCGGCCGGGAGCCCTTTCTGGAATATTTCGTGGATGTGCGGAGGGATATTGCTGTCCTCGGAACTGTAATATGCGCTTTCGAGCATCACCTTCCGGTCTTCCAGCACCTTGAGCAGCTTGTTCATCTGTATCGGATGGAGTTCACCGATCTCGTCGATGAACAGTATGCCCCCGTGGGCCTTCGTCACCGCGCCCGGCTTGGGCTGGGGGATGCCCGCGACACCGTATGCGCCGGCTCCCTGGTAGATGGGGTCGTGCACCGAGCCTATCAGTGGGTCTGCGATCCCTCGTTCATCAAACCGCAGGATGGTTGCGTCCACCTCCACGAATTTGGCATCCCTTCTGAAAGGTGACATGACCATCTGCTTGGCTTCCTCGAGTATCACCCTTGCCGCTGCGGTCTTCCCTACACCTGGCGGACCGTATATGATGACATGCTGCGGATTGGGTCCGCAGAGCGCCGCCCTGAGAGCCCGAAGACCCTGCTCCTGTCCGACGATGTCCGTGATCGAAGCCGGCCTTGTCTTTTCGGCAAGGGGTTCCGACAGTTTTATTTCTTTCAGCCTGCGCAGCTTCTCCAGTTCCTTCCTGGATTCCTTCCCGATCGCGCTCTTGTTGCTCTGCTGTGATTTGAGCAGGTTCAGGAAGTATATGCCTATTATTACTGAAAAGAAAAACTGGATTATCAGAAAGGTACTCGTCAGCATTCCATCTCCTCCCGG
>DGEQ01000016.1:0-9272 GCA_002386045.1 Hungateiclostridiaceae bacterium UBA3922 | reverse complement strand
GATGGTCTGCATATTTTGGGTAAAGAACTGCATGCTGTCCGGAAAAAAGGCTGAAAAGACCATTTATCTGAAATGAAAAAGTTCTGCGTTTGAAAAATGCCTGTACAAGAAGAAACCTGTCAATAACTTGTGCCGAAAGCCCTGACCTGAATTGAACTTACTATAAGGCTGATATGAGAACCAAAAAAGCGGGCATGCCATTCCTTAAAATCATACCCGCCTTTCATCGACATCTTCTGATACCGGGCGCTTCATATATTTGTGTGTCCCGGCCCGTATCGGATTTTCGGTTCAGTTTAAGTTTACATTGCTTTTCAGAAACACTTCCCTCTCAGGAAGCGCTTTCTTTCTTGACCCTCGATTTCTTGCCGCCTGTCTTTTTAAGCGGCTTCCTGTTTTCGTTTATTATCAGGGTCGGCATTGACTTTTCCTCCACAGTATCTTTTGTAACGATGCACTTCTCGACGTTGTTTGCCGACGGTATGTCGTACATGACATCGAGCATTATCTCTTCTATGATAGCCCTGAGCCCTCTCGCCCCGGTGTTCCTTGCCAGCGCTTTGTCGGCTATTGCCTCGAGGGCGTCAGGCTCGAACTCAAGCAGTGTGTCGTCCAGCTCGAAGAGCTTCTGGTACTGCTTGACCAGTGCGTTTTTCGGCTCGGTGAGTATCTTCACCAGCGCCGCCCTGTCGAGGGGGTCCAGCGTGACTATGATCGGCAACCTGCCTACAAACTCAGGTATGAGCCCGTACTTGAGCAGATCCTGCGGCAATACCTGGGCCAGTATCTTGCCGATATCCTCTTCCTTCTTGCTTTCTATCTTTGCTCCAAAGCCTATGGCCCTGGTCCCTATCCTGTTCTTGATTATCTTCTCCAGGCCGTCGAAGGCTCCTCCGCAGATGAACAGGATGTTCGTCGTGTCGATCTGTATGAACTCCTGGTGCGGATGCTTCCTTCCGCCCTGCGGCGGCACGGATGCGATCGTGCCCTCGAGTATCTTGAGGAGAGCCTGCTGTACGCCCTCACCGCTGACGTCCCTCGTGATCGAAGGGTTCTCGGACTTTCTTGCTATCTTGTCTATTTCATCGATATAAATGATACCTTTCTCCGCGCGCTCGATATCATAGTCGGCCGCCTGGATGAGCTTGAGCAGGATATTCTCGACGTCTTCACCCACGTAGCCGGCTTCCGTCAGCGAAGTGGCATCTGCTATGGCAAAAGGCACGTTCAGCAGCCTGGCCAGTGTCTGTGCCATGTACGTCTTCCCGCAGCCCGTCGGACCGATCATCAGTATGTTGCTTTTTTGTATCTCGACGTCATTGTTCCTGGTATCCGAGTTTATCCTCTTATAATGGTTGTATACTGCGACGGCAAGTGATTTCTTTGCCTTTTCCTGCCCGACGATATATTGGTCGAGTATCGCCTTTATCTCCTTCGGTTTCGGTATGTCGCCGACTTCCGCATCTGCCCTTATGTCATCGAATTCTTCCTCGATGATCTCCGAACAAAGCTCGATACATTCATCGCAAATATATACTCCGGGGCCTGCGACCAACCTCTTGACCTGGTCCTGGGTTTTGCCGCAGAATGAACATTTCAGCTGCTTCTTCTCATCATACCTGGACATTACTCCACCCCATCTATTTCTTTCTGATCATCACATCATCCACGATACCATACGCTTTCGCTTCCTCGGCCGACATGAAGAAGTCCCTCTCGGTATCCTGCTCGATCTTCTCAAGAGGCTGTCCGGTGTTTTCAGCCAGTATTTTGTTGAGCCTGCCCTTGAGTTTCAGGAGCCATTCCGTGCGTATCTTGATATCCGTCGCCTGGCCATGCGTGCCGCCAAGAGGCTGGTGGATCATTATCTCGCTGTTGGGCAGCGCGAACCTCTTGCCCTTCGTGCCGGCCGCCAGCAGGAAAGCTCCCATGCTTGCAGCCATGCCGACACATATGGTCTGGACATCGGCCTTTACATGCTGCATCGTGTCATATATAGCAAATCCCGCCGTTATTGAACCTCCAGGGCTGTTGATGTACAACTGTATGTCCTTGTCAGGATCCACAGAGTCGAGATACAGCATCTGGGCCACGACCAGGCTCGCCGTAGTGTCGTTGATCTCGTCGCTGAGCACGATGATCCTTTCTTTCAACAGCATCGAAAAGATATCGTACGCACGCTCTCCCCTGTTAGTCTGTTCAACAACAATCGGTACTAAACTCATAACTATCCTCCTGACACGTATTGGATCGATATTTCATCGCCATGGAATATCTCAAGCTTTTATATTGTTTCCCACTAAAAATGCAAAATAAACCGCCGGTTCAGATCAGCTTCGCATTTTCGAGCAGGAAATCAACAGTTTTTCTGGTAACCAACGTACTTCTGATATATTCTATATCGTCCGGTCTTAAATGTTGCCTGAATTCTTCCTCGCTCTGCCTGTAATTTTCAGCCAGTTTCTTTATTTCTGCGTCGGTTTCCTCGTCTGTCGGAACGATGGATTCCACCTGGCTGATCTTTTCGAGGACCAGCTGCGTCTTGACCTCCTGCTCCGCCCTCTTGCTGAACTGGTCCCTGAAGGTCTTCATATCCATTCCCATGATCTCAAGGTACTTTTCCAGGTCAAGACCCTGGTACATGAGCCTCATCCTGAAATCATACACCAGGTTGTCTATCTGCTTCTCTATCATGACCGGAGGGATGTCGACAGTGGCATTTTCCACGACTTTTGCCACGACCTTGTCCTCATTCTCATGCTGGGCCATGTGCTCGGCCCTCTCGAGGAGCTTCTTCCTCAGGTCTGCCTTGTATTCCTCCAGGGTGTCGAATTCGCTGACATCCTTGGCGAATTCATCGTCCAGGTTCGGCAGTTCCCTGAACCTGATCTCTTTGACAGTTACTTTGAAAACTGCCTCTTTGCCGGCCAGGTCCTTGCTGTGGTAATCCTCGGGGAACGTGACATTGACTTCCTTCTCTTCCCCTTTCGCCACACCGATCAACTGGTCCTCGAAGCCGGGGATGAACGTACCTGAGCCAAGGGCCAGTTCATAATCGGTGCCCTTGCCGCCTTCGAAAGCCTCGCCGCCGATGGATCCCTCAAAGTCTATCGTAACGATGTCGCCTGACGCGGCAGGCCTGTCCTCGACGGTCACGAGCCTGGAATTCCTTTCGCGGACCCTTTCCAGCTCCTTCTCCACGTCATCGTCGGTGACGACCGCGGTCGATTTCTCGACTTCCACACCCTTGTACTCTCCCAGTTCCACGTCAGGTTTGACTGTGACCGTAGCCGTGAATATCAGTGATTTGCCTTTCCCTATCTGCTTTATGTCTATTTCCGGCCTGTCCACGGGGTGGATGTCGTTTTCTTCCACCGCCTTTTCATATGCCTCGGGACACACCTCGTTTATCGCATCCTCGTACAGCACATGTTCCCCGTAATACCTTTCCACAAGGCTCCTGGGCGCCTTGCCTCTCCTGAATCCGGGTATGTTGAACTTCTTCGCATTCTTCGCAAAGGCCTTCTGCAACCCCTGTTCAAATTTTTCCGCTTCAACCTCTATTTCGAGTTGAACGATGTTTTTGCCTGCATTTTCCACTTTGACTAGCATGTGACTTCATTCTCCCATCACTTCAGATTGTCCTGATTCGACAAAACTTACGGGGGCAAGCATACCCCCTCGATTATCGCATACATTATAACAAAATATTATCGCAAAGCCAATACAAAACAATTTTTTGTTGAATTATTGCCCGTAAGCTAAAACAGCCTCTCGGGCATGAAGCCAAGATGGTCGGCTGCCACGAGCCTGAACCTGATACCGTCGACCAGGCCTTCGATCGCACTTTCGCATGCATCTCCGTGCAGGTGCCCGTAAATGCATATCCTGACGCCGTACTTCTTCATTATATCCATGAACTCCGAAAATTCTCCCCTGGAGTTGAAAGGAGGGTAGTGCAGCGCCGCTACCAGGATGTTGTCCGCAAGGGCCGGGTCGGACGACATATCCGAAATGCCTTTTTGCAGCGACATCTCAAGCCTTTGCAGTTCCCTCCGGTATATTTTCTCGTCCTCGGCGCCAAAACCCGCCTCGCCCGGCATCTCCCAGCCCCTGGTGCCGCAGACCGTCACGCCTTCGATGCTGAAGCTGTTGTTGTGCATGAAGCTTATCGAAGTAAAACCGTTCCCGCTGATGAACTTTTCCATCTTTCTCATGGTCGTCCACCAGTAATCGTGGTTTCCCTTCGATATTATCTTCCTGCCCGGCAGTTCATGTATGAACCTGAAATCTTCATGTGCGCTGTCAAGGTAAGTTGCCCATGAAATATCCCCGGGTACGACGACATGATCGTCTTCCCCTACAACGGAGCACCAGTTCTCCTTCAGCCTGTCCATGTAGCCGGACCACCTCGGCCCGAACACATCCATGGGCTTGTCGACACTCAGCGCCAGATGAAGATCCGATATCGCAAACAGCGCCATTATCAATCCCTTTCTTCCCGGGAACAGTTCTCTGCTTTCGCCCCGGAGAACACTCCTTATTTTTGGGGACAGTTCTCCACATTTCCTTTAATTGACCGGATTCGGCACATCCGGACGTTTCAGTTCTTCCTGGAAAGCAGTCCTTTGGTTAACCGTCCGTCCCCTTACCTTGCCGAACGGAAAAACTCGTACAGTTTTTCCGCCATCGACCTGCTTATGCCTTCCACCGCCTGGAAATCGTCCACGCCGGCCTGCCTCATGCGCGCTACCGACCCGAAATGCTTAAGCAGCGCCTTCTTCCGCTTCGGCCCGATCCCTTCGATCTCGTCGAGTATGGACCCGGTATACCTCTTTGCCCGCAGCAGCCTGTTGTAGTCCAGCGCGAACCTGTGGGCCTCATCCTGTATCGCGGTGACAATCCTCAGTACGACAAGGTTTCCGGCAAGATCCATTTCCTTTCCGGGGACCGCGAGCCCCCGGGTCCTGTGCCTGTCGTCCTTGACCATACCGCACACCGGGATATCCATGCCGAGGTCTTTCATCACCTGGATCACCGCATTTACGTGGCCGATGCCGCCGTCGACCATGATCAGGTCGGGCAGCCTTCTGAACTTTCCCCGTTCCTTCTTGTCCGGGCGGGGATCCCTTGTCCCGGGATCAGACGCGGCTGTCTTTCGGCCGGGTCCCCGCGCCGCGTCACCCGGCTCTCCCATGCCGGCAGCCACCGGTTCCCCTGCCCCGGGATCTGATCCGCCTGCCCCGGGGACATGTTCCCCTGCCTCAGCTATTTCCTTCATCGCATGCTTCAGTCTCCTGTAAAGGACTTCCTGCATGCTGACATAGTCGTTCTGGATATCGGTAGACCTTATCCTGAACCTCCTGTATTCCTTTTTCGCCGGCATCCCGCCTTCGAATACCACCATCGACGCTACTATCTCGGAAGACCCGGTATTCGATATGTCATAAGCCTCTATCCTTTCAGGGACCTCGTCAAGTCCCAGCATTTCCGCCAGTCCCTTCAGCCCTTCCCGCACCCCTTCGGCTTTTCTCATCTCCTCATTGAAGCGGTCCAGTTCGATCTGCGCATTCCTGGCGACCATTTCGACCATGCGGACCTTTTCGCCTCTCCTGGGCACATGTATGCGGACCTTCCTGCCCCTCCTGGAACCCAGCCATTCCTCGATGAGTTCCCTGTCCTCCACGTCTGCACCCATGATGATCTCCGGCGGTATCAGGTCAGCTGTCCCGTAAAACTGCTTGAGGAACGACGATGCTGTCTCAGCCAGCTCGGCCTCGCCGCTCCCCTCGATGATGAAGAACCTTCTCCCCAGCAGTTTTCCGCTCCTTACGAAAAACACCTGGATGCAGGTATCGGTCTTGCTTGCCGCAAATCCGACCACATCCTGGTCGGAGCCGGATACTGAAAAGACTTTCTGCTCCTGGGCGATGTTCCTCAGGCCGGCCAGCTTGTCCCTCAATGCGGCAGCCTGTTCGAAATCCAGCCTCTCCGCCGCTTCCTGCATCTGCTTTTCCAGCTTTTCGATTATCGTCTCCTGTTTCCCGTCCAGGAAAGAACATACATCCCGCACGACTGCCTGGTACTCCTCTTTGCTCACCAGGTCCGCGCACGGTCCAAGACACTGCTTTATATGGTAATACAGGCACGGCCTTTCCTTCCCGATGTCCCTCGGCAGGACGCGCTTACAGGTCCTTATCGCGAATATTTTCCTGATAAGGTTTATGGTCTCGCGTATCGAATGTACATTGGGATATGGCCCGAAATACCTGGCCCCGTCCTCCTCGAGCCGCCTCGTCATGTATATCCGCGGGTATTCCTCGTTGACGGTCACCTTGATATACGGATACGTCTTGTCGTCCCTGAGCATTATGTTGTAGCGCGGCTTTTTGTCCTTGATAAGGTTGCATTCGAGGATAAGCGCCTCGAACTCCGTATCCGTGACGATATATTCGAACTCCGCTATCCTGGCCACCATCGCCTCGACCTTGGGAGAATGGACGGCGGACTCCTGGAAGTATTGCCTGACTCTGTTCTTCAGCACTTTTGCCTTGCCGACGTAAATAACAGAGCCGTTTTTGTCCTTCATAATATAAACGCCCGGTTTATCGGGCAGTTTCGAAAGTTCTTGCTGAATATCGAACATGGTTCAGTTATTCTCACCTGTATCCGACATCAGGTATTTTTCAAGCTCCGAAATGGCTTCAGCTTCGTCACTGCCGTCAGCCGTCAGCAAAATGACCGAATCTCCCTTTATACCCAGCGACAAGACCCCGAGCAGGCTCTTGCCGTTGGCCTTCCTTTCGCCTTTCGTGATCCATATGTTCGACTCGAATCCGGTCACCTTTTGTATGAAGATCGCTGCAGCTTTCGACTGTAATCCCTGCGGATTCTTTATCAGTATCTCCTTTGATATCATTATTTACCTCCGTTTACCTCCGTATAACTGTGATTTCCCCGGTATTTATTTCCCCGGCTCCATTGTACAACCGGCGCCGGTACCGGTGATCCATGTTCTTCCGCCGTCTTCACATACTTATTATACCAAATGTATTTTATCAATACCATAATATCTTTCCGAAACGTCCCCAAACGTCCCGCACACAAAAAAACGGCCGGGTCGAGACCCGGACCGTCTTCGTCCGACTGCAGCTAAACTTTACGTTCCATTCGGCGCACTTTCCCTGTTGTTCTGCAGGTAACGGTGTTCCATCAGGATGCCCATCCCGAAGGAAAATACCAGGAAGTTGATGATCCCGCTCACAACGGCCGCCAGCAACAGGTTCTGCCCGGGTATGACAAGCAGAGCGACAAGTTTGATAAGCGTAGTCGTTATCAGCCCCGTGATGAACTCGATGTATATACTGTTCTTCTGGCTGAATGCCTTGAGGATCTGCCTGCCTATATAGATGCATGCGGGCACTGTCGATATCACCATCAGCACGATGTACAAAAGCGGGGCTACCAGCGTCAGCAGCAGTATTGCAAGCAGCGAAGTCGCCCCTATGAATGACAGTATGCCAAGGACCAGTTTCCTTCCCGGATTTTTTTCCAGATTCCTTGAGATGATGCGGTATTTGTTCCTTGAGACCAGGAGCGTCAGCAGTCCCGTCAGCAGCACCGCCACCATGAACAGCACCAGGATAGTGAGCCTCAGGTAGGAAATCGCATCCATGTCGAAATCCATGGATTTCCCGAATATCCTTACTTCCTTCCCGCCGATAACGGCGCCCGGGTATCTCTCGAGAGAGCCTATGGATATCACGTCACCGGCTATTTTGGCCCCGTCCTTCAGCGTAACTTTCCCGAACAGTGCCACAACCTGCCCGGTGACTTCAGCATCGATTTCCACATCGCCGAAAACAGCGACGACATGGCCATCCACCCTGCTTTCGACCAGGACATCGCCAAGGGCAGCTATCACGTTCCCCCGGACAGGCCCGGCCACTTCCGCATCCTCGAGGATCCTTATCTCATCGCCGCTTTCGGAGCTTACATATATGCCTTCTCCCCGGACCGGAACGGCCGTTAACGTCAAAACTGCAAGGATAGCAAGGAACGCCGCCAGTTTTTTCATTCAGCTTCCTCCCCGGTATGTGTACCTACGTAATGGATAAGTCTCTGGACCGCCAGTACCGTCAGTATCAGTACTATGAACGCATAGTAGTATGACCTGACGATCGACAGCGCGATGTCCGCCACCGCAGCAAGCGCATTCACAAGAAGTCCGAACAGATCCTTCACTGCGCCTGATATTGCGGCAGTCACGGTCGAGAACGACCCGAAGTATCCGGTGATCCTGTCAAATGCGCTGAATATACTGACATCCTTCATATCAGCCACGAAGATGAGCAACAGTATGATCGAAAGTAAAGTCGCAAAGTTATACAGCCATACGATCCTCTTCCCGCTTCTTTCCCTTTTCTGATTCTCTATCAGTGCCACTTTGTCCATGACCCTGGCTTCAAAATCGTCCGGAGGCTCGATTCCCACCTTTTCATCTAGCGAGGCGAAAATGGCTTCCATACAGCTGAACTCGTCGCTGCAGTCGCCGCATGTCTTCAGATGCTCTCTGAACTGTTTTTCCCCGGCTTCATCCATTTCCCCGTCAAAATACTTCATCATCAGTTCCCTTGACGTGTCACAGTTCATAAAGCCTCCTCCTTTCTTTCCTTCATCAAAGCCTCTCTCAGCATTATCCTTGCCCGATAGAGCCTGTTTTTAACTATCGTCATCGGCTGTCCCAGGACCTTCGTCATTTCCTCGTACGTCAGTCCGTTCTGGTGGAACAGTATGATCGGCGTCCTGTATTTCTCGGGCAGTTCCTGTATCGCCCGCCGGATCCTTTCGGACCGCTCCTTCTGCAGGTAACTCTCTTCAGGAGTGTCCGTCCCGTCCGACAGGTCCCTGATATCATCTATCGGTGTCGAATCGACTTTCTTTTTCCTGTATATGTCCAGGCAGAGATTGGTAGCGATGCGAACCGCCCAGGTGGAGAATTTGTACTTCGGATCGTACCTGTCAAGCGCCTTGTAGATCCTGAGAAAGACCTCCTGGGAAACGTCGCTGACCTCTTCCTTGTCGTTGATCATATTATATACGACGCTGAATATCAGCTTTTTGTACCTTGTCACGATCTCTTCGAAATACTCGTGCTGGCCAGCCAGACACTTCTGTATCAGTTCATAGTCGGTCAGCTCCAATCGGTTCTCACCACCTTGCCTATATATGATTATACGACAAAGTTGGGGTTCTGTCTCTTATACACATCT
>DGEQ01000050.1:28794-30921 GCA_002386045.1 Hungateiclostridiaceae bacterium UBA3922 | reverse complement strand
GTGCCGGATTTGATCATTTCAGCAGCCCCAAGGCGTGTCCCCCAGTAGACCGCATCATCGGTCAGCCTGTCTTCTATCGGGAAAATCTTCTCGAACAGCCATTTGTGCAGAGGCAGGTCATCCGCTGCATTGCGCATGAGCGTCATTGCGCAGTGGGTATGGGCATTTACCATGCCGGGCATCGCCAGCATGTTCTTCCCGCAGATCTTCCTGTCCGGTATAAACCCCGGAACATTGGTACCCGATGGCACTATGAACGCTATCCTGTCATCGGTTATGCCGATATCTGCATTCCTGACAAGTTCCTCTGCCGGATCGGCAGTCAGTATATCAATACCTTCAATCAGAATCTTCATAGATCTCTCCCATTCCAGAAACCGGTTGCCATCATGTCCGGAAACTCTCCGGTAACCCTCCGGAAATCTCAATAAATCTCTGCCTGGCTGCTGTCACTGCCGGTGATTTGCCCGGTCATTTCCTTTCCTAAAGCATCACTCGCTTTCAGAAAGCTTTCACTCAATGCCGGCAAACCATTACTCACTTCCGGGCGCACTATTATTTTTTACCTGACAACTCTTCCATTATCCCGGCTCCTGAGCTCGTGCCTATGCGGTCAGCACCGGCTTCGATCATCTCCATTACAGTCTCAAGGTTCCTGATACCGCCCGAAGCCTTGACACCGATGTTTTCCCCCACGGTTTCCTTCATAAGCCTTACATCGTGTGCTGTCGCTCCGGCAGCGCCAAACCCGGTAGACGTTTTCACATACGCTGCGCCGGCATTTGCGGCTGCACGGCATGCCAGAACTTTTTCGTCATCTGTCAGGCAACATGTTTCGATGATGACTTTCACCAGGGCATTCCCGGATGATGCGACTACTTCCCTTATTTCTTTTTCGACATAGTCGAAATCGCCATCCTTGACTGCTCCGATATTGATGACCATATCGATTTCATCGGCGCCGTCCCTTACCGCGGTCTTGGCAGCGAATGCCTTGGTTTCCCTGCTGTCGGCACCCAGAGGAAAACCTATCACGGTGCATACCCTGACGCCTGAACCCTGCAGTTCTTTTTTGACCAGCGCCACGTGGCATGGATTGACGCATACCGAAGCGAATCCATACTTCCTGGCCTGCCTGCAGTATTCAATTACCTGCTCCCGTGTCGCATCCGCCTTTAGTATCGTATGATCGATCATTGAGGCAATAGTCTGGGCATCCGGTGTTCTCATTTTTTCCTCTCCGATTATGCTATAATCTGAAAATGTGTTCATGCAATGTTAAATTATTTATCAGCAATGTTCTGTAATAATTCTGTAACACACCTGCAATATACATGTAACATGGCTGCAGCACGCTTGCAATATATCCGTAATATATCTGCAATATTTTGGGGGATATCTCTGCTGCGCCGCTGCGATATCTCTGTTTTGCCCCTGTCATGCCATTGCTGAATACAGATATTTCCTTGCTGCGTTCATGGCATGTTCGTGTCATTGCTCCTGTCAGGTACCGCTCTGCCATGACGACAGGTAAGCTTTCTGTTCCTCTGTCAGTTCGTCGATGGATATGCCCATCGATTCAAGTTTGAGGCGTGCGATCTCCTGGTCCAGCTCAGTGGGAAGGACATAAACCTTCTTCTCCATATTGTGCGCATTCCTGACCAGGTATTCCGCACCCAAAGCCTGGTTTGCAAAGCTCATATCCATAACAACGGCAGGATGGCCTTCTGCAGCCGCAAGGTTCAGCAGCCTTCCTTCCGCCAGCAGGTATACCCTGCGCCCGTCCTTAAGGGTGTATTCCTCTACGAAATCACGCACCGTCCTCTTTGATACGGAAAGCCTCTCAAGCGCGTCGATGTTTATCTCATCGTTGAAATGGCCCGAGTTGGCGATCATGACGCCGTCTTTTGCAAGGCGGATGTGCTTCTCGTCCACCACGTTCAGATTGCCTGTCACCGTGATTATGATGTCGGCAAAGCTCATCGCATCCTCGAGTTTCATGACCCTGAATCCGTCCATAACCGCTTCGATGGCTTTGACGTAGTCCACCTCGGTAACGGTAACGTTGGCACCCATACCTTTGGCTCTCATGGCAAGGCCTCTGCCGCACCAGCCGTAGCCACAGAC
>DGEQ01000050.1:28264-28455 GCA_002386045.1 Hungateiclostridiaceae bacterium UBA3922 | reverse complement strand
ATATCAGGCCCGTGCTCTATGGCTGCCTTCAGATGGCTGTAATATGTCTCAGTGTCCTCTCCTTTTTTGGCGAATACCGAAATCCCATAATCAACGACCAGTGAGGCCGCCACATCGTCCTGGGTCGACAGCGGGTTCGATGCACACAGGACTATATCTGCTCCTCCCGCTTTAAGCGTACGCATCAGGTT
>DGEQ01000050.1:26075-27950 GCA_002386045.1 Hungateiclostridiaceae bacterium UBA3922 | reverse complement strand
AGTGATTTGTCCTTAATGTCGCATTTAACCATTCAAATACCTCCCGTGGATATATGACCCTGTTGTAAACAAGTATATAAATTTTATGTCAATGTGCCCGGTGCACATTCCTGTTCATTTTTTGAGAACTGTACCTAACTTTTGGGATTCCGGCTCATTTTTGAGAACTGTCCCCAACTTTTTGAGAACTGTCCCCCTTATTCGAAATTTTCCCTGTACCTTTTCCAGAACTCATCCATCGTGTACCTGTGTTCCGTCGCGCCCTGATGCTCGACCGCGTATACCGCCGAAACGCTGGCGTACCTGCCCATCTTTTCGAGGCCGGCTCCTTCAAAATAGCCTTTCAGCAGGCCGGCCCTGTAGGCATCGCCGGCGCCCGTCGGATCGACCACCTTTACAGGCTTCGCCGCAGGGACCCGCACGGTTTGGTTTTTTGTCCGGAGTTCCGACCCTTTATCACCGAGGGTTATCACGACCATCTCCACTCTTGCGAGTATATCTCCCATAGTCAGGCCTGTCTTTTTTCGCATCATTGCATACTCATATTCGTTGAAAATGACTATCCTTGCCCCAAGTATGCCTTTGACCAGGTCCTCCGGCGCAAGCCGGGGGATCTGCATGCCCGCGTCATATAGATATGGTATCCCGATCCTCTGCAGTTCATCACACCACTTGCTCATAGCTGCAGGTTCGGTAGGCGCTATTATCACCATCGAAACGTCGTCCATGGGCACGTCGAACATGCTGATCCGCACATCATACGCCATGGCCCCGGGGTAAAACGCCGTTATTTGGTTGCCGGAAAGGTCGGTGTTTATGAAGCAGGAAGCCGTGAATTCATCTTCCCTGATCCTGACGAGGCTTGTCCCCACGCCGTTTTCATCCAGCCACTGCCTGTAGCTTCCGAAATCGCTCCCTGCAGTTCCGAGTATCTCAGCCTCTTGGCCTGTAAGCGCCAGGTTGTATGCTATGTTGGGCGCCGTACCTCCGCGCACCTTTTTCAGGCTCCTGACAAGGAAACTGATATTCAGCCTGTCGATATTGTCGGCAATTATCAGTTCGCTGAAGTACCCGGGAAACTCCATTATGTGGTCATATGCGATCGAACCGGCAACGATGATTTTACCCATATCCATCACCCTTGGATCACCCGCGGATATCCTGGGTATCCCGCGGATATTTGGCACTTTCCGACGCGCTGCCCAGGTCCTGGTGCTCGCATCCTGTTATTTGCGGTCGATACCTCTGCGCCCCCGCTTTGGGCCCGGTGGTTTCTCACTGTTTCTCCGCTACCATTATGAATACGCCCGCATCTTTCTTCGTTCCGGACTTCCTTCCAGACGACTTCCTGGCCAGCGTGTCGAACTGTTCTATCCTGAAGCCGGATTTTTCGAACCACCGGATGATTTCTTTCCGTGAAAAACCAGGCCACAGGTCATGCATGGCTTCCATCAGTTCCCTGTTCCCGTGCTCCGTCAGGTCTGCCAGGAACACCTTCCCACCGGGCCTGAGTATCCTGCTCATTTCCCTGACGGCGGTCACAGGCTCTTCGATATGGTGCAGGAACATGTTGGCACATACGATATCGACGCTGCCGTCCCCGAGCGGGACATCACATCCGTCGCTTACAACGGTCTGGATGTTCTTCAGGCCTTCCCTTGCCGCCTTTTTCCTCAGTTCGCTTATCATCGCCCCTGAAATGTCCACGGCTATGACAGTATCCACTTTTGGCGCAACAGCCCTGGACAGGTAACCGTCACCTGCCCCCAGGTCGACCAGCACCATGTCTTCGCCGAGCAAACCGGAATCCAGCAGCCTGTCGATCACTTCTGCATCATAATACCCGCTCCGGAGTTTGCTCCATTCAGGCGCGAC
>DGEQ01000050.1:21801-25766 GCA_002386045.1 Hungateiclostridiaceae bacterium UBA3922 | reverse complement strand
GCAGCTTCTTCCATGTTGAGGATCTCTTTTTCCACTCTATCAGGCTCCCTTGTCCTTTCTGCGGCAAAATACGTCCGGTCCTGCATACACCGCCACAGATATGATGCTCGTGTAAATGTGAAAATAAAACCCGGTAAGCAGGACCACTTCCTATTATATCCTTTAACCTGATATATATCAACAATCAATTACAACTATATTACCAGCAGCTTCACGATAAATGCGGTTATTTTCACTTACTGCGGGATGAAAAAACATGTGTGGGCAAGCATCATGCCATAACACGGCAGGCAAAACGGGGCCGGTGGCAGGATCGGTGTCTAACGAAGGCAAAGCTGCATGTCGACCGGCAGCAAAAAGTTACAGTCAACCGGAGGCAGAGTTGCATGTAAACCGGATGCAAAAGTCGCTGTCAGACTGACAATACAGATACAGGCAGTGATCCCGGATGCCTGCATGCAGGAAAGCACCGGGCCGTCAGGATCCCCAGCGCGCTATGATCTCCGAAACAAGCCTTATAAAGGCCTTCTCGGTTTTCCTTGCCGTATCCATCACTTCAGAGTGGTCAAGTTTCTGATCAAGGATGCCTGCGGCCATGTTCGTGATGCAGGATATGCCGAGCACCTTCATACCGCAGTGACGCGCGGTGATCACTTCGGGCACCGTCGACATGCCGACCGCGTCGGCGCCAAGGGCACGCAGGGCGCGTATCTCCGCAGGGGTCTCGTACATTGGGCCCTGCGCGAACGCATAGACCCCTTTTTTCAGTTCGATCCCCATGCTTTCGGCGATTCCTTCGGCATACTCGATGAGGCTCCTGTCGTATGCTTCACACATGTCAGGGAACCTCGGCCCGAATTCGTCCAGGTTCCTGCCGCGCAGAGGCGACGGCGCAAAGAAACTGATATGGTCCGTGATGAGCATCAGGTCGCCCGGCCTGAACGAAGTATTTATACCACCCGCGGCATTGGTCACGATCAGGCCCGAGATGCCCATCAGGCCGAATACCCTTATATGGAACACTACCTGGGAAATATCATAGCCTTCATAGTAGTGGAACCTGCCCTTCATCGCGAGCACACGCCTGCCTCCCAGGATCCCGCAGACAAGCTTGCCGGCATGGCCTGCGACCGTCGTTTCGGGGAATCCCGGTATGTCGCGGTAATCGATTTCGACAGGCTGTTCAATCGAATCCGCCAGGGGGCCGAGACCGGACCCCAGGACCACGGCGATGCCCGGTGTCCCGTCTATCCTTGAATTTATATAATCTGCAGCTTTCCTGTACATTTCCATGTGATCGTCCACATTTTCGCACTTATAGACCGTATTTCCGCACTTTCTCGCATGATTGGCGTTACTATTGTGCATTCCGGGATCATTGCCCACTGAAATCACCCTCCATTGTTACTCGTCCGGGAACCATCCGGCCGGGCTGCCATCCTGCACCCGGCGTTTCGCATGGCGCTTTCAGAAAACCTCCGACTCCCACCCACCATGCTCGATCTGTATCTGGGAAACAACACCGTCCGACACAACGATGGTGAGCAGTTCGTATCCGTCGATGCAGTATCCGTAGATGCATTCATCCCTGTTGTTAGGCTCCCCGTATAGTTCGACGATCCGCTCCTCGTCGTCTCCCGGCCTCAGGCCCCTGGGAGTCTCGTATTCCGGGCTGATGACATTTATTATGTGCACTATGTCATTTACGACATAGACCTGCGTATCATCCGCAAAATACAGCATCTCAGCCTTCATCCCGTGGTATTCTTCCTCTGTCCTGTCCACGGGTTCCTGCCCCATCACGTGTATGAGTTTCTCATATGTTATCCCGACTTCCAGGTCCCCGACCTTCAGGTCATCGACGTCGATCAGGCTCGATTCATCGGCGATCTTGCCGAAGCTTTCCCTGGTCGTCCTGGCGCTCCTTGCTATGTAATATATCTTTTCCTCGTTTTCGGCCAGCCATCCCGGATCCCCGGTCGCGTCCACATGCAGGATCAGGTAACTGTCTCCGTCCACGCGGACGAAATAGAACTCGTTTTCGGAGACCGTTATCATTTTCCCGACCCAGTTGTCCCTGTAAACGAAATCATCGATAGTTCCGCTTTTTCCTGCCAGTTGCCTGTAAAACCCGTCTTCCGGCCCCTCTTTCAGTTGGCCGTAGATACGGATGACAACATCGGGATCATCCGGCAGTATATGATACTCCGAACCGTCTTCGCTCCTGTCTTCTGCTCTCCATTCAACAGGGATGTCGAACCAGAATGCGAATTTCTCATTGTTTCCGGTCTTGTAATTTTCATCGAATGTCGGGTAGAAGAGGATCTCACCCTCAAGGTTCGTCGATGCGCTTATCTTTGGAATATCGTCCGCCTCTTCCGGGGCTCCGTCCTGCTCACCGCCTGTTCTTACGGCATCCTGCCAGCAGCCTGTCAGCAGGAACATCGACGTAATCAGGACTGAAAGTATGAAACAGCGGTATCGTGTCATTTGCCTGGACCTCTCTCATAATAAACTGGCATTTCCGATGTTTTTATTCTATCACATTTAGACTGCCAATGACAGACAAGCGCTGCCAGTCCTGAAAATCCTGACCCGTTTGACAATCCCTCCGCCACATTTTTCTCAATTTCGGGGATGATTTTTTCGTAAATTTCACGTACAATCATAATAGCAGGTTACCTCTCTTCTGTTGGTTATGTTTGATTGTTGACTTGATAATACCACATTGAGTAGGTAACTTGCTTTTTTATGCCTACAAAAACTTTACACTATGTCCGGCAAATGACCGGCGGATCGCCGGGACATGGATATCAGGGTTCGGCATTTATCATCGTTATCCTTCGCTGTTCATCGCACATGATCGACCTTTTTTTCCCTTCGACGACCGTATTCAGTATTACCTTGCCTTCCCAGAGGTCCACGAAATGTTTCAGAGTCTCGTTGGCGTACGTAAGATCGAGTTCTCTGCCGTCATACAGGTGTTCCAGCAGGAGCGTGTTGTCCTTTCGGTTCCAGTCGGTCACCCTGACGACCGGCAAACTCCCGAAGCCTGCGGCAGAAGCGATCGTGTCCCTTATCTTCATCCAGCCCTTGTCGTCCGGGACTTCCGAAACCACGTATTCACTTCCGTGTTTTTCATACTCGTAAAGCTTCATCTCCACGCAAAGTTCTTTCGTCAGGTACCTCCGGATAAAGGTTTCGTCTCTCTCCACCGCTCTGGCCTCGAATACCTTATCCGTTTTCCTGTCATTCTTTTCGTAAAGGTTCATAAAGATCTTAAATCCAAGGAAATACGGGTTTATCCGACCTTCATAAGGCCTGATCACCTGGTTGTGCCTCCTTAGGAATTCGAAATGGAGTCTCTGGGGAAGCTCCAGCCTGTTGAGGATCATGTAGTGCCAGAAGCTAGACCATCCCTCGTTCATGATCTTCGTCTCGATCTGAGGGACGAAATAGCGTGTTTCCTCCCGGACGATGTCTATTATGTCCTTCTGCCATGATTCCAGCCTGCCGTATGTGCCGATGAAATAAAGCAGGTCCTCTTCCGGCTCCAGTGGGAGGCGCTTGAGATCCGGCTCATCGGTATAAGATGGTTTTGGACCGAGCAGCGGAAAATCGCCTGCCGGCTTTTTGCTCCTGTTTTTCAGCCTTTCCCTCAGTTCGTCCTCCGTGAGCCTTTTGGCCCCTATGGTCCTGTCACACTGGTAGCGCAGAGCATGGGCCGCGTCCAGGACTTTCTCCACTTTCATGTAGCCGATGCTGGGATCCCTTATATACTCCCTGACCCTGTCCGCATGGTTCTTGAACATCTCCACCGTATGCTCCGCCCTGGTCCCTTCCCTGAACAGCCTGTTGTTTTTGAAGAAGTCATTGTGGGCATAGACGTGGGCTATCGTCAGTATCTGCAGAAGCAGCGAGTTGTCCTTCATGAGATAGGCTATGCACGGGTTGGAATTGATCAC
>DGEQ01000050.1:8336-21534 GCA_002386045.1 Hungateiclostridiaceae bacterium UBA3922 | reverse complement strand
TAGCTCCAGTGCGGATAATGGGACGGCATGCCCGAATAAGCCTCGTATGAAGTCATCTCTTCATAGCTTACAAGCTCGAACTCCTGCTCATAGCAGTCAAGCCCGGACTCTTTCGCTATTTCTTCTATGCGCCTGCTCCATATCTCAAGCTCTCTTATGCTGTAATCCGCCATATCACGCCCTTACTCCCTGTCCCCGTCTTTTGCCAGCAGCCTTTTCAATGCTGTTATGATGTCTTCCTTCCTGGAAATGGTCACGATCACGAAATTATCGGCTTGGATCCTGTTGATGAATTCCGATTTCACGGTGCTCCCGGAAAAATAATAGCCGGGCACTATCTCGCCGTATCCGAAAAGATTGCATTTCTCGCAAAGCTTTTTCGCATACTCGACAGCCCGATCATTATCCTCTAGCCAGTTGTCACCGTCACTGCAGTGGAATGCGTATATGTTCCAGTTGGCCGGATCGTAGTGCTGTTCTATGACTTCAAGGGCTTTTTCATATCCGCTGCTTATATATGTACCGCCCGATTCGCCCCTGTGGAAAAATTCGAGTTCGCTGACCACCTTCGCAGTCGTGGTGTGGGCAATGAAAACCACTTCCACGTTCGAATACCTGTGCCTGAGGAACTGGTACAGCAGGAAGTAGAAGCTGCGCGCCATGTATTTCTTGGTCTGGTCCATCGACCCGGACACATCCATGATGCAGATCACGACCGCATTGAAGTCCTTTTTTCTTATTTCGCGGAGTCTCCTGTACCGCAGGTCTTCCACTGCAAATGCGAACCTGCCGCCCGGATCGGCGCTTTCAACAGTGCCGTCAGCCGCTGCGCCCTGCTCCCCTTTGATTTCTGCCATCGTCCGTTTATATGCCTGCTTCCTCTTGATTTTTTCGACGACCGATTTCTTGATAGCCAGCCTCGGAGGGATGCCCTTTTTTTGATATCCAAGTTTCCTGTAACCTTTTACTGATTCGTGCGGGGACAGTTTCTTCCTGTCCAGGTCAGGCAGGTTCAGGTCGTCGAACAGGTACCCCACGAGCTCTTCTATCGTGATCTCCGTTTCGTAAATATCCTCGCCCTCGGCATTCCCGGCGCCACCATAACCGAAAATGCTCCCGTCGGAATCGTCGCCGACCACGTCGCCTCGCCTTTCATCCCCGTCGCCCGTTGCCGCGCCTTTCCTGTTGCTCCCGAAAACGAAACTGTATTCCCTGATGCCCTTCACCGGCACTTTTATTTTCTTGTTACCGCTCTGGCCGATTATGCTCTCTTCCGAAATTATGTTGCCCAGATTCCTTTTGATCGACTCTTCCACCAGTTCCTTGTGACGCCGCCTGTCTTCGGCGGACCGCTCCCGCCCGCACGGGTCGTACTCCCTGAAAATCGCCATAGTTTCTTTTCAGTCCTTCCAAAGGTTGTTTGCACTGTACTTGAGCACAACATTGCAGCAGTGGTCACAGTACCCGTTCCGCTTCATCTCTGCGACCATGGTGTTGTATTTCCTGTTCTGCTCCTCATCCCTCACCCTGGCCTTCGTGATGATCCTGCTGAGCTCCCTGACCGACGCCGTGAGCTTCTTCTCTATAGCCTCCTTGAGGGGTTCATAACAGCTGTAGTCCAGTTTCCCGCCGTTTCTGATCACGAAGAACATGTACGCCGTCACATCCGCGCGGAAGCCCTTTGCGGATGCTTCGGTTATCCCTATCTGTTCCTCGATGGATCTCATGAACTTCTCATCAGGCTCAAGCTCCTCGCCCGTATTCGGATCCTTGATCCTGGTCCTGTTGACATAAGCTTCCGCATGGTCGAGGTAATTGTTGAAAAGGCTCTCCGCCTGTTCCCTGTAGCCGTATATGAAAGCCCTGGTGACCTCTTTTTCGAGTATCCTGTTGTATTCTTTCTTCACATAGTCCTGGATGAACCTCACGTACTTGTTCTTTTCCTCGTCACTTACGGAAAGCTCCTTAACCGCCCTGATGAGCATCTCCATCACGGAAATCGGGTTTATGCAGTTTGCCTCGGATTCTGACAAGGCCATATCAAGCGCTTTCATGATAAACCTGGTCGATATGCCTGTCATCCCTTCGCGGGGCGCTTCTTCCCTGAGTTCCATTATGTCGATCTTGCGGGTCATGCCCTTCTCGACGATCTCTTCGCCGTTATAGATCCTGAGTTTAGTCATCAGGTCGACTTTCGATGACGGGGCAAGCCGGGTAAGTATGGCAAACATCGATGCCACCTCGATGGTGTGAGGCGCTATGTGGGCCTGGAACCGGCTCTTTTTCAGGATCTTCTCGTAAATCCTGATTTCCTCGTTCAGTTCAAGGCAGTATGGGATCTCTATCTTTACGATCCTGTCAAGGATGGCTTCGTTGGTGTGGTCAGATTTGAATTTGTTCCATTCAGCTTCGTTCGAGTGTGCGAGGATGACGCCGTCGAAATAGATCATCGGGCCTTTGCCCGGCGAAGGTATGTATTTCTCCTGGGTCGCCGTGATCATGGCGTGCAGGTACTCAGTCTCGTTCTTGAAAACCTCTATGAATTCGACAACGCCCCTGTTGCCGACGTTGAATGCCCCGTTCAGCGACAGTACCCTTGGATCGTCTTCCGGGTACAGGTCTATCTTGGAAATGTCGACACTTCCGATCAGTACGCTCGTATCCTGGTTGTTCGGATCGACCGGCGGCACTACCCCGATGCCTTTTCTGCCGCTTACCGAAAACCCCGTCCTGATCACCCTGAAATCCTCGAACCTCCCGTTATATTCGTGTTTGAGCCTGTAACGGCAGATCGGGCAGAGATCACCTTCTATCCTGACTTTCAGGATCTCTTCAAACCTGTTCCTGAGATGATAGGGTATGAGGTGGAGCGGCTCTTCCTGCATCGGGCAGCCCTTCAGCGCATATATCTCCTGGCTCGCCTCCAGTGCACGCTTTATCTCTTCCATGATCGACGACTTCCCGGATCCGACCGGTCCCACGAGGTACAGGACCTGCCTCGACTCCTCGCCGGACATCGCTGCCGAATGGAAGTACCTCACTATCTTCATGATTGTTTTGTCGATGCCGTAGAAATTTTCGAAAAACTTATATTTCTTTATGATATCGTTGCCATAGATCCTCCTTAGCCTGGGGTCCTCATCAGTCTTGACTACTTCCACTCCCGCATTTATGATCAGGTTGTATATCCTCTGGTGAGCAAGCATTGCTACATCCGGATCCTTCCTGACTATTTCCAGGTAATCGAGGAATGTCCCCTCAAAATTGTCCCTGGCCCTCTCCTGCCTGTCTTTCTCTATGATCCCGGAGATATCACCGTCAAACATCACGCCTGCCTCCTTCTCCTGCAAAAGCCCCTTTTAATTTATATTAGCGGTCATTGGCTAAAATACCATGGGGACAGTTCTTCACGAATCCCGTCAGGGGGGACGGTCCTTGAGGAAACAGCAGCAGGGGACAGTTCTTCACCAACCATATTGGGGACGGTTCTTCACATGTTGCTGAAATTATCCCGGCCGGCATCGACCTCATCACAATAACCATAAACAGTTTCCGCAGGCTGTCCCCGCCGCCATTTTTCATAGAACCGTCCCCCATGAACGATTACTGAAGGACTGTCCCCCCTTCACCGGATTCTGAAGAAACGTCCCCGAAACCGATTACTGAAGAACTGTCCCCATCGGTCCCCATTGCCGTTTTTTGAAGGACTGTCCCCCCCGGCCGGCTCCTGAAGGACTGTCCCCAATGCAATTGAAGGACTGTCCCCTCGCATCAGCCCGTCAAAAAAGCTGCCGCCGGTAAATCCGGCGGCAGCCTTGTGCTTTATTGCCATTCAAATCGTATTCATTTTACCTTCGGCAACCTGGCCATACTCTTTTCGACTTCCTCCGCTGAGTACTCGATGTCCTTCATATTGCCGCTGAAATAATAGTCATAAGCCGCCATGTCGAAATACCCGTGGCCACTCAGGTTGAACAGTATCACTTTCTCCTCTCCTGCTTCCTTTGCCCTTACGGCCTCATCAATGGCAGCGCGGATGGCGTGTGAAGATTCGGGTGCAGGTATGATACCTTCTGCCCTGGCGAACATCACGGCAGCGTCGAACACTGATTTCTGTCCGTAGGCAACGGCTTCGATGATGCCGTCGTCGTAAAGCTGGCTGACGATGGCTGAAGCACCGTGATATCTCAGGCCGCCTGCATGTATGCCTTCAGGTACGAAATCGTGGCCAAGCGTGTACATCTTTACGATGGGAGCCATTTTTGCCGTATCGCCGAAATCGTAAGCGAATACGCCTTTCGTAAGCGTCGGGCAGGCTGCCGGTTCAACGGCGACGGCACGCACTTTGGTGCCTTTCGTCAGCTTGTCATGGAGGAACGGGAAAGCGATGCCCGCAAAGTTGCTGCCGCCTCCGCAGCATGCGATGACGACGTCCGGGTATTCATCGACCTTTTCCAGCTGTGCTTTCGCCTCCTGGCCGATGACCGTCTGGTGCAGGCATACATGGTTCAGCACGCTGCCAAGTGAGTAGTTGGTATCGTCATGAGTAGCCGCATCTTCGACGGCTTCGCTGATAGCGATGCCGAGGCTGCCTGTTGATCCCGGATCCTCTTCCAGTATCCTTCTTCCGGACTGCGTCAGGTTTGTCGGGCTGGCATGGACCTTCGCGCCGAATGTTTCCATGAACGAACGCCTGTAAGGCTTCTGCTGGTAACTTACCTTGACCATGTAGACCGTACACTCAAGGCCAAAGTGGTTGCAGGCCATGCTCAGCGCGCTGCCCCACTGTCCTGCGCCGGTCTCCGTGGAAAGGCGTTTGATCCCGGCCTTCTTGTTGTAATATGCCTGTGCCAGCGCTGAATTCAGCTTGTGGCTGCCGGTCGCATTGTTGCCCTCGTACTTGTAGTATATCCTTGCCGGAGTGCCCAGCAGTTTCTCGAGGTTCCTCGCCCTGTACAGCGGTGAAGGCCTCCACTGCTTGTATATCTCCCGGACTTCGTCCGGGATCTCGATAAACCTTTCTGTTGATACTTCCTGGGCTATCAGGGCATCAGGAAAAATAGCCTTCATGTCCTCGGGCTCAAGCAGTTCACCTGTGGCTGGATTGCGATAGGGTTCGGGTTTGTTGGGCATGTCGGCAACGATATTGTACCATTGCCGCGGTATCTCGGATTCTTCCAGCGTGATCTTGACAATATCATCTCTGCTCGGCTTTCTCATCTCTCCTCAACTCTCCTCTTCTTATCAAATTTGAAACTATTCTACTATATAAACGGCCCGAATGCAATACAGACTTCCAAAAATGGTATGGAAACACCAGTCGGGACGTTGCCTGCAGATCGTCCGGTCCGCTGCCCGGGGCGCCTCCCGTTGTCCTGTCTCATGCACTGTCGGCAGCCTCTCCGGCGGCATCTTCATCTGCTTCGCCTGTCTCCTGCCCATTATCTATCCGTTTAAGGCCATACCTTTCGATTTTCATTATGATCCCCACGGAATCCGCATACCTGGCCATATCCTCCAGTGCGGCCAGGATCGATTCGTCCGTTTCATTGCCGGGGACTACGAGCAACAGTTCCTTCTGCTTGATTTCCTCCCTCCTGATCACGATACGGTCCCTGCCCCACGGCTTTTCCAGGCCCTGGAACCCATTCAGTTCCTCAAGATATCCTTTCAGCGTTTTTTCGACAGTACGGGCGTCCTGATAGCTGGCAGCCGTCAGGTCCATGCTTTTGATCATTACCGCCCTGCCTGCCTCATACCTCGCGATCACAGGGAAGTTGTTCGGCAGGTTTGCCCCGAATATCCGCCGTATTTTCAGTCCCCTCTGGAAGTTGCCAAGAGACCATATATCTTCATATTCCGACGACGGATCGTCGTTTTCTGCAAGGACTCCTTTCTTCGTGTCGCCTCCCAGCCATGCCCTGGCCCGGGCCCGCTGGACGATCTCAAGGTCCCCGGCGAATTTCACCGGGAGCGGCAGGCTGATCCTGTACCTGACGATTATATCAATATCCTCGTTGCTGTCGGAAAGGAAGGACGACCTGCTGAAATCGAGACCGGCCAACCCGCCGGCCACATTTAGGGAACGAAGCCTTTCATCCGCGTCGGTGATCTCGTCGGTCACCAGGTGTTTTTTCATGCACTGCCTGACCACCGGGATAAAAAGCTGTGTTTTTGCTTCGTCAAACGCACGCCCTGCCACGAAGCCCACGATGGTTTCGATCACGTCAGGCAGATCCGCGGACGCGGCCTGGTCCGTCCCAAACAGGCCATTGTAAGCTTCCAGTAAACTTTCGGCCTGGGCTTGCAGAACATCGGTCCTGTCGTTTATCGTATCCCTTACCGTATCGTGCAGGTCCCGTATCCCGCTGATATGATATATATAGCCTGAAGACGCCATCTCCCGGGCTGTCTCAGTAAGAGCATGCTGTATCAGGCCGTACGTATAGACCGCCCTGATAAGGAAAACGGCCGAAAAAAAGGCGCACAACAGCACAGGAAGCACGATCGCCGCTTCCACGGTCACTGCTCCCCTGCTCCCTGGTATCCGGTTTTTTCGGAAAACTGTTTTCTCACGCATGCCAGGCGGTTTCCTTTCAAACAGGCAGATATGCTTCTGCTGCGGGCAGACATGCTTCGACCCGGCCGCATGCCGCGGCAGTTCCCGCGTACCATGGCAGCCTGGACGCAGCCTCGCCGGGAACTTCAGTATCCCTCGTATAAAAGCACCTTGTACAGATACCTTCCGTCGCCGGTTTTTGATTCCCTGCGGATGAAAGGATGCGTAATGAACAGGTATTTCATCGACACCTCCGCCTCTATACGTACGCATGTATTACACCCGGACATCCTGAAACTATCGGTTCCCTCGGCATTGCACATGTTTAGCTGGATAAGGTCCCCGATCCTGCCCAGTTTCGTATCTTCGCATACAGCAAGCAGGAAAAGCCGCAGGTAGTCATGGTAATTGAAATGCAGCCTCGGATCCGTTTTCGGGCCGGCTTCCGAAGCGATGCCGATGTCGAGCCGCCAGTCGCCCTTCATCTTGTAGATCGGCACTGATCTGCCCTCCAGCAGGTCCCTGACGTCGATCACGGACTCGCCAAGGCTCCATCCGGCCATTATAAGGTTTGAGACCAGCGGTATCCCGCCGCCGCCTGTCCACCAGCCTGATATGGCTGACGCTATCGTCACCGCCCTGTTCCTCTTGACCGGATCCGTATAGACATGCAGTGCATTGAGTCCGAACCTGACCAGCAGCAGTTCTCCCCTGGTCATGATATTGTTGAGTTCCTGCGAAGGCTGGCCGTGGAGGATATACTCGACCTCACTGTCATAAAATGTCTCTTTCTTTCCCTTTTCAACGCCATGCAGGTCGGTGTCCGCTATCTTGCCGTTTCCGGCTGCCAATTCCGGCACCGAATTTTTGAAGGTACCCATAATATATTCATTTATGTAAATGCTGTCTCTCAAAGCAGTGATCTGTCCGGAGACAAGATTTCCGATTTTCGAGATGAAATCAAGGGCATTTTCCTGGAACACGTTTTCCTCGTCGTAAAGATCAGCCTCATTTCCTACATTGCCGAGATCGCCATTGTACGACACCCCGGCATCACTGCCGGCGGCAGTGCCGGTCGAGGCAGGCAGACGGCCGATGAAATCCATGTCCCTTTCGCTGAAATCTTCAGTTATCACTTTGCTATATGACGGCAGGCTGTCCCTGGAAAAACCCGCTGCTTCGTAATCGACATCCCCGGGCAGCAGTTTGTGGATGAGTTTTTTTACCTCGTCACTCTTCCCCTTCCTTGGGTCATCCTCCCTTCCGCCTTTCTCCGGCCTTGAGTAATCATAGTCGATGCTCCTGTAACCACCGATCATGTCGATGAAGTACATCGGCAAACCTTCGGCCGGGATCCCGCCGCCGCAGTTTTTCCGTATCGCATCCATTTCACGGACGATCTCTTCAAGCGTCGAGATGTTGTCGTTTATCTGTCCGATCATCATGCCGGCCTTCCGGCCTTCGAGTATGAGTTCCTTCAATCCGGCAAGCTCTGCGGTCAACTGGTCTTTGAAGTCCTTTAAAAACGCACCCCCGCCATCCGGGAAGTTTCCGCCGATGAACTGTTCCAGCCTTGCTATGGCCTGCTGCGCTTTTTCGCCCTTCCGGGCGATACTGGTTATTTCATCCAGCGCCTTCCTGTTTGGCCCGATGTATTCGGATGTCAGCGTATCCCTTATAATATGCCACAGGTCATCCAGCCTGCCGATCGTATCTCTTTTGGCTGTTTCCAACTGCCTGCGTTCTTCCTCCAGGCCGGAAAGCTGCCGCCTCATTGCCTCCCTTATGTCTGCCAGGTCCTGCATACCTCTGCTCCCGTCTTTGTCCGCACCACTGCCATCGCCGCTGTCCGTCTTATTCACGCTTTCGGTGTCCATATCGTCCTTCATGTCTGCCAATTGCTGTTTGAGACTGTTTATGCTGCTTTCCAGCGATCCAAGCCTGCTTTCGAGACCTGTGAGAGCATCGGTCAGCGAATTGAACTCATTGAACGCCGCCACCCAGCTTCCGCCGCTGTTGAAGCCGTTGACGAACCTGGCAGTGCTGTCGCCCAGGCCGTCGATGTATCTCTTCAGTTTCTGCTGTGATTTGTCCATGCCTGCCAGCAGTTTGTCTATGCCGACCTTCTGCCTGTAGGCTTCCGACATTGCACCCAGGTCTTTCATCGCGGTCAGCTTGTACATGAATCCCTCGACAAGTTCTGTCGGCGCCCGATACTTCATGTACTCGAGTATCTGGGCTTTTATTGTGCCGTTTTCGCTAAGGTTGTAAATCGGCGTCACATCCACCCTTTCGATCCTGAACCCGAAAAGATCGACGTTTCCTCCGGGATCTCCATCATTGCAGGGTATGCCCAGGTTGCTCGCGAGATATTCTTCGAACCTGTCCTGAAGTTCGTACTTATCCCGGACCGATATGGCAAACAGGCCATAACCGTCTTTGAGCCTGCTGCTGTAGTCCGCAAGAAGAGATCCTGCCGCCGTTTCGACGGCTCTTCTCACCATGCCGCGTCCGGCATCCATCCTTGCCGCATCCACCAGGATCCCTGCCAGCATCAGCACGGCAGCCATTATTATCGCAGAAAAAACAGTAACCTGGCCGGATATGCCTCTCCTCACTTCCTGTTCCCCCCAAATCCATCAAACCGCAGCAGCTCATATGCCGTTTCCTTTCAGTCGGCAAACCGCTCGAGCCTTTCCTTCAGGCCTTTCATCGCCTCCCTGGCTTTATCGCCGACCGCTTTCAGTCCAGGGAAACTGGCTTCCAGCTTTTTCTCAAGGTCGATGATGAAATCCGTCGTGCGGATCAGTTCCACGGGCTCATAGACGGTCGAGACCGCTTTCGCGGTGATCCTGACCTTATCGCTGCCGCCGAATATTTTTATGAACCTGCCGAGCGGGATGTTGTAATACTTGCTTATCCTCACTTCAAGCCTTCTGCAGATGATGCTGTCCTTGATGACCACTTCCGCTTCGCTCTGTACGGCAGCGACCAGTTCATTGCGTGCTGCCAGGGACAGCGCATACTCCTCTATTTTCCTTAACCTGGCCTCTGCCCCGCTGTCGTACAGCCTCCTGTACAGCCCGGGACCATCTGCGCCATGGCCCGGCCTGCATGTCTCCGGGTCATTCGCTCCCGAAGCCCATATCGCCGCCCCGGCTTCTGCCGCCGAAACTGCCGCAGACTGAAGCAGCGCTTTTTGGTAAAGCAGCATCCCAATATATATGGCAGCGGATATGGCCATGATCACCAGGGGGATCACGATCGAAGCCTCCACCGTTATGCTGCCGCCCTCGCCGGCCGGTTTCCCTGTTCTTCCCAGATCCGTATTCCCCGTTTTCTTCCCGTTCGATCCCATAACTGACCTCACCTGCATATCGGCCGAATGAGCTTTTTCGGCATCGTGCAGCGGCTCACGCTTTTTCGACAACCATGATCCTGCACGCATGTATATTTTACACCAATTACCAATAAATTGGTATATTATGGGAAATTATTTCTGTGTCGAACTGTCCCCCGATAAAAAGTTGAAAACCGTCCCCCGGGAACCGGTCCCGTGAGTCCCCCAGGATCCGGGCCACGTGAGACGGCCCCATCAGCGTCTTCGGTCACAGGCTGGCAAACATCCCTTCCCGCATGATCTTTCCCCAGGCACCGAAAATCATGCCGAGGTAGTCCAGGTAATTTGCTTTCCTTATATCCTCGTTTGCCTTGAGCACATTCTGGGCCAGGACCCTGCCGTCCAGCACGAATTCGACGTACCCGGACACAGACCCGGCATACACCGGGGCACTGACGACATCCGGCACGTGTTCTCTCACCTCCAGGGCTTCGGCTTCTTTCCGGCTCAGCGGCAGGACTATGTCCCTGTCTGCCTTCAGCGTGACATGATCCACAATTCCCCTGTATACAGGTATCTTCGCATAGACGTCCCCTTTGCTCATCAGCCTGTACATCCTGTAGTTATTGAACCCGTAGTCAAGCAGCTTCCTGGAAGCCTCCGCCCGGGCACTCCTGGTCGGAGAGCCCAGCACCACTGAAATAAGCCTCATGCCGTTCTTTTTTGCCGTCGCGACCAGGCACCTGCCTGCCTTTCCCGTATACCCCGTCTTGACTCCGTCTGCCCCCGGATACGACCCAAGAAGCTCATTCGTGTTATAAAGGCTGTGCCCCGGGATATATGAACTCACTGTTGAGACTATCTCACGGAACAGCGGATGCTTTAAGGCCTCTATCGTTATCAGCGCCACATCGTACGCCGTCGAGTACTGGTTCTCCCTGTCGAGGCCGTGGGGTGTCACGAAATTAGAGTTGACGGCCCCCAGCGACCTGGCCCGTTTGTTCATCATCTCGGCAAATCCTTCCACCGAGCCGCCGACATGCTCGGCTATCGCGATCGCCGCATCATTGGCCGAGACCAGGAGCAGCGCATAAAGGAGTTCCCTCAGCGTGTACTTATCCCCCTGTCTCAGGCTTGCCACGGAACCTCCTATACTCGCCGCCCGCCTGCTGACGGTGACAACGTCCTCGACATTTGCATTTTCCAGTGCTACCAACGCCGTCATTATCTTGGTCGTACTTGCTATCGAACGCTTCTGGAGCGCATTCTTTTCATACAGGATCCTGCCTGTCGACTCTTCAACGACGACCGCAGCCATCGCATTTATCACAGGCGGTTCCACATCCTGCCCTGTTTCGCTGCCGCGGGCAGTGGTTTCCACAGTCCTGGCCAAAGCAAAGATCCTGCCTGGTCCGACTTCTGCACCGTCACCTGCCGCAGACATCATTCCGCTGCAGGACCCCTGACTTACCGGAAGGACGGCAAATCCCGTAACCAGCATGTAAACCGCCGCAGCAAAGCATATGATTATCCTGTTGTATTTCAGTTCCATCATCTCCATGGTCCTTTTTCATAATACTCTAGAAAAACTCACAAGAATAATATGAGACATGACAAGGATAATTATGTCGTCGATTTCGCTGCCATAATTATGTCACCGTGCCAGTGATGCAGCCAACGTTGCCGATATCTCCGGCCGTACTGAAAATGCTTGTCGCTGACGTCGATACAGCCGATATAATAATTGAAAGCAACTGATATTGGGTAATTATATATTGGAGAGCATTGTTTCCAGGGTCTCCGGCAAAAGGTATATGCCGGGGATCTGCGGAAGACCCGGAGCAAAGACGGGTCAGTAAAAAACGAACCGGAAAGGGGGTGTCCGGATGGACGGGAATGTGATATACATTGACGAATACCTGAAGATCTACATATCAGGCAAAGACGTCATGGCTGAAACCTACAGGAAAGGTTTCAACCCGGAGCTGCTCCTCCCTGCCCTCGAAAAACATCCTCAGGCGGTGATAACCGGCATGAATATGCTGCGAAGCATGCTGATCACGGCACCGGCCGGCCCCAGGAAGATAGGCGAGTTCAGGGACAAGATACACCTGGACATCTCTGTCGATTTCCTCACCGCGACCGTCACGTTTTACATGACAAAAGAAGAACTGTCCCTCATCCCCAGGGATGCCCTGAGAGACGCGGTGGCCTCACTGCTCCGGAAAAACGGGGTCGTGTTCGGCATAGACACCGGAGCCCTCGACGGTGAACTGCAGCCACTGCATCCGTATACGGTCGCGCGCGGCATCCCGGCTGAAAACGGCAGGGATGCGGTCATCAGGATGTATGAACTGGCGGAGGCGAAGCCGCAGGTGTCCGAAAGCGGCAGGGTGGATTTTTATGAAATGAAGCTCATAAACAGGGTAAAGCCGGGCGATTGGCTTGGAGAACGTATAGAAGCGACGGAAGGCACACCGGGCAAAAACATCATGGGCAAAGTGATCGATCCGGTAAAAGGCAAAACGGCTCCATTGCTGTATGACAGGAAAACGGTCGAGGAGGTCCGGATGGAAGGCAAGACTATCCTCGTATCGAAAATATCCGGCGCCGTAAACTACTCCGACGGAAGGATCAGCGTCTCCAACCACCTGGAAATAAACGGTGACGCAGGAGTGGCCACAGGCAACATCAAGTTCGACGGATACGTCACGATACATGGCACCGTCAACGACGGGTATTCCGTTGAAGCCACAAATGATATAGAAATCAACAGCCCCTATGGCCTTGGGAATATAAAGAGCCTTGTCAGCACGAACGGCAGCATCTATATCAAGGGAGGCATATCGGCAAAGAAAAGGGTCGAGATCCGGGCGGGGAAAAACGTCTACGTCAAGTTTGCCGACAACGCCAGTATCATCTGCGGAGGGGAAGTCCACATAGGTTATTACTGCATCAACAGCGAGATCATGGCAAAAGGCGTACTCTTCGACTCGTTCAACGGCCAGGTCATCGGCGGAAGGATCACCGCGGAGGTCTACATATCCGTACCCATCTGCGGATCCGAGATCGAGCGGAAAACGGTGCTGGAGGTAACAGGCTTCAACAGGCAGGCCATGGTGAGAAGGCTGGACGAACTGCTCCTTGAGATAAGCAACAAAAAACTCGAAATGCACAGGCTGAGGACACAACAGTCCGATCCGTCGGACCAGTTCCGCATATCCGACAGGCTGACTGCGCTCAGGGAAGAGATCAGGGAACTTGAAGAAGAGCGGAAGCACCTGGTGATGTACCTTAAA
>DGEQ01000050.1:2427-8140 GCA_002386045.1 Hungateiclostridiaceae bacterium UBA3922 | reverse complement strand
GTGAAATCACCGTTTCAAAGCGTATATATCCTAACTGTGACCTGATACTCGGAGGCATGTATGCCGAAGTCGATCCGCATGTTATGGCCCAGTCGTTCTACCTTAAAGACGGCGAGATAAAAAAACTCTGAAAGCCATCTGCTGCAAGGATACATGCAGGGGAAACCGCACACCGGTGCGGTTTCCCCTTAGTCATTACAGTTCCCCGGAAATCACATCTGCCCGAGAGAGCTTTGTATCTTGCCTGTTTCGCTCCTGGCGTTGTATATATCCTGCTGGCTTGCCTGCTGGACCGTATACCAGCCCTTTTGGGCCATGATATCGAATATGGTTTTCTGGTGCTGGAAAGTCCTGCTCAGGATCCCGGCCGCGTCATTGCGCAAAGCCTGGTTGGAACTTTCGAGTATAAGGTTAGTCAACGATGAAGCGCAAAGCTTATGTTCGTTAAGAAGCGTGTACATTATATCCCTGTCGCTCAACTGTGCCATAGATATCCCTCCTTATTGCACCTGTATGCTGGTTATGTGTTTGATAAGCGTCTGCATATCCTGCCATTTCTCTCTCGCCAGGCTCTGGCACAGTCCCTTCACCTGTGCGTCCGAAGCGCTTTCTGCGCATGTCTGCATGAACCTGATCGAATTTTCCGCCATCTTGATATTGTCCTGGATCAGCATGAGTTCTTTTGATGTCAAAGACATGTCGTTCCAATCCTCCTTCCGTTTTTATACGGTCATAGCTTGCACAAGCGGGAGCAAAATATACAGTAATGTTCAAATGTGTCAGCATCCGCGGATAAATAACGGACCGGGACACCGCAGGCGAATAACCGCCCGGGGCATTGCAGACAATAACTGATGTCGTCAGGAGGTTGAAAAATGCTGGTAGTTTTCGCACGAGCCCTTGTACTGTATATCCTTGTCGTAATAGTCATGCGGATCATGGGAAAGAGGCAGATAGGCCAGCTCCAGCCTTTCGAACTGGTCATAGCTATAATGATCTCGGAACTTGCAGCTGTACCGATGCAGAACACCGGTATACCGCTGGTCAACGGCATAATACCGATACTTACATTGCTGGCGGTGCAGCTCCTCATATCCATCCTGTCGGTCAGGAGCATCTGGTTCAGGGCAATGATATGCGGCAAGCCGACAGTACTCATTGAAAACGGAAAAATAAGCGAAAGCGCGCTCCGCAATGAACTGATCACGCTCCATGACCTGCTCGAACAGCTTCGGATAAACAACTGCCCAAACATATCCGACGTGGAATTCGCCATACTCGAGACCAACGGACAGCTGAGCGTCATCCCCAAGCCACAGAAAAGGCCTGTCACGCCCAACGATATGAATGTACAGGCACAGCCTGAAGGTATGACGATAGACCTGATAATCGACGGGCGGATAATGGACGAGAACCTGAGGATCGCCGGAAAGGACAGGCAATGGCTGCTGTCCCAGCTTCAAATGAACCGTTTCAGCGGGCCAGCCGACGTATTTTACGCCTGTATCGATACAGCTAGCCAGCAGGTGTTTTTCCAGGCCCGCGAAAAAGGAGTTGAAAAACCACGATGAGATCCGGCATCATGACCAGGATGATCGTACTGATGGCAGTTATCACGGCACTCATAATAGTATCAGGCCTTCTGGCGCATCGTTCTGTCCGGGATGACTCCGTCAAACTCGAGAAGAACATAGAAACGGTACAGGACAGCATCAGGGCTGAAAAATGGGACAGTGCTTCAGATGCGCTGGACCGCATCAGGAATGACTGGACAGCCATAAAAAAAACATGGTCCGCACTTATCGACCATGAAGAAATCGACAACATCGACATAACGATCACAAGGCTCGAGGCGCTGCTTGAGGCAAAAGAAGCCGCTTCTGCACTTTCTGAGGCTGCAGCGCTCAGAAGGCTGGTCACCCACATACCCGAACGGGAAAAGCTGAGCATGGAAAACCTGTTTTGAGTGGACCCTTAAGTCCCTTGTTTTGCGGATCCCGGAGTCCTCTGTCTTACTGCCTCATATATGATAACGGCCGCCGCGACAGCGGCATTGAGGGATTCAGCCCTGCCCGCCATGGGTATCCTCACCAGCATGTCCGATTTATCCATGACATCGCCGCTGACACCTTCCGCCTCACTGCCTATCACAAAGGCAACATTGCCGGACAGGTCCGCATCATAGATGCTGACCGAACCTTCCATGTGCGCAGCGCATACCATGAAACCCTTTTTCCTGCAAAGATCCACCGCCTCTGCTGCGCTGCTGCAGTGCAGGATGGGCAGGTGGAAAACAGAACCCATCGTGGATCTGAGCACCTTCGGATTGTACAGGTCCACGCAGCCTTCGCTGACGATGATACCTGCACAACCGGCCGCATCTGCAGTCCTTATTATCGTCCCCATGTTCCCCGGGTCCTTTATTCCGTCGAGGATGACCAGGATCCCGTCACCCGGTTCGGCACCCTCCAGGGATTTTTTCTTCATGCCCATCACGGCAAGGATCCCCTGGGGATTCATCGTATCCGAAACCGAATCGAAAAGGCCGTCCGGCATGCTGTAAACTTTTATACCCCTGTCCAGGCAGGGTTTCACGATGCTTTCGTAACCGTCTCCGCCTGCAAATGAATCAGAGACCGCTATATACCTGATGTCAGGCACGGTGATACCGGGCGCAGCGGCGCCTGTCGCACCTGGTCCGGCGCTGATGGCCATGCCGGGCTCAGTGATATCATGCAAGCCGGGTGCATTGCCGTCATGCGCGCCCTGTACAGCACCGCCGGGAAGTGCGCCTGTTCCGCCGGGAGCCGCGGATCCCTCCAGGGCTTCTGCCACGAACCTTGCGCCTTCGATGAAAAAGAGGCCCTTTTCGATCCTGCCGCTCTTGTTCCTGAGAGAACGTATCTCTTTCACCAACGGGTTTTTGCTGCTTGTGATCCTGATCATTTTCTCTCCCCACAAAACAACAGAGGGCCGTTGCGCCCCCTGTGCCGTATATTGCATGTGTATTGTCGGATCAGGCATTCTTTATGCTCTCGACAAGCTGTGCGAAAGCCTTCTCATCATTGACCGCCATATCAGCGAGCATCTTCCTGTTCAGGTTGATACCGGACTTCCTGAGGCAGTTCATGAACCGGCTGTAGCTCATGCCGTTCATCCTGGCTGCAGCATTGATCCTGGTTATCCAAAGTTTCCTGAAGTCTCTCTTCCTGGCTTTCCTGTCCCTGTATGCATATGAAAGCGACTTCATGACAGCCTGGTTGGCTATCCTGAAAAGTTTGCTCTTATCACCAAAATAACCCTTTGCAAGCTTGAGGATCTTCTTATGTCTTGCGCGTGTCCTCATCGCGCCTTTTACCCTGGCCATTCCTGTCTACCTCCTTCCTACTTGTAGGGCAGCAGCCTTTTAACATTGGCTGCGTCGCCTGCTGCAACATAGGCACCCAGCCTGTGCCGCTTCTTTGCTTTCCTTGACTTGGAAATGAGCCTGTGCCTCCTGAAAGCGTGGCTCATCTTTACCTTGCCTGTTCCGGTTATCTTGAACCTTTTCTTGGATGAGCTATGTGTCTTGACTTTTGGCATATCGATCCCTCCTGTTTTCTGTTTCATGGCCGGCATCCATCCACTTGCCGGCCGCCATATGAAATGCCTTACTGTTTAGGATTCAGGATCATGGTCATATTGCGTCCTTCCAGTTTCGGCTTTTTCTCTACCGTTCCGACATCTTTCAAAGCTTCTGCGAACCTGTTGAGCACTTCCATGCCCAGGGATGTATAGTTCATTTCCCTTCCCCTGAACCGGACACCTACCTTGACCTTGTCTCCTTCTTTCAGGAATCTGGCCGCATTCCTCGATTTGAACGCGAAATCATGCTCCTCGATGTTCGGCTTGACCCAGACTTCCTTGATGCTGACGGTTTTCTGGTTTTTCCTTGCTTCCTTCTCCTTCTTTGCAAGCTCAAACATATACTTGCCGTAGTCCATGAGCTTGCAAACGGGCGGCGTCGCCTGCGGCGCGATCTTCACAAGGTCCAGGTCCTTTTCCGTCGCGATCTTCAGCGCTTCCTTCGCTGACATGATCCCGAGCATGGTACCGTCAGAATCGATCAGGCGCACTTCCCTGTCCCTGATCTCTTCATTGATCTGATAATCATTTTTTCTAATACCTATACACCTCCGAGTGTTATTATTGCTCACATTGATTCGCAATCCGCTTTTTGCATTACAATGATTTTACCGCAACAGTCTCGCAATTTCTGTATTGTCCCGCCCTTAAGCATGTGCGACAGATGAAAAAAGCGGACCGTAAGAAGAACCTCCGATCCGCCATAAACGCAACGTCAAAAATGATCCCTGTCATTATTGACCCTGACGGACAAGTCCGTAAGGTGAGAAGCGGATGGCTTCTTCTTTGTTTTACCTGAAATATAATAACAGAAACGCTGATACATGTCAAGAAAAAGCTTCCGGCAAACCTGGCGGTTTGCCGGAAGCCCTGGTTGTACATATCCGGTATATCTCCCGTATGTTATCTTATTTATCCTGTCCTGCTTTATTTGGCAAGGAAGTCATCCAATGCAGCCTGGATAGCGTCGAATTTTTCGTCGACTATCTGGGCAACGGTCTTCTCGCCCTTCAGCAGGTCGTCCTGTCCGCCCCACCACAGTTCGACAGCGGGCTGCACAGCCGTGAACAGACCAACCGATTTACCGCAGTTGTTGTCGTACATGTACTCGAGCATCTCGATGGACTCGTTGTCACGCACGTTGTTGTAGTGCGGATCCTTCCAGGTGTCGGGATCTTCCAGGTCCTCGGGGAACGGCTCGGTCCACTTGTCCCAGATGAACACGATATCTTCGATATCCTTCACGTTCTTCGGAATGGTCTGGAAGTTATGCCCTGTTACGAGGCAGTAAGGCTTCTTGTCCGTGTTGCTGGGCCCTATCGGAGGCAGTACCAGGCCATAGTCGTCAGCCATATTGTCCCTGAAGTCGTCTACCTTCCAGTACTGGTACCAGAACATGGCTACCTTGCCTTCCTTGAATACAGTGGCAGCTATATCCCACGGAGGCTCTTCCATGTACTGGAACTTATTGAACACGATACCTTCTTTGCAGAGCCTCTGGTAGAAGTTGAATGCCTCGAGGACTACCGGCTCTCTGAAGTTGAGCTTCGCCTTGCCGTCCACGATGCTTGCCATCTCGCCGCCATTGCTCGTTACCAGGGACATCTCGAGGTCCATGCCGGAGAGGCCCCACTGATCTATGACTCCGTCGTTGTTGGTGTCTTTTGTTGCTTTTCTCGCGAGTTCTTCCATCTTTTCCCATGTCCACTGGCCACTCTTGAAGAGGTCATACGGGCTCTCGAGTCCTTCTCTCTCAAATATGTTCTTGTTGAAGAACACGATTCCCCTCGGCCACCATTTGCCGGTACTCATGCCATATGTCTGTCCGTCGATGGTGGATACGGACTTGGTTACCTGGTCCCACTTATCCTGGTTAAAGTCGAAATACGAATCCAGCGGTGTTACATATCCGCTCGTCGCAAGACCTATGATCCAGTTGTCTTCAAGGGTTGCTATGTCGGCGAACGGTTCTCCGGCCATTACCGACGATGAATAGGTTTCAACAGTCTGGTCCCATGGAATGTTCACATACTCGAACTTGAAGTTGTACTTCTGTTCCATCTCTTCTCTGCGTGCCACCTGACGGTCT
>DGEQ01000050.1:950-2106 GCA_002386045.1 Hungateiclostridiaceae bacterium UBA3922 | reverse complement strand
TTCTGACCGCAGCCTGCGATAACAGCTGTCATCATAACTGCTACCAGGCACAGAGCCAGTAATCTCTTAAGACCTTTTGACATAATGTAACCTCCTTATATTTTTTTGTTTATTAAAACCCGGACGGGTTTCAAACACAGGGTTACAATCGATCGTCTGGTCTTGCCCGAACTGCGCGCCTGAGAAGTGGCTGCGTCCAATTTAAAATTTACCAGAACTATACCATGCTGTCAATACAGCCGGGTCCGGCGCAAAACACAGACGGATGCAGGGACATCAGCCCACGATACCGGTCCGCTCGATGCTCTCTACGAATCGTTTCTGCGCGAACAGGTATAGTACCAGCAGCGGCAGTATGACAAGCAGGCTTGCCGTGTTGGAATACATCGAACTTACCGCCGGGGCCAGGTATATCTCCGTGCCCACGACTTGGACCATATCTTTTGCTATCTGGTTCGATACATTGGCGGCCGCTTTTGCAAGCACCGGCGTATTCATCAGGAACAGGTTGGAGTAGAATGTATCTGTCCACTGCCATACGAACGAGAACAGGAACACGGTCACCATTGCAGGCACGGCACTGGGAAGCATTATCTGTGCGAATGTCCTCAGCATTCCTGCACCGTCGACGTAGGCGGCTTCTTCAAGTTCCTTGGGCATATTTCTGAAGAACTGGCGCATGATGTATATATACAACCCGTTCTTCAGCCCCATCCCGGTCAGGGACATCAGGATGAAAGGCCAGTAACTTTCCAGGAGGTTTATGCCCCTGCCGCCCGTTATAGCCGAAATGATGCCGAAAAAGTCAAAGAATCTGAAATGCATGAACAATGGGACCATCAAAGTCTGCGGAGGCACTATCATCGTAAGGATGACCAGCGCGAACAAAACGTTCCTGCCCCTGAATTTGAACCTCGCAAACCCATAGCCGACGAGCGTGCACGAGATAAGCTGCATTATACTGGTCAGAGTGGCAAGTTTCAATGTATTCCAGAATGCAGTCGGGTACCGCATCGACTTGATGACAGTTTTGTAATTTTCCAGGGTCGGGTTCTTGGGGACATAACGCACAGTTACGTCGTATATATCTTTTTCAGGCATGAATGAAACCGACAGTTTCACCAGCGTGGGATACAGGATAAGGAAACATATCCCG
>DGEQ01000050.1:0-704 GCA_002386045.1 Hungateiclostridiaceae bacterium UBA3922 | reverse complement strand
TACGGTGTTGTTCGAGTTCGTCAGCGAGTCTATGATACTGTATACCATATTTACGAGTATCAGCGGACTGACCATCGGGAACGTGATCTTCCAGAAGTTTTCCCAGCCGGTTGCACCTTCTATATTGGAAGCCTCGTACAGCGAGGGAGAGATCGACTGGAGACCTGCCAGGAAAATCAATATCTGGACGCCGGAAGCTGAAACGATATCATATATCATGTCCACGGCATCGACTATATAGTCTATGAACCTGGAGCTAAGCCTGGTCTGCAGCAGCAGCCTTGCCAGTTCGACAGCCCTGAAAGTGCCTTCCTGTCCGTCTGTCTGGGTCATCCCGATAGTCGACTGCAGCAGATCGCCGCTGTCGATGACCAGCATAACGCCCGACATCAGGATGACCGGCATAAAGAATATCGCCCTTGCCAGCGAGCGGCCCCTGAACTTCTGGTTCAGCAGGTTCGCGGCAAAAAAACTGAATATTATGATCAGCGGCACGTTCGCAAACATGTAGCCCAGCGAATCCGCCAAATCTCTCGGGTAGGATGCGTGGACCTTCAGCGCCCTGTTATAGTTCTGGAACCCCACATATATGAGATTGTAACCGCCTTCCGCCACCTCCAGTTTATTCAGGCTGAATATGAACGACTGGACCAGCGGTACTGCAAAAAAGGTGATGAGCCCTATTATAAAAGGCAGTACGAACA
>DGEQ01000078.1:2655-3540 GCA_002386045.1 Hungateiclostridiaceae bacterium UBA3922 | reverse complement strand
CAGCCTGGGCAACTGGCAGTACCGCTGGGGTGATTCCCCGGTGGATCCTGACGGCCGGTTCCTGTGGATGGACAGGGACTATGACGACGGCGGCTGGGTCGACTTCGAATTCCCGGGGCGTCCGTCCAACAACGGAAACCACCGTTCGATATGGATCAGGGCTGTCCTGCCCGTTATCGATACGGAAAACGCCACCCTCAGGTTGAGAGTCCCCCAGAATACGGTAGAAGTATACTTCGGGGACAGCCTGATATACAGTTACGGCACCCACAGCACCTCGAACAGCGCCAGGACGCCGGGAAGCATATGGCACTTTATCGACATGCCGGATGACTATGCGGGAAAAACCATCTACTTACGGATGAGTTCGCCCTTCCCCCATCTGGCCGGCTTTGTTACACAGGCAGCTGTCGGCAGGAGGTCTGCCCATTACCTGGAAGCGTTCAAAACCAATATGTCAATGTTGCTGATCGGCAGCCTGTGCGTATTTCTCGGGGCGGCCATATGCATGATCCAGTTGATGTCCCTGTTCAGAAAAGGCAACGACATATTTCTCGGGCTCGGATCTGCATTCATAGGCGGATGGATGCTCATGGAATGCAACCTTTTCCAGTTCCTGACGCCCGCGCCCGTTGCGATGATGTACCTGGCAAACTTTTTCGTCTACCTCGCGCCTTTCTGGCTGCTGCTATATATAGAACGCTGCTACATAACGCAGGGCACTCACTATTCCAGGCTTGTGAAGATACAGATAATGCTGCACGGGTTATTCACGGTCATAGCCTTTGCCCTTGATTTTTCGGGCCTGGTCTCGCTCCTCTATTCCGTCATGGTATTCAACGCACTGCTCTTTTTCTCGGTGGTGATCTGCGTATACGCGACCGT
>DGEQ01000078.1:0-2359 GCA_002386045.1 Hungateiclostridiaceae bacterium UBA3922 | reverse complement strand
CCAACATGGCGGACGGGTTTACGCTGAACAGGCTCGAATACGATGATGACGGGTACCTCAGCCATTGCATCATATGCGAAGCGAACAACGCTTTTGCAGAAAAGATCGGCATCCCCAAGGATGAGCTGATCGGCCTGGATCTGCTGCAGATATTGCCGGAAATCAGCGATATATGTCCGGAGCGCGCAGAATATTTCGATGCCGCGGAAGAGACGGCCGCCGTGCAGGAAGCCCAGGTCACCGACGAAGCCATCAGGCTCAAGGGCAACTGGTACAAGCTCTCGGTCTTTTTCCCTCAGAAGAGTCACATGAGCATCATATTCTCCGATGTGACAGCAATGAAAAAAGCTGAAGAGACCATAAGGCGGCAGGCTTACACCGACAGCATGACAGGATTCAGAAACAGGCTGTCCTTCGAGTCCGAGATGTCGCGGTTGAATGCGGAGCTGGACTCGCTCAGGCCTTTGAGCATCGTCGTCATCGATATCGACGGCCTTAAGATCACCAATGACACCTTCGGCCATAATGCGGGCGACGAGCTGCTCAAGAAAGCTGCATCGATAATCAGGAAGGTATTCAGGAACCGTGGATCGATATCCAGGATAGGCGGGGATGAGTTCTGCGTGCTGCTGCCTCATACAGACCTCGAATCGGCGCAGGAGCTGACCGAACACCTCCTGAAGCTGCAGAACAGGCTGAACAGTATCTATTCCGACATCCCTATAAGCATGTCGGTCGGTCTGGCGTCGACGGAAGAATCCGAAGAGGATGAAGACATCTACGACGTTTACCGCAGGGCCGACGACGAGATGTACAGGTACAAGATCGGCCAGACCAGCAGCGAAAAGAGCCGGGTCGTCGATATGCTGCTTGCCGCACTGGCAGAGAAGGACTTCGTCGCCCAGGGACACGTGGAGCGGATTTCCGAACTCTGCATGAAGATGGCAGATGCGCTGGATCTCAATGAAGGGCAGAAAAGGAACCTGTTGCTGCTGTCGAAGATCCATGACCTCGGCAAAATCGGCGTGCCGGACGATATACTCAACAAGCCGGGTAAGCTGACGAAGAAGGAATTCGAAAAAATGAAGACCCACGTCAACATCGGGTTCAACATAGCAAGCCGCGCAAAGGAACTGGTCTCTGTGGCGCCGTTCATCCTGCACCATCACGAGCACTGGAACGGTTCGGGCTATCCCGACGGGCTCAGGGCGGAGGAGATCCCGCTGGAATGCAGGATCCTGTCGATAATCGACGCCTTTGACGCCATGACCAATGACAGGCCCTATCACAAGGGCGTAAGCGTAGACGAGGCGCTGGAAGAGATCAGTAAATGCTCAGGCAGGCAGTTCGATCCTTTCCTGGTGGAGAAGTTCGTAGAAATAATAAAAAGCACGGAGAAGGAAACCGGCAGCGAAGCGGGCGCCGCTGAAACAGGTACCGTTGGCTAAACGGATGCCGCTGCCGAAACGGATGCCGTTGGGGAAACGGATGCCGCCGCCGAAACGGATGCCGTAACCGAAACGTATGCAGCTGGCGGTACAGGTACCATTGCCGGAACGGATGATCACAAAACACAATAATAGCCCTGCAGCACCTTCATGGCGACTGCATCCCCTCTATGGCGACTGCATGGCACTTATCTTTCTTTTTAGCCTGTCTCTGCGTTTTGCCAGTTCGTCGACCTGTCTTCCTGCCACGAGGCCGGCCCGGCGGCATACGGCGAAAGCTTTCTCGACCGCCTGCAGAGCTTTTTCCGGGTCCTTTGCCTTGTGTTCATAATACTTTGCCATTTCTATGAGGTGGAACAGCTCAAAACCGGAGCCTTCAGACTCGATCGCCTGCCAGTGCTCCATCGCGCGGTCGTAGCGTCCTTCCCTCTTGTAGACCCCGGTCAGGCGTTTGACAGCCCGAAGCTTTACGTCAAAACGGCCGGAGCCGGTGCATGCCTCGAGGCATTCCACCATATCCTCCGTCCTGCCGGTGTTCTCGAAGATCCTGCCGATGCCGAGCAATTCGAGCCCGCCGTCGGATTCGGCCAGCGGATCCTCCAGCATGGCAGAAAGCCTTGTAAGCAGGGATACCATGGATAATATGTCAAGCTTGTTGTGATCTGTCACTCTCTTTATTTCCGACGCGTCCCTGTCATCCAGGTAGTTGAAGTAGACGGCGGGTATCAATGATCCTGGTATGTCATCATGCCTCACATGTCCCAGGATGTTTTCCTCAAGCGACGCCAGGCGGCAGCTTTCCAGCTTCAGGCCCCACACCCTCCTTGCCGGGAACAGCAGGTCGATGTTGGGCATCCCGGAGATATCGGCCCTGATCCTGTTGGATATGAACCTGCTTTGCAGTATGTTGA
>DGEQ01000066.1:1364-5384 GCA_002386045.1 Hungateiclostridiaceae bacterium UBA3922 | reverse complement strand
AGATGTGTATAAGAGACAGATACGGGATTCTGCCTGCTGTCCGCCATGCTGTTCAATTCCAGGATCAACTGGTCCAGGCTGGTCATCTATAACTTCCTGTTCCTGCTGGCTGCGTTTGCAGTAACACGGCTAAGCTTCGAAGTGAAGAGATACGACGAAATGAGAAAGAAAGAGTTCAGGCTTGCACGTACGGACAAGCTGACCAGTCTTGCCAACCGCCACTACTTCGATCAGAAAATCAGGGAGGAAGTGGCATACGCAGATGCCTGGAACTCCGTGATAAACATACTGATGTTCGACCTCGACAATTTCAAGGGATATAACGATTCATACGGCCATGCTTCCGGGGACAAGCTGCTGAAACTGTTTTCGGACATCATAAAGCAGTGCATCAGGAAGACCGATATTCCTGTGAGGTACGGAGGAGAGGAGTTCCTGATAATGATCAGGGACATGGATATAATCATAGCGAAAAGTGTCGGCGAAAGGATAAGGAGGCAGCTGGAGAAACAGTGCATCCGGCTCGGAAACAAGTTCGGCAGGCAGATGGTGACTGTGAGCTGCGGCATCGCCCAGTACCCGGTACATTCCACGAACATAAAGGACGTCATCGAAATGGCCGACAGGGCGCTCTACCATGCCAAGGAGATAGGCAGGAACATAGTGGTCTGCTATGACGAGATCGGCATGACCAGGGAAGAGCTGGAACGCAAACAGGGATTGGGATGAAAGGACCTCCTGGTACGGAGGTCCTATTTAAGTGCACCGGTAGCGGCCGGACGGCCATGTTTATCGCGGTCTTGCCAAAGCGGTCAACTTCCTGTGCCGGCAGCTTCCTGTATGCCGTGGTCGCCTGTTGTCCTGATGCTTCGCCCGACGGCGGCGGCCACCAATTGTAATTCGTCCATCAACTGCTTGAACTTGGGCGGCCTGAGGGACTGGGGCCCGTCGCTCAGCGCATTCGGCGGGTCGATATGGACCTCGATGATAAGTCCGTCGGCGCCTGCGGCAACAGCCGCCTTCGACAGTGCCCCGACGTACTTCCAGTTGCCGGCTGCATGGCTCGGGTCTGCAATGATCGGCAGATGAGAAAGCTCCTTTACCACCGGTATAGCACTGATATCTATGGTGTTCCTCGTCGACGGCTCATATGTGCGTATGCCCCTCTCGCACAGTATGATGTTTTCGTTGCCGGCGTCCATTATATACTCCGCTGCCATGAGCCATTCTTCTATCGTGGCGGCCAGGCCGCGTTTGAGCAGTATAGGCTTCGATGTGAGGCCTACTTCGTGCAGCAGCCTGAAATTCTGCATGTTTCTTGCGCCTATCTGGATAATGTCGGCATACGAAGCCACCAGTCCGACATCGCGGGTGTCGACGACCTCGGTAACGATCTTCATGCCTGTGACTTCACGGGCTTTTGCCATGATTTTCAGCCCTTCTTCCTGGAGCCCCTGGAAGGAATACGGAGAAGAGCGCGGCTTGAATGCTCCTCCTCTCAGGATGCATGCTCCCGCTTCCTTCACCCTGATGGCTGTTTCTATGAAGGATTCCTCGCTTTCTATGGCACATGGCCCGGCAATGACGGCAAGTTCGGTCCCGCCGAACCTGATCCCGCCGACATCGATGATGCTTGGAGCCTGCTTGAGTTCCCTGCTGGCAAGTTTGAACGGTTTCATGATAGGGACTATGCTTTCGACTCCGGGCATCGTGGTGATATTTACGGTGTTCAGTAAACGCTTGTCGCCGATGGCGCCAATGACGGTTTTTACCTCGCCTTTTATCGGGTGTGTTTTGAACCCGAGCTCCTGGAGCTTTTTCTCGACATTGTCGATTTCCTGCATCGTGGCATTCCTGTTCATCACGACTATCATGTCATCATACCTCCTTCTTGGATGCATCCGTGTTTTCGCCCAACAAACAAAAAGCTCTTCGTCTCACTTGAGACGAAGAGCCTAAACTCCGCGCGGTACCACTCAAATTGGCAAAATGCCCACTCTGTCACGCACTATCATGCGCTATCCCTGTAACGGGAGAAACCCGGCGCAGCCTACTGATGCTTTCAGCCTGCGGCTCAAAGGGGAACTTCGGCAGCCATACCCGGCCGGGCTCGCACCGTCCCCGGCTCGCTGCCCGGAGATCCATCGCCGGCGTTACCGATCATGGCACCCAGTGATGCTCCCCGGTATACAGGCATCGTGCAGCCTACTTTCCCTTGGTCATTGCCTTTGTCTGCTATTTGCATGTTTTGGACCTGATAAATTTATATAATCTTAGCATGGAGCGTTTTTACTGTCAAGAGAGGTTTTTGGTAACAATGTGTCGAAATTCTGTGTTATAATATATCTGGCAATGGTTTTCCGGCACCGGCGGCCGGTGACTAATACTCGCGGAGGCTGTCATATGAGTGAACTGAATGCAGTAATCTTCAACCTCAACGGCCATTTGTTCGGGGCTGACGCACTGCAGGTATCCCAGATAATAAAGTACCAGGAGCCTGCCAGGATACCCAGGATGCCGTCTTTCATCGAAGGCGTCATCAATTACAGGGGCAGGGTGCTTCCCGTGATAAATCTCGTGAAAAGATTCGAACTGGGCAAAATGGATGTCAACAAAAAAACCAAGATCCTTGTTACGAAGATCGGTGAAAAGTATGCGGGGTTCATCGTCAATGACGTGATGGAAATCATGAGGTTCACGGAGGAAGAGACGGAAATGGCCCCGTCAGTGGTGAATGCCGGGACCGCCCCATTCCTCAAAATGATCGGCAAAAAGGGAGACATGCTGTATTCCATAATGGACCTTGAAAATATACTGAACGAAGCAGAGAAGAAAAGACTCCCGGCTCCCGGACCGAAAGCCTGATGAAAAACGCATCGCCCTCAGACATTGAACCTGAAGAGGACCACGTCTCCTTCCTGCATTACATAATCTTTTCCTTCTGAGCGCACGAGCCCGTGGTCTCGTGCCGCTGCATATGAGCCGCATTTGACCAGGTCGTCGTACGATACGACTTCAGCCCTGATGAAGCCTCTTTCCATGTCGCTGTGTATCTTGCCTGCGGCCTGCGGCGCTTTTGTGCCTTTTCTTATGGTCCACGCCCTGACTTCCGTCGGGCCTGCGGTAAGGAAACTCATTAAACCCAGAAGGCTGTAGCTTGTCCTGATCAGTCTGTCGAGACCAGACTCCTTAAGGCCGAGTTCTTCGAGGAACAGCCTTCTCTCCGCGTCATCCAGCTGGGCGATCTCTTCTTCGAGCCTGGCACAGATCACCATCATTTCCGCGCCTTCTCTTTCGGCGATCTTCCTGAGTTCTTCCACGTACGGATTTTTATCGTTATGCAGGTCATTTTCTGAAATGTTGGCTGCATACAGTACAGGCTTGGATGTAAGGAGGAAAAGCTGGTCCACAAGATGCTTTTCTTCTTCGGAGAATGCCATTGCCCTTGCCGGGATCCCGGACTCCAGGGATCCTTTTATCCTTTCGAACAGTTCGACCTCCGCCTGGTATTTCCTGTCGCCCTTCAGCATCTTTTTTGCCTTGTCGATGCGTCTTTCCAGCACTTCAAGGTCAGCAAATACGAGTTCGAGGTTAATAGTCTCGACATCCCTCGACGGTGATACTGAGCCGTCCACATGGACAATGTTGCTGTCTTCGAAACAGCGTACCACATGTACGATAGCATCCACTTCACGGATGTGTGACAGGAATTTATTGCCAAGGCCTTCCCCTTTGCTCGCTCCTCTGACAAGGCCTGCGATATCAACGAATTCAACCGTTGCCGGCGTTATTTTTTCAGGGTTATACATTTCGGCAAGCCTGTCCAGCCTTTCGTCAGGTACCGGAACGATGCCTACGTTCGGTTCTATGGTGCAGAAAGGATAATTGGCCATTTCCGCCCCGGCCTTCGTTATAGCGTTAAAAAGAGTGCTTTTGCCTACGTTTGGCAGGCCTACTATACCAAGTTTCATATAAGTCCAACCTTCTTTCTTCGAATCCGGTGCCTGGTACAGCACCCGG
>DGEQ01000066.1:0-1148 GCA_002386045.1 Hungateiclostridiaceae bacterium UBA3922 | reverse complement strand
TATTTTAGCACAGCAATATTCCTGGACTCAAGTACTTCAAGCAACTGTGCGTCCGGAGACCGTCCTTCAGGCACCCAGGCACCTGATATCCTGTTCCTGTCAAGGAACGCAGACAGGCTCTCAGCATCGATGCCGGACAAAGACCCAAGGTCCAGCAATATCCTTCTGAATCCCTGGTATTCCACTTTTACATGGTCGCCAAGGTCACCTATAATGGGGAATACACGGCCGCATATATCCGGATGCCTTGTTTTCAGGGCTTTGAGGACATTGATGTTGTCGCCGCTTATGGGGATCACCAGGTAAGCGTCCTGGTGCTCAGCGAACCATGCCGCGAGTTTTTCAAAACCGTATCCGCCCGGCAGCTCCAGCGACCCGGATCCGGTTGCCTCCAGTGCGGTGAAATACAGTTTGAGCCCTTTGCCGTACAATGCATCGAGCATGCCGGGATCTTCGCCGATCCCTGCAATAGCGCCGATATCGGTCACGGTATCGTGATCCCTGAGGATCTCATCGCCGGACTGTGGGACGACAGGGATATTTCCGTCCAGGATAGCTGAAGCTGTCGTGCCGCCCAGGTCCATGTTCCTGAGCAGGTCGTTTTCCAGCAGGTATGTGCTTTTTGTTATCTCTTTTATAGCCCTTTCATAGCCTTCCCGGCATGTGTCGATGCTTAAAGGCTCTCCGGTTTTCCTGTCCCACGCCTTGCTGTCATCGAATATGCCTGTTCTGGCCATCTCGAATACCTTTTGATCATCGATGAAGGAACCCTTGAGCAGGTAGGTCTGGGAAGCGACAAAACCTGATTCTGCCTGGAGCAGGTCATGGCCGAACATGACCAGGTTTTTGCCAGATATCCCCAGCAGGTTCAGGATCGTCGGCATGAAATCCACCTGGCCTCCTACAGTATCTACCGTTTCATGTATGCCTGAGCCCGGGATGTGTATTATGAGCGGCACGTTCAGCATCTCGCCGTAGGTATAGTCCCTTCCGAGGAATGCCTTTACCCGTTCAGCGGATCCATGCTTGCAGTCGATGCCGAAATGGTCGCCATAGAGCGCTATTATCGAATTCTCGTACAATCCGTGTTCTTTCAGGCTTTCTATGAATCCACCGATCGCTTCGTCGGTGTAATGGACCGCCTGGAT
>DGEQ01000075.1:2436-4372 GCA_002386045.1 Hungateiclostridiaceae bacterium UBA3922 | reverse complement strand
AACTACAGTTTTGCGCTGATCAGGAATGGTGTACTGTCGGCGGCGGAACTTGATAAGCCGGACGAGATCAGGCTTGTAAAAAAACGTTACCCTCATCTGAAAGTGCTCGTCTCCGTAGGCGGATGGGGTGCCGACGGGTTTTCCGACGCTGCGCTGACCGAAAGGTCGCGGGCGTTGTTTGCCGAATCGGCTGTAGAGTTCGTTAGGAAAAACAGTTTCGACGGCATCGATGTCGACTGGGAATACCCGGGTTCTTCCGACGCAGGCATCAAGGCACGGCCTGAGGACAGGGAGAATTTCACCCTTTTGCTTAAGGAACTGAGAAAAGTACTTGACCGCTGCGGAGCCGGGGACGGGAAGAAATACCTGCTGACGGCTGCGCTTGGAGGAACGGCATATACACTGCGGTTCTACGACCTGAAGAGCATATCGGGGCTCCTGGATTATGTGAACCTGATGACATATGATTTCACCCACGGTAATTCGACTGAGACCGGGCACCACACCTGCCTTTTCGCCCCTGCGGGCAAAAGCGGCGTGCCTTCTGCCGATGCGGCGGTGAAGATATGCCTGGACAGCGGGATACCCGCAGAAAAGCTGGTCCTGGGATGCGCTTTCTACGGCAGGGGATGGGATGTCACCGTCGGCTCATCGAACGGACTCCATGCATCCGTTGCTTCGCCATGCACTTCATACAGTTACAGGAAACTGGCACTTGATTATATAGATAAAAACGGATTCAGAAGATACTGGGACGATCATGCGAAGGCACCGTACCTCTGGAACGGAAAGCATTTCATAACTTACGACGACCCGGAATCGCTCGGGCACAAGGCTGCCTATGCCAGGGACAACGGACTCGGCGGCGTCATGTTCTGGGAACTTTCGCAGGATCATGACAATGAACTGGTTAAGGCACTTTATTCACTGCCAGGATAGCGCACAACCAGGACAGCACATCACCGCTGAGACAGCGTGTTACTTTCGGCATGATGCACGGATCATGCCGTTGCTGATATCTGCAATGTGCAGCAGGAGCTGCACCGGGAGGATATGCCTATGTCGGACCGGGAACGGATTGATGAAATCAAAAGGAAACTGAGAAGGCTCAGGAAGCTTGAGGTCAGGATACGCTTCGGAGGCCCTTTCCATGCGGCGAATTACTGCGAGGACGCCCTGAATGGAGGCAGCCGCATAAAACTCGTCTGGGATGACTTCTTCAACCTTGGGGACCGGGGCAATCCCGGAGCGAAATACAGGCTTTCCGACCTGGCGGCAATGGACAGGGAAGAATACAGGAATGTTATGGATGAATACTTCTTCAACGTATACTACAGGTATTACACCGAGAACGGTATCACGGGATCCCATATGTACGACCCGGAAATCCTTGCCTGGATGGGCCTTCCGCCGGACGCTACAGCTGAAGAAATCAAAAAACGGTTCAGGGAGCTTGCAAAGAAGTACCATCCCGATGCCGGCGGCGACAGCAGGGATTTCATCATGCTGATGGAGAATTATCGCAAACTGGTGGATTAGAGTTCAAGGAAATCTTCCAGTGTGCTGAAGTCCTTTCCGAGAACAGCCGTATCGACCGATACGCCGTCGAGTCCGGGCAGTTCCGAAATGCTGTCCTTTTCTGCATCTTCCTTCCTGTTGACGATAACATACACGGTATTGTAAGCCACAGGATAGACCTTTTTGAATCTGACCTTCAGCTTAGCAGCCATATCAGGATGGCTGAAACTGTGCCTGCCGGGACGGCTGATCCTGACCACGTAAAGCTCGAGCCCATATTCCCGGGCCTGACGTATCTCTGTTTCCAGGTCCTTTTTGAACAACTCGGCGTAATTGGGCATGAGCAGTACTTTCTGTTCTTCGATTATATTGAGGTTATGCAATATTGGAGCGATATGACCCGCTATCGTCTCCAGCG
>DGEQ01000075.1:1796-2244 GCA_002386045.1 Hungateiclostridiaceae bacterium UBA3922 | reverse complement strand
TCAGCCCTGTCGAGGTATATCGGCACGATGAGCGCGCCTGTGATGTCGCCGAAGTTTTCCCTGAAACAGCTGCCGAAATATTCTGTCAGTTCTCCATCTTCCAGCGCCAGCGCCGTCCTGCCTCTGAAAACCCTTTTCCAGGCCTCTGAAGGCGCGATGGTCGAGATGCCTTCCTTTATGCCGTATCTGCTCCTGATAACGAACAGGTTCCTGTCGCTGTTATATGTTGCGATAAGGCATTTATCCGCGAGGAAAGATACGGTCAGCGTGTTCATCGTGACATCTATCAGCGTTTCGGCATCCATGGAACTGTTGATGTTTTTCACGAGGTTGTTCAGCGAGATGAGCCTGTCCAGCTTGCTCTGTATGATTTTTTTCTGCTCCTCCACCTGCCTGAGATGTTTGGCATTGGAAATGGCAATATAGGTCGATGACGCCAGGCTTTCGA
>DGEQ01000075.1:0-1543 GCA_002386045.1 Hungateiclostridiaceae bacterium UBA3922 | reverse complement strand
AAGCCCGAGTATCCGGTCTTCCCTGGTGAGCAGTATGATGTACTGTGGTCTCAATGGGGCCAGCTTCTCCGGGCCATTTTCAAAAAGGTTGCATAAATACTGTATGTCGGAACTTTGCGATGGGTCGATGATTATCCTGTTCGGGTCTATGGCGGCATCGTCACGCTTCTCCAGCACTATGTCCGGCAGATGCACGTTTTCCGGCACGAACCTGTATGAGCGCAGTATGTATTTTTCGCTTTTTTCATCATAAAGCAAAAAGCCGGTCGCGGAACTCTGGGTCAGTTCCGAGAACACATCGATGGCGAGGCCGTACAGCGAATCAAGGTCAAGCTGACTCAGCAGCGCCTTTGAAGACTGGTTGATCGCGAAAAGGTTGAATATTTTTTCGTCCAGGCTCTGGTTGATGGCCTGCAGTTCACTATAAGAGTTGTAGTTCCTCATCGCGCTGTTGCACAGGTTCATCAGCACTTCACAGATTATGAGGTCGTCTTCATCGAACGGCCCGGAGATCCTGCCGGGTATCAGCAAGAACCCCTCGAGCCTGTCGTCGGCGGTGACGGGTACGATTATCTCTATATCGCAGTTTGCAAAAATTTCTTCGTCGAAATACCTGAGCATCGTATTCCTGTCCTTGAGCAGGCCGCCGTGGAAAACGGCAAGGTCATTGAGCTTTTTGCTGCGCCTTATGGCTTTGACCCCGATGCTCCTGCCTTTTTCCCTGACCAGGTGGTAGGAACCGTCTTTGAGGCAATACAGGGATGAACTGTCAAGCGTGAGAAGTTCGTTTATGAAGTCGAAGACGGCGAACATTATCTGGTCCGGGTTCAGCCTTTGAGAAAAATAGTCGACAGCCAGGATAAGGCCCGAATAACGGAATATCTTGCCGGACAGCTTTTTTTCTTTTTCCTGTTCCTCGACCTGTCTCAATATTTCGCCGTATTCCATCAGGCAGTGACCTCCACTGGTTATTTTACATCTGCTTTATCGCGCCGTCCTGTGAGAAAAAGCACGGCGCTACCTGCTCTGTCCTTATTTCCTTTGTTTCGTCCTTTATCTGTATCATGGTGTTGGGATAGACTCTTTTGAGGACGTTTACTTCGCCTTCACCCTTGACGCGGAAATATTTCTGCAGCGTCCTTATCTTTTTTTCGATTTCCCTAACTCTTTCCCTGGACATGAAATACAGTTCCCTGGCTGACTCGTGATCTTTCCTCTGCTGCGGGCTGTCGCCGAAAGTGTTCGTGTAAATGGCGAAACGCTGCTTTGCCTTTGAAAGTTCCATCCTTGCCCTGACCAGTTCTTCGTTGAGCCTGTCGAGCTCTTCCTTCATTTTGTTCCGGTCGAAGCCCGTTACCCTGACTATCGTACGTACTTCATGTTCATTGCCGATGTAGGCTGCCTCGACCTTTTGCTCGGCCTCGATGACACCGCCCACTATCTTGCCTTTACCTGACTCGACGATGACCTGTTTCGCCCTGATGTTGCTGTTCAGGCAGTAAAATCCGACATTCACGATACCGTCGCATATGATCGTCGCATC
>DGEQ01000029.1:27925-29759 GCA_002386045.1 Hungateiclostridiaceae bacterium UBA3922 | reverse complement strand
AGTGCATTCATTTCAATACCGTCCCTATACCGCAAAAGACCCTGATAACACTTTCAGCATTGGCTGCAAGCAAAGCCATGCAGCGTCCTGCAGCTTCCCTCCACTGCCTCAGGACCGGGTCAATGGGAACTACGCCGCAGGATATGTCTGTGCAGATGATTATTTTATCTTTCATTTTATCAAGGTTTCTTTTCAAGTGATCCAGCGGATCGGCCCCGCTTTTTACAAGGTTCAGGACCAGTTTCTCAAAGCCGTAGACGACTCTCCCGGAAAAATCGATCTCACAGGCTTCATCACAGTGAAAAATCTCATTTTCCTGTACCCCGTGATTTTGGATCACGTATTCCAGCTTTCCCTGGTAAGCTCCGCCAAAAACCAGTATCATCAACAGACCTCCTTAAACCAAAGCAAGTGCGATGAGGCCGCAGGCTTCCGACACAGTGAGCGCATAGCCCGACAAATCGCCTGAAATGCCGCCTAACTGCCGGTATGCATGCAGGATGGAAACAATAAACCCCACAGCCATAGCCGCCACCACGATCAAGCCCCTTGCCCCGGTAAGGATGCATGCTCCCGCTGCCGCGAAAATCCCGGACAGGACCAGGCTTATTTTGTGGACAGCCCTGATATTTTTCGTAAAGTATGAGCCGTAGTTGCTCTGCGGCAAGACTTCCAGCGAAAACAGCGCCAGGCCGGCAAGGCTCCTCGACACCACCGGCATGAAGGGAAGAAAGCGCAGTTTCCAGGCAGCAGAACTGCCGGAAACGATCTCATATGCACTTGCAAAACAGACAACGAACAGGGTCAGGACAGAAACCACCGCAAAAGCTCCTGCGTGCGGATCCTTCAGTATCCTGAGCCTTTCCTCGGGCGGCCGGCGCGACAGGATCGCGTCACTGGTATCCATAAAGCCGTCGATGTGCAGAAAACCCGTTATGGCATATGGAAAAAGAAACATGGACGCCGCAAGCATCACCGTGCCCAGCCCTGCCGACAGAAGAAGCCAAATGGCCCCGTACCACAGGGCTCCGATAAGCAGCCCGACAAAGGGGAAAAACGGGATTACCAGGTCAGCACAGTTTTCATCCCACTTTCTGAATGGTGTCGGTATCACGCAGAACATGCCCATGGACATAAAAAATCCTTTAAAAAACTTTTTCATATAAAGGTCCGAACACCTCCCTGCCCTTATGCACCGTGATGCTGCCGTACGCTGCCTCCAGCACCACATCGCATACGGCCGCCAGTGTCCTGTCTATATAGGCAAGCCCCCTGCGGTAGGCTTCGGTCAGTTCGTCATACAGCATCGCGTCGGAATAGATATAGTCCGAAACGATGACTATGTCCTTCACGTGCCTGCACAGTCCAACAAGCTCGCCGGCGACTTTGCCCGGCGCATCCATTTTGACGCCGCCGTCCTGCGGGAACATTTCATTCGCAAGCAGGGCCGTGGTGCTGTCAAGCAGGAAGGATCCTTCCGGGTCGCACGAGCCGAGACATCCCAGTATGTCGACAGGCTGCTCGATGGTCTCGAAACCCCAGCCGTCGCGCTCCTGCCTGTGCCGTTCGATCCTTTTGACGTCCTCGTCGTCGCAGGGCCGCATGGTCGCCACGTAATACAGGCGTCCTGCTGCCTGTCCCCTGGCAAGCCGCTGGGCGATATAGGACTTTCCGTTTTTACAGCCGCCTGATATCAGGATACGCATGATAATTCACCATCTTTGTTCCATACCATTTTGCCGCTTTACACAAGCTCCCCGTTCCGCTTCATTTCGACCGTCCTGAAACATTCCTCTCCCCTGATGTTTTCCAGGTACTCATCGCCTATCCCCGC
>DGEQ01000029.1:24085-27737 GCA_002386045.1 Hungateiclostridiaceae bacterium UBA3922 | reverse complement strand
AGCTCCCTGACGGTGTATGCATAACCCGGCTCGCATGACGCATGGGATGGCAGCATGTATTCGACGGCCAGGCCGGCCATCCTTGCTGCAACAAGTGCGGCAACTGCCGATATGAAGCCGTCTATGACCACCGGCAGCCTGTAATAGGCCGCGCCGAGGTATACCCCCGCCATGGCGGCGATATCGAATCCCCCGACTTTCGAAACTACGTCGATCGGGTCTTCCGGGTCCGGCCTGTGCTTCACTATCGCGTCCCTGATGATCCGTTTTTTCTTTTCGAACCCTTCGTCAGTGAGTCCTGCACCCTTCCCGACCGCCAGATCGGGATCGATACCGGTCAAAGCACACAGGACTGCGCTGCTCGTTGTCGTATTGCCTATGCCCATTTCCCCGACGCCGATCATCCTGTAACCTTTCCTGCAGGCTTCCCCGGCCATCCCGATGCCGGTGAGGATGGCAGATAAAGCCTCATCGCGGCTCATTGCCGGCTCCTTTGCCAGGTTTGACGTGGATTTCCTGATTTTTCTGTTGATTACGCACGGGAACTCCACATCCGCGTCGATGCCCACGTCCACGACCATCAGGTCCGAGTTGGAGCATTTAGCCAGCACGGCCACACCGGTTATACCGCGTATGAAATTTATGGTCTGTGCATATGTTACAGACTTGGGCGCGGACGCGACTCCCTCTTCCACCACGCCGTTATCGGAGCACATGATTATGACACAGCGCCTGTCCAGGGTATTGCAGACCTTTCCCGTGATGCCCGCAAGCTTCACCGCGATATCCTCAAGCCTGCCGAGGCTCCCCGGGGGCTTCGCCAGGCTGTCGAGCCTTTTTTTTGCAGCATCAGCAGCCGCACGGTCTGTACCGGTTATGCCGGCAATGTATCTTTCCAGTTCCCTTTCTTTCCCGTTCATGCCCTTCACCCCGGATCGCCGAATTGTAAACTCCTAATGATTATACAATAAAATGCAGTGCCAGGCACGCTGCTCAGCCAAAATCCCGGATCTGTCTTCATAGCAGTATTCACAATGAACACCACACTGAACGACTCTGTCAGCGTAATGGCGGACCGCACTGCGAAAATCGTAGAATTTGAGCTCAACAGGTATAACTCCATTTTGGCGACAATGGCGATCGACGAGGTTCTGATGTCCGACACCGCCCCTATCGAGGAAAAACTCAACCGTCTCAACGAATACGTGGTACACAACGATTTTGCTTCCGCGGTATGGATCGACAACAGGAACATTGCCCATATAACGATAGGCATAACTGCCGATTTTTCCAGCCGCGACTACCTGCAGGATGCGATAGCCACCGGCAGGCCGCAGGTTTCCAACGTATTCACTGCAGTTGGGAGCGACTTTGCGATGAGTATAGTCCTGTGCTGCCCGGTGTATAACAGGAACCGGGAATACATAGGTTCGATCGGTACCGTTATAGACGCTAAGGGGATCACCGACCTTGTATCGGAACATATCATCGGCAGAAAAGGCCAGACCTTCATGGTCGACAGCAACGGCATCATAGTTGCCCACCAGGATTATGACACCGCCGTAGTAGAACAACTTCCCGTCACGGATCATTATAAAGGTGCGGATGCCCTGGCTGAAGCAGCGACAAACAGGATCAGCGGCATCAGGGACATGTTCCTCGGCGGAGATTACTGTACCGTGGCATACAGGCAGATACCGGGATCAAGGGGCTGGACGATCTTTGTGGCAGCAAGCAAAACGGAGTACATGGCCCCGGTCATGATCTGCCTCCTTGTGCTGATAGTCATCTTTGTAGCACTGATGGTGCTTTCAGACAGGCTTTCCGCCAATAATGCCGACAAAGTCACGAAGCCTTTGAAGCAGTTTATCGGCAGGCTTGAAAAATTGTCAGAAGGCGATCTTTCATCAGATACCGATTTTGCGGTCACGACAGCGGAAATGGCCGAAATGGACAAGGCAATGAGGACAGCTGTCGTAAACCTGAACAATATCATCGCCGACATCAGGGAAAAACTGCACATGCTGTCCAGGGGAGATTTCAGGTACGACATGGAAGAGGCCCGGGATATCTATGTCGGCGACTTCAAGGCACTGGTAAGCTCATTTACCGATGCGAAGTCCATGCTCTCAGACGTCATAAATTCCATCAATGATACAAGCGCGCATGTGGCAATAAGTGCCCAAAACATGGCTGAAGGCTCATCGGGCCTGGCCGAGAGCGTCACGAACCAAAATGCCGCTATCAGTGCCGCCGGCGAGATAATCGAAAAGATCATAGAAAGCAACAGGAAGCAGGCGGAGGAATCCCAAGCTATCATCACAGGCATGAAGGAATCCGCAGTAAATATCGATGCCAGATGCAAAGAAAAACTGGAAAGCCTCAAGCTCGCAATGGATGAAATAGTCAGGGCTTCGTCGGCAGTGGAATCCATCGTCGAAAACATCAACAGCATAGCAGGCCAGACATCCATGCTGGCTCTCAATGCTTCCATCGAAGCGGCAAGGGCCGGCGAATCAGGAAAAGGATTTGCCGTCGTCGCGGATGAAGTCGGAAAACTTGCGAGCGAAAGCAGCGTTTCAGTGAAAAACGCACATTCGCTGCTGACTGAAGTGACACAGGCGATCGAGAACAACAACCGGATCGTCAGCGACATAGAGAATTACTTCATGGAGGTACTTGAGCAGATAAACAATCTCGTCAGCTTTACCGAAAAAGTGGTGGCAGACTTCATGGCCAACGTGCAGGACTCGGTAAAGATACAGAACGAAATGAACGTGCTTACCGCCATGGTGACGGATACCGCCGCAACCGCGGAAGAATCGGCCAGTATTTCGGCCGAACTGGCCGACCAGGCGGCAAAACTCAAGGACAGCCTGAAGGCCTTCAGCATATAAAAACCCGGTATAGCACTCGGGTGCCTGGCAGCATGCCGCTGTGCCAGGCACCTTTTTTCATAACAACGAGCAAATAGCCCGGGGTATGTTTTCGAGGGACGCCTGTATCTCCACCGCGCCGATGTTGTATGCGGCTTTGGGCATGCCATACACGACCGATGACGCCTCGTCCTGCCCAATGGTCCTCGCACCCTTTTTCCTCATGGCAAGCAGGCCCTTTGCACCATCATAGCCCATGCCGGTAAGGATGATCCCGATCGCCCGAATCCTGATTAAATTTTTGCTCTGAGCACGGATCATCCAGTCAGATCGACCATGTTATACTTTCGCCATACGGCATATTCGTTATCGAAACCAAAAATTACAAGGGGTGGATATTCGGCAGCGAAAACAGCGAGACATGGACCCAGGTCATATACTCACCCGTGGAAGTTTGCCTCCAGCCAGTCCACGAACTGCCTTGCTGTCCTCGGCGAACGGCCGTTGTACTGCAGTTCCCATTTCATGGCTTCCCTGTGCAGGTACTCCCTGTCCACCTCAAGGCCTCTCTTTTTCGCGATACCTTCGACTATCTCAAGGTACGTTTTCCTGTCAGGCGATGAAAACACCACGGTCATGCCGAACCTGTCCGCCAGCGAAAGCTTCTCCTGCATCGTGTCTGCCGCCCTGACCTCGTCGTCTGCATTGCCGGAAGCCAGCCCTGCCCTGTCGCTGAACCTCTCCCTGACCAGGTGTTTCCTGTTGGAGGTGGCATA